>NZ_JAXGFU010000015.1:0-88859 GCF_041008815.1 Pseudophaeobacter sp. A-200-2 | reverse complement strand
AGGCGCTTGAGCTATTTGAGGGCTCCGCGCCTGCCGCGCTTGCCAAACCCGAAACCGACGACTACCAAAATCAAACCCGCAGACTCTCGTCATGAGCGAGGGACCAGCGGGGGGCAGGTCATTGAGTATGGCTGTTCACTTTCGATACTCTCCCATCATTTCAGCGGCGCACAGGCCGCAATAGGCGCGCAAGCTAGGCACTGAGCTGCTTCAAAACCTGTTGCGCGCGTTTTTGCCACGCGTTGTCTTCCCAGGCACGCCGGAAATTTTCCTGTGGAACGAGCGATTTTCCTTCCCGGGCCTGTGCAATCAGTTCTTGCATCATCTCGGCAGTGGCGCCGGGCCGGCGCTTCAATTCCCAGCCGATTTCGTATGTTTTCAGGAATTGACCATATGCGCTACCTTCGAAACACAGGATTGGAACGCTTCTGGCGGCATAGTTCACAACCTTCAGCGGGAAGGCGGCCTCTGCATAGGCCGTATCCAAAAGCGAAACCCCCACGACCTGTCGAGCCTGACTACGATAGTGATCAAAATCCTCAGTGATGATGCGGATCCTGGGACTCAGCGCAGCGACCTCGTCTAGATGATGCTTTTCCGGTGCACGCACGACGAAATCGAAAGTGACATCTGTCTCTGTCTGCAACGCCCGCACGGCATCGAGATAGGTGTCCATTCTGTAGATAGCGCCAAGCCCGCCGGTATAGAGGAAGCTGATCGCGGAACTGGATCCCGTCCATATCGGTGGTGCTGTCAACGGTGGCATTCCGGGGGGCAAGGCCTTCCATTCTGTCTGAGGGCGGGCTTGCTGCGGCAAGTGACTGCGGAACTGCGCCGCGGACTGGTCTGTCGGCGCATAGAAAATATCCATCTGTTCGCTCAGAGTCGAAAATTCCAACTGTGCCCGGTCAATAAGGTCGCGTTCATTTCCGGAGGTCCAGGTGTCCGCGTCCATAAAATGCAGGTCGCGGATGAACCAACCCGTCTTGCCCCCTTGGTCCCGGACCATGCGGATCAGGGCGGAAAGCCGCGACAAAGTTGTGATGCTATCCAGTGGGGCGGTTGAATTTTCACCGTAGAAAATGCCTAAAGCACGGCCCCTTGCAATCTCTGATGCGAGAAGCTTGATGCGTCGCTCTAAAACGCCACTTGCCGTGCTGACGTCAATCACAGCACGCCCATTTTCACCCAATGCCTGCAACATGTTGCGTACTCGCTGGGCGCGGGCCCCGCGGGAATGTGTTTCGACCGGGGTAATGCTGAAATAGATATCCAGCGGTCCATCCTGTTTCAATGCAAGCAGATCTTCGTAAAAAGCCGGTGCATTCTTGGCCTCGGCTTTTCTGATCTGATCCAAGATGGAGCCGTGGCCGGAAAAAGGCGCGTGGTTCACAGGCGCCTGCAGCCGTTCTGCCAAGGCCGCAATCAACCCATAGGCTGGGCAGAGGGGAATCTCCTGCTTGATATCCCAAACCATGTTGCACAAGTGAAAGTTGTCCATTGCGACTGATCGCAACCGTGCTTCATCCCCCAAGGCGCGCATCAGGACCTGAGTATTGCGGCTATACCCCATGAAAACAAGCGCTCCGAGATCCCCCAGTTGCTCCTGGAGGACATCTCCAAGACTCCGGCCGCAGGCCATGTCATCGTCCGAGAAAAGATCCGCTTCATCGATCACCCTGACATAATGCTCCGGGAGCATCCGGCGCACGTCCTGCATCACGCTGTGACAATGGGAATCGAGAACACCCGGAGTTCGGATTAGCCCGATGCCAGTGGCGCTCGGATCAAGACAGACGCCCGCCCCTTCCCGGGGATCAATGTCGAGCAGGAAATGCGGAATCTCGCTACCTTTGTCGGAGGCTAGAACGAACTGATACTGATCTTCGCAGAACAGCCGCGGAAAACGCTCCAAGACAGTTCTAAATCGTTTGGTCTTGTTCGGGTTATTGCGTATGGAAAAGCTGAAATCCTCGACGCTCAGGAGGACATCGCGGGGGGCGATATCTCCCGGTACCAGCCGGTCAAGCTTCAAGGCGGCATCAGTACCGATGGCAAGGACCCGAGCAGGTTTCCAACCCTTCAGGAAAGATTGAATTTCGCGCTGGCGCAGATAATCGGGACTCTCGTCTCCGAGAAAAAGGTTGGACCAGTTCCCCTGCCTGGGGCATCGTAGTCTCGCCCCTTTCGTATCTAAAATGATCGGCTGTTCGTGGTCGCGAACAAGCGAATCCATTATCGCCTGCTCGAGTGGTTCATGTGAGTGGACCGCGACTAGGAGGGCATTTGGAGATAGCATATTTGAACCATATAAATTGCAAGACTGGCTTGGCGCTGACATCGACCGGATGTCACGGCAGGCGATCTCCAATCCCGAGGATGTTCATCTCCTGGCGGATGATGTCGTCCAGGCTGGACTGCGCACGGACCCGAGCGGCCGCGGCGGCCGACATCCTTTGAAACAAATCTGCATTGCTCGTCAGGCGTTCGATGCCATCGGCCAGAGCGATATGGTCCTCGGACGGCGCCAGTATGGCACAGCTGTCATCGACAAACTCTGGAATGGCGCAGACCGCATTGGTTGCCGGCACCAAGCCCGATGACATAGCTTCGTCCCGGGAGACGCCCTGAGAATCTAGGCGGCTCGGAATCAGCATGATCCCGTGGTCCCTGTGCGCCGCGCGGATTTGATCGGATGTCAGAAACCGCTCATGGATGGTAACATTCTGTTCTCGTCCGAAAAAATCCCGCAGTATGCATAGGTTTTGACCCTGGCCATAGACAGTGAAAGCAAGGCTGTCCCAAATAGGGCGCCGACGCAGTTCCTCCATGCAGCGGATTGCGATATCGGTGGCATAAATATACTTGTCAAAATTGCGGATCAACAGAATTCGGCGCGCATGTTCGGTCGGCTTTTTCTGGAAGGCGAACAGATCGGTGTCGATCGGATTGTGAACGACATGTGATCGGTTTCTTGGAAAATGTACCAACATGTCATCCTCGGCGCATTGGCGCATCCAGTCTGATACGAAGATGAAACTTTCGGGAAAGCCCGGTTCGCGCAGGATCGCTTGCCACATGTCGCGATAAAGGTCGGAGCTTACCTTTTCTTGATGAGCTGACGTCAAACCCAGGGCCGGATCGAAGGTACGGCTCCAATCGCGTGCTCCATGCCCATGCACGAACAGGTGAAACCTGTGTCGGTCGAAGAAATTCTGAAGCACGCTCCACATATGCGGATGCAGGAAATGGATACTGACGGAGTCGTAGTCCCCCGCTGTCAGGATCGCTGTCAACTCATGCACATAGCCAGACAGAACATCGACGCCTTCGTAACGCCAGATAGTCGAGCGGTTCGAACGGGCGAAGCTGAGGACATCGACCTCGGCGTCGGCGGCCATATAGGCCTTTACCCGGCTATGCAAAAAGGCGCTCGCATACACTTGATCGGAACTTGGATAGCTGGTCCCTATCAGAAGGTGCCTCGGCCGCTTTCCTTTCGGCCCACGACGTCCCACATAATCGAGTGCTAATCTGTACTCCCTCTTTCTGTGCAGTTCTGCCTGTGAAGGTGGTGCCGCCGCCGCTTTCGGGAAGTCTCTTTTCTTGCGATTCTGCTCGGCCATCATTGCTTCCAGGAAGAAGCGTCTGGACATTTCCGCGGGGGACATGCTCGGGAAGTCCATGATCGCCAACTCCGGGCGCGAAAACAGGTTCGGCACGGCTTTGGTGGCAGCCCCGGAAACCCGCTTCACCTTTAGGATTTCAGCCGAAAATTTCCTGTGTTTCCAAGGGCGGATTTCCAGACGCATCATGACAGCCCGGGCTGGAATGCTGAGCCCAACGGTGAAATTGGGGGATTCTGTTAGGTTGATATATCGAAACGCGTCGCCAGCGCTGGTTCTATGAAGTGTATCGGGTGCCGCGACAGCGTTGCCCTCCGCGTCACAGAATGAAAAAATGAGAAGCCCGGCCTTCTCATTTTCTTTGCTACCCTCAGCCTCATAAGACCAAAACTGAAGAGTGATGGCATAATATTCACGCGGCTTTACACGGCAAGACAAGACCTGAGTTACCCTGTCAGTTCCGGTCACTTTCAGGAGAGGAGGCATGAACATTCCTGCGTTTTGATCAATTTGAAATAGCCAGTCATGGTCAGCGCCTTTCAGGACCCCAATGACGAAGTGCGCTCCTGCAGGGCTTTCTTCAGAACTTCAGTGATCAGGTCGATCTGACTCGGTTCCAGGTAAGGGTGCATCGGCAAGCTCATCACTTCTTCGGCAGCCTGGCTTCCGACCGGAACGTTTGCACCCGGATCTGCAACCGCTGGCTGAAGGTGTAGCGGCAGCGGATAATGCACCGCGGTGGGGACCCCCGCTTCTTTCAGTATCGCTTGCACCTCCGGGCGATTTTGTATGCGAACCGTATACTGGGCCCAGGCACTGACATTGTGCTGAGCCACCTGCGGGGTCCGGACGGACTGGTGTAGAGCAGCATCATAACGATGGGCCACGCTTTGGCGGGCCACAATCTCATCATCCAGAATTTCAAGTTTGGGCAACAAGATTGCCGCCTGAAGCGTGTCCAGCCGTGAATTCACGCCGAGGCGAACATGGTAATAACGCCGTTCCTGCCCATGACGGGCAATCTGGCGGATCGCTGTCGCCAGGTCCGGATCCGAAGTGAAGATCGCTCCCCCGTCGCCGTAGCACCCCAGCGGTTTCGACGGGAAGAATGAGGTACAACCGATGGTCGACAGATTGCAGGATTTGCGCCCATTGTAACTGCCTCCGAAGCTTTGCGCGGCATCTTCGATGACCGGAATATTATGGCGATCCGCAACTGCGTTGATGCTATCGAAATCAGCACATTGCCCATAAAGCGAAACCGGAATAATCGCTTTGGTTCGGGGCGTGATCGCACCTTCCAGGAGGGCAGGGTCAAGATTGTAGCTGTCGGCGCAAATGTCGACGTAGACCGCTTTCGCACCCAACACACGCGCGGCCTCGGCGGTGGCGATATAGCTGAATGCGGGCGTAATCACCTCGTCCCCCGGCCCTACGCCGAGCGCCATCAGTGCGATCTGTAAAGCATCAGTACCATTGGCAACTGTAATGCAATACGAGGCTCCCGTATAAAGGGTAAGTTTCTCTTCAAGCTCGGCGACTTCGGGGCCAAGGATATACTTCCCATGGGCCAGGACGTCGGCGATTCCTGCCTCAATCCTGTCACGCAAACGGTTCTGCTGGGCGGCGAGGTCGATAAAAGGTATCACAGCTCGCCCTGCTCGCGCGTAACGCTGCCGCCCGACAGCTTATAGACATCCCCAGTGTGCCGACAGCGGGTCTCGGCGTTACCGGTCAGGGGCAAATCCAACCTTTCACCAAAGGCGCTCATCCAACCGATCTGCCGGGCCGGGACACCAACCATCAGAGCAAAATCGGGTACGTCACGTGAGACGACGGCCCCTGCTCCGATGAATGCGAACTGACCGATGGTGGTGCCGCAGACCACCGTGCAGTTCGCCCCCAGAGTTGCGCCATGTTTAATCAGCGTGTCGCGGTACTCGTTTTTACGTTCGACCAATGCGCGCGGGTTGTGAACGTTGGTGAAGACCATGGAAGGACCGCAAAACACCCCCTCCTCCAACGTTACGTTATCAAAGACCGAAACGTTGTTCTGAACTTTGCATCCGTTCCCAATCACCACCTTGTTGCCCACGAAGACATTCTGTCCCAGCGACACATCTTTTCCAATCTGGGCACCACCACAAACATGGGCAAAATGCCAGACCCGACTGCCTTCTCCGACCCGAGCTCCTTCATCGACAATGGCCGAGGGATGAATGGTTACACTCATGATTTTCTCCCGGAAAGCACAAAGGGATGTCGCTCGCCTGAAGTCACAACGGGAGCATTGCGAATATGGGAGACTGTTTCGATGGCGACCCGGTTTTCCTCGACACCGAAACCGCGACCTTGCAGCACTTCTTCATAGATTCGGGTGTGTAATTCGGTAAAACCGTCGGAAAACTCGATATCCTCGCCATCGGCTAGAACCGCGCGGAAGGTACGCTTGCCTTTAGCGCGCTCGGCCTCGGGGACATCATTAATATCAAGCGAGAGAAACCAGCGCACCCGCGCGCGCTCGTATTCAAGGTATCCGGCAGCCTTTGTCGGGGTGTTGAGGTGCACCACGTTCTGCTGCAGCTCTCCATACAGGAAATGTAGCATGTCAAAAAAGTGCACCCCGATGTTTGTGGCAATGCCGCCCGATTTTTCGACGGCACCCTTCCAGCTTTTCAGATACCAATTCCCACGCGATGTAATGTAGGTGAGATCCACATCAGCCTTGCTGTCTTTTGGGCTCGCGGCTATCCGATCCCGCAATGCTATGATCGCAGGATGCAGACGTAATTGTAAGATCGTGTTGATCTTGCGCCCCGTATCGGCCTCAAGCGCCTTTAGCCCGTCGATATCTTCGGGATTCAGCACCAGGGGTTTTTCACAGATCGCATCGGCGCCCACGCGCAGCGCATAGCGCATATGCGCATCATGCAGGAAATTGGGCGAGGCTATCGCCACATAATCAAGCGGGCGACCGGCGCGGCGCTCTGCGTCCATATGGGCGTCGAACTGCTCGAACTGGGTGAAAAAATGCGCATCAGGAAAATGACTGTCGAGGATGCCGACAGAGTCATTCACATCCATCGCTGCGGCAATACTATTGCCGGTGTCTTTGATAGCTTTCATGTGCCGAGGCGCGATATAGCCGGCAGCGCCGAGCAGAGCAAAACGCTTCATATGGGGTCAAGCCTTTACGATATTCGGGATAGAGTCGCGCCAAACACCGCGACTGTCAATGATCAGCCGGGCGTGATCGCGGATCATGTCATAGGCGAAGCCGTCGTGGTCAGTTGCCAAAATCACGGCGTCGAATCCAGCAATTGTATTTGGGGTCAGCGCCACAGAGGTCAGATCGAAACAGTGTTCACGCATCTCTGGGAAGACGGGCACATGCGGATCTGAATAGGACAGAACGCCGCCCTTGTCGCGGATAAGTTCCATCAGTTCGACCGAAGGAGATTCACGCATGTCGTCAACGTTCTTCTTGTAGGCGATGCCGAGCACCAGAACCTTTGCACCTTTCAGGGCGCGCCCCCGCTCGTTCAGTGCAGAGACCAGCTTGTCCAGCACATACTCCGGCATGGCGCGGTTCACTTCGCCAGCCAATTCGATGAAGCGGGTATGCAGCCCGTATTCGCGTGCTTTCCAAGTCAGATAGAATGGATCAATCGGAATACAGTGACCGCCAAGGCCCGGACCGGGGTAATAGGCGCTAAACCCAAAAGGTTTGGTCTTTGCTGCATCAATCACCTCGAAGATATCTATGTCCATGCGGTCGGCCACGACCTTCATCTCGTTGACGAGACCGATATTCACGGCCCGGTGAATGTTCTCAAGCAGCTTCGTCATCTCGGCAGCGCGGGTCGAACTGACAGGAACTACCTGATCAACAGCGCAGCCATAAAGTGCGCGGCCAATTTCGAGACAGGCCGAAGTATGGCCGCCCACCACTTTGGGAATCGAACGAGTGTCGAAATTCTTGTTTCCAGGATCCTCTCGCTCAGGCGAATAGATCGCAAAGACCGTTTCGCCCACGACCAGCCCGGCTGCGGTGATACGTGGCACAACCTCTTCTTCGGTTGTTCCGGGATAGGTTGTGCTTTCCAAGGAAACGGCCTGACCAGGGCGCAGGAATGGCACGATGGCGTCACAGGTTTTGGTCACGAAGCTCAGGTCGGGTTCACGATATTTGTTCAGCGGCGTCGGCACGCAGATAATCAGGGCATCCGCCTCGGAGATCCGGGAAAAATCTGCCGTACCCTCAAACCCCGCAGCGCGTGCAGCGGCAATCTGGTCGTCTGAGATATGCTCAATGGCAGAATGACCTGCGTTCAACTCCGCAACCTTTGTCGGGTCGATATCGAAGCCAAGTACTTTAAAGCCAACTTCCGTATACCGCAGGGCCAGCGGCTGCCCGACATAGCCCATACCTATGATACCAATAACGGCCGTCCGATTGTCAATTTTTTCTTGAAACTCCACAATAAAGTCAGGCAAATAAGTCACTCCATTTGCGGTACATATAGTCTAAAAGACGCCCTTTGGGCCGATTGCAGTGCTGTAATGCCGCCTTAGGGCAGACCCGTCAAGGTGGTGAAATTTAGCTATTGGCGCATCCACTACAACACGATCAGGCCGCACAGCGCTCTGGGCTACCGCCCACCCACGCCGGAAAGCATCGTACCAATGGACCAGAGGCCAACGATGCACTAGCAATCAAACCGGACCACCCGATGGGGGCACGCCACCTGACCTCATACCCCAATTTGGTGATCTCACGCCCCCAGCAACGCGACGACGCACAGGCCTCGATCGCAACAAGGCATGAGGGCAAGGTGCCCAGAAACTTCAAAACCTGAGCACGCGATAATTTCTTGCGAAAGACCGGCTCGCCGGATGCTGATGCTCCGTGAAGCTGGAAAGCTGATTTTGCCAAGTCGATACCGGTTATTGTAACCTCTTTCATGGATACCTCCTCCATTCTGGTGCTTTTGAACATCACCATAGTGGCACATTGCGATGCCGTTGTGGGGTGAGGTATCCACACCATCAATACAAAAGCTTCGGCCGGTCGCCGCGGCAGCCCCGGAAGGCAAAGACGGCACCTCCTGCGGGCTTCTGGTGCAGAACATCCTGGGCAAGGGCTGCCCCCCCGATACCTTTGCACATGTCTGTGACGCCGCAGGCAAGATACACCCAGACACCGGTTCCTGGGCCGATCATGCTGCCTCAACTACGTGGATCAGCCTGGTCAGCACCCCTGCGTCCAGATCACTGGGAAACCGAAGGCACCGCCCGTTGCCCCCCGTCGATCCCCACAGATGTGACGATCGCAAGCTTCTCCTCGTCGCTCCAGCGCCGCCGCCGTTCAACGCCCAGGATCTCGCCGCGCATGACAAACTCCCCATAAGACACGTCAGTAACGACGTTCTCTGTTTGCGGCTTTGTCAAGCGGCGGGGTGCGGCGCCCGTCCGGGGTCATGGTTCTCTCCGAGGTCGCAGGCTCTGCGCCTCACGATGGCGTTCGGGGACCGATCGTCACCGCCGGTCAGGTCAGCGGCGCACGGACGCTGCTGAGCAGCCTGCCGGATGTCGACTGGCTGCTCGGGGACCGGGGCTACGACACTGATTGGTTAGAGAAGCGTTGAAAGACAAAGCCGGGCTGCGCCTACTCCACCGTCACTGATTTCGCCAGGTTGCGGGGTTGATCCACGTCGGTGCCTTTCTCAACCGCAGTGTGGTAGGCCAATAACTGCAACGGTACCGCATAAGCGATGGCGGCAAAAGGTCCAGGCACCGGCGCCATGCGGATCTGTTGCCAAACCCCCTCCCCGGCCGCCTGAAGCCCCTTGGCCTCACTCACCATCACAATTCTGCCGCTGCGCGCCATCACCTCCTGCATATTGGAGACCGTCTTGTCGAAGAGCTGATCATGCGGCGCCAGCACCACGACCGGCATTTCCTCGTCAATCAGGGCGATGGGTCCATGCTTCAGCTCGCCGCTGGCATAGCCCTCGGCATGAATATAGCTGATCTCCTTCAACTTCAGAGCTCCCTCCAGTGCCAGCGGATAAAGCGCGCCGCGACCAAGGAACAGAGCGTGGCTGAAACGGGCAAGCTGCGCGGCCACACCACGCACCTCTGCCTCGCAGGTCAGCGCCTCCGCGACCTGGCTGGGCATATGGCGCAGTTGCGCCTTATAGTCCTCCAGCAACCCTGTCGGCTGGGCCCCGGTCTGATGTGCCGCTTCCAACGCCAGAGCAGCTAGCACCGCCAACTGGCAGGTAAAGGCCTTGGTAGAGGCCACACCAATTTCCGGGCCCGCCATGATCGGCAGCGCCACGCCACTTTCGCGCGCGATTGAGCTTTCGGGTACGTTAACGACAGACAGGATCATACCGGCCTTTCCCGCGCAGTAACGCAGCGCCGCCAATGTGTCGGCAGTCTCCCCTGACTGCGATACAAACAATGCTAGGGTTCGCTCTGACACCGGCGGTTCGCGGTAACGGAATTCTGAGGCGATATCGACCTCGACCGGTAGGTTGGCGATTTGCTCGAACCAATATTTTGCAGTCAGGCAAGCCAGAGAAGCAGTCCCGCAAGCCACCATCACAACCCGATCAAAACGGCTGAAGTCAATCTGCTCCAAAGCCCGTTGCCCATCACCACCGTCCAGATAGTACTGGAGAGCTGCGCCCAGAACCCCAGGCTGTTCCGCAATTTCTTTGGACATGAAATGGCGATGGCCATCCTTTCCCACAGCGGCAACCGATTGCCCAATTTCGCTCCGGGCACGGTCTACCGGAGTACCTTCGGCATCTTCAATGTCACAGCCTGCCCGGGTTACCACTGCCATGTCACCCTCTTCCAGATACGTGACTTGCGAGGTCATCGGTGCCAGCGCCAATGCATCTGATCCGATAAACATCTCGCCTGTGCCCCAGCCGATCGCCAGCGGGCTGCCGTGGCGGGCGGCCACAATCAGGTCCTCTTCCCCTTCAAACAGGAAACACAGCGCATACGCCCCTTCCAGTCGAGAGATGGTCGTACGGGCAGCTGCCACTGGCTCCAGCCCCTGCTGCAGATAATACGCGCACAGCATCGCCAGGGTTTCGGTATCGGTCTCGGTTTCCGCCTTCAGCCCATGCTCCGCCAGAAAAGCACGTAGCTCACGATAATTTTCGATGATACCGTTATGGACAACCGCAACCCGGTCCCGGGCATGGGGGTGGGCATTTTTCAAGGACGGCCCACCATGGGTGGCCCAACGCGTATGACCAATGCCCGCAGTACCAGCCAGAGGCTCATGCACCAGCAGATCACTCAAGTTGGCCAGCTTTCCGACTGCCCTACGGCGGTCCAAGCAACCTCCACTCAAGGTTGCGATACCCGCGCTGTCATAGCCACGATACTCCAGCCGCTTCAATCCTTCGATCAAAACAGGCGCTGCCTGATGCTGGCCCAAGACACCAACGATTCCACACATGCTATGTAGTCCCTTGCATTATTTCACTGCAGTCTTTCGGTTTCTCTGGCGCTGCCGTAATCGGTCTGCGCCGCCGGCCTTATTGTTCTGATCCGCCCGCGATAGAGCCAGCGCATCGCTTGGCACCTCATGAGTAATCACGGACCCTGCAGCCACAATGGCCCCGGCTCCAACGGACACCGGCGCCACCAAGGCACTGTTACTTCCGATGAAGGCCCCCGCCCCGACCTCGGTTTGGTGCTTCATCACCCCATCATAGTTGCACGTAATCGTACCCGCTCCGATATTGGCTGCAGCGCCAATATGCGCATCCCCCAGATAACTCAGGTGATTGGCCTTGGCACCCGCCTCAAACGTGGTGTTTTTAGTTTCCACAAAATTACCAACCTTGGCCCCTTCACCAATAGAGCTGCCAGGCCGGATACGGGCATAAGGACCAATCACGGCCCCCCGACGGATCCGGCATCCCTCTAGGTGCGAAAAGGCGCGCACCACCGCACCTTCATCCAATCGAACCCCAGGTCCGAACACCACATGCGGCTCCACCAGAACATCCCGGGCCATCCGCGTGTCAGGCGCAAAAAAAACAGTTTCCGGCGCAACCAATGTCACACCTTCAGCCATTGCAGCCTGGCGCGCCCGGTTCTGAAAAATCGCTTCAGCTCGCGCCAGCTCTGCCCGTGAATTGATGCCAAGCGTTTCTTCCTCCGCACAGGTCACAACCGAGCAAATAAGCCCCGCATCATTGGCTTTTTCCACGACATCTGTAAGGTAATATTCTTGAGCTGCATTATGGCACCCAATTTGACTGATCAACTCAAACAGGTTTTTCCTGTCCGCACAGACCACCCCAGAATTGCATAGCCCGATTTTCAGCTCTTCAGCCGTCGCGTCTTTGGCTTCAACAATCCGGCGCAAACGCCCTTCTTCCACGACTAGACGACCATAGCGCCCCGGATCTTCAGGTTCGAACCCCAAGGCGACAAAATCCGCCCCCGCACGGCGCGCCTTCAGCATCGCCTCCAGCGTATGAGGGCGAATGAACGGAGTATCCCCGAATAAAACAATAACATCGCCCTCAAAATCTGCCAGAAGTCCACGTGCCTGATCGACCGCATGGGCTGTTCCAAGCTGTTCGTCCTGAATAACAATTTTGGCATAAGGAGCATACGCCTGCACAGCATCAGCCGTTTGCTGTGCGCCAAAGCCCGCAACGACAATGAACTGCTCGGGCTCCAGAGAAGACGCTGCCCGCATCGCATGGAACAGCATCGGAAGACCTGCAATCGGGTGCAGAACTTTAGGCTGCGCTGAAACCATCCGCGTTCCGCGGCCGGCAGCCAAAACAACAATCGCCAGTGCCATAATAAATCCTGATATTAGGTCTGAAGGAAATGTGGATCGCTCACTCGTGGCAAATCTGCCTGAGACCCTCTACAGCGGCGCCACGGCAAAGGCCGGGGCCGCATTGCCCGCCTCGGCGGCCTCAAGGAAGCCGCGCGCGGTGTCCAGCGCCTCGCGGATGGTCACATCCATGTCGAGATAGCGATAGGTGCCAAGACGCCCCACGAAAGTAACCCCTGATGTCTGTTCGGCCAGTTTCACGTAATCGGCCAAGAGGGCTTTTTCCTTCACCTGGCGGATCGGGTAATAGGGGATATCGCCCGGCTCGGCGCTGCGGGAGAATTCGCGGTAGAGCACCGATCCCTCGTGCTCCTCCCAGGGGGAGAAATGCTTGTGCTCGGTGATGCGGGTATAGGGCACCGCTTCCTCGCCGTAGTTCATCACCGCGCAGCCCTGGTAATCGCCCTCATGGGTGAAACGTTCGAAATCTAGCGTGCGATAGCCGAGGCGGCCCAGTTCATAGTCGAAATACCCATCCAGCGGTCCGGAATAGAACACGTGGTCATATTCCGCAGCCATCTCACGGGTGAATGTGGTCGACAGCTTCACGGTGATGCTGGGATGGTCGAGGATCTTCTCGATCATCGCGGTATAGCCGTTTTCCGGCATGCCTTGGAATTTGTGGAAGAAATAGTTGTCGTCGTAGTTGAAGCGCACCGGCAGGCGTTTCAGGATCGAGGCCGGCAGTTCAGACGGCTGCACGCCCCATTGCTTGATCGTGTAGCCCTTGAAGAAGGCCTCATAAAGGTCCTTGCCGACAAAGCGCATCGCCTGTTCTTCGAAGGTCTGCGGATCGGTGATCGAGGTATCGGCCTGTTCCTCGGTGATGAAGGCGTGTGCCTCTTCCGGGCGCAGGGTCTTGCCGAAGAACTGGTTGATGGTGTGCAGGTTCACCGGCAGCGAAAAGACGCCGCGCCGGCCCTTGGGATCCACCGAGGTGGTCTTCACCCGGTTCTTGTAGGGCAGGAAGGTCTCATAGGTGTTCACATAGTCCCAGACCTCGGCATCGTCGGTGTGGAAGATATGCGGCCCGTAGATATGCACCATGACCCCGGTGCCTTCGTCCCGCTCGGTGTGGCAGTTGCCGCCGATATGATCGCGCGCATCCACCACGGTGATGTCATAGCCCGCCTCGGCCAGATGCCGCCCGATCACCGCACCCGATAGGCCCGCGCCCACCATAAGGAGTTTTCCTGCTGACATAACCCTGCCTCCTGCATCAAATTTCTAAGGGGATGCCCTGTCACCGTAAAACAGGGAATACAGCCCGTCCGCACCGCGCCTCAGCCAAGTCCCCTGCTATAGCCAAGGGTTTCCGCAAAGGGAAAGGTCACCTCTTCGGCCATGGCATGCAGATCGGCATTCTTGGCCTGCTTCCAGCTTTCGGCAGGACGGATCTCGATCTTGGACTTGCGTTCTTTGAGAACCGTAGCATTGGCCGGCGGGAAGAGATGCGCCTCCTCCCAAGAAATATCCGCAGTATCGGGGCCGGTGAACAGGGTCAGATCCCGCGGCACCCCGGCCCAGTCCTGAATCCGTCCCATCCAATGCTGCGGATCCAACGTGAGATCCTCATAGCGCAGCAGCATGAATTTCACCGGATCCAGCGCCTCAAGCCGTTTCAGACGGCGCTGACGGCCCGCCCAGTTGCGGGTCCGTCCCCGCAGCACCTTCGGACGTTTCAGTACCTTGGCCCAGCTGACCGCCACCGCGCGCGGATCGCGCACCAGATTAAGGATATACAGATCGACCTGCGGCAACAGGCTCAGCGCCAGACACAGGTCCACCGATTTCGAACTGTCGATGAGCATCCGCCCACCTGCCTGCTCCGCCGCCGCCGCATAAAGATCACCGAACAGGGTCAGAAACTCTGCATTTTCCCGCGCCAGTTTGTCGCGTACCTGCGGCTCATGCCAGTTGGGGGCCTCCCCGGAGGCCGTGCCGAACGCCGCCATTCCTGCCTGCAGCGCCTGCAGCGCATCCGGGCCATGGGCTGCCTCGAGCCGAGCGATCACCGGTCCCCAATACGCACAATCCGGCACCGATCTGCGGCAACTGCAGGGCGCCGCACTCCTGCGGGCCTCAGGCAGGTCGCGGATCTGGCCAATGTTATAGGTCTGCGCATGCTGGGACAGCATCAGAGACAAAAACGTCGACCCCGATCGTCCCGCTCCCGCAATATA
The DNA here is from genome assembly GCF_041008815.1 of Pseudophaeobacter sp. A-200-2. NCBI lineage: Bacteria > Pseudomonadati > Pseudomonadota > Alphaproteobacteria > Rhodobacterales > Roseobacteraceae > Pseudophaeobacter > Pseudophaeobacter sp. A-200-2. Next base: position 74,160 of record NZ_JAXGFU010000015.1, on the reverse strand, counting down.
AAGCACTTTGATCGACATCCGCTTATATGTCCTATTCTGGATCGTGTTTTCCCTGCACGCCTGCCCCAGCCGCAAAAGCCTCGGTGGCGGCTGGCTCAATAATTTACACCTTGTTTCACGACTGCGTTTTTGGGACAAGCTCAATGATAATTTCAGCTGGCGGACTCTTCGAATATGGCAAACCTTGAACCGCGTTCTCAAGTTCATGGGACATGGCAGGCGGCTGACGACTTCCGGGCTTCAGCCCTGCATTACGCAGATCAGCCCGCCCTCAGCGCAGGTGGTAAAACGCTCAGCTACGCGGTTCTAAACGCCCGGGTTCAGACTATTGCAGCCGCCATTGCCGACACCGAAACGGCACAGACACAACCAGTCACCGCGATCTACGCCAGCCGCGGTGCGGATATCTATGCCGCTGTGCTGGGGGTGCTGATGCGTGGCCATGCCTATGTGCCGCTGAACCCGAAGTTCCCGCCTGAACGCAACCGCTATATCCTGGAGCGCTCCGGCGCCTCGGCGGTGCTTTATGAAGCGCAGGATGCCGCAGCCGTGGAAGACATCCTGGCCGTACCTGCCGACGGGCCGCTGCCGCAGCAGATTGATCTCAGCGCCCTGCCCCAAGAGCGTACGCCGCCTGCGCGGATCCATGACAACCCCTACGCCTATGTGCTGTTCACCTCAGGCAGCACCGGCCAGCCCAAGGGGGTAGCGATCCGGCACAGCAACCTCGGTGCTTATCTTGATGCCACCTTCCAGGTCGCCGATTACGGCCCCGTCGACCGGCTGTCGCAGAACTTCGACTTGACCTTCGATCTGAGCGCCCATGACATGTTTGTCTGCTGGCGGGCTGGCGCGCATCTGATCGTGCCCTCGGCTGCGGATCTGGAGGCCCCGGCCGACTATGTCCGCCGTCAGGGTATCACCTGTTGGTTCTCGGTGCCGAGCCTTGGCCAGAAGATGCGCCAGCAGGGCGCGCTGACCCCCGGCGCCCTGGATCAGCTGCGCTTGTCCCTGTTCTGCGGTGAGGCCCTTCCGGTCGATCTGGCGCAGGACTGGGCCCGGGCCACCGGCCACCGGGTGGAAAACTGGTACGGCCCGACCGAGGCCACCATCGCCTGCACCCGCTATGTGCTGCCCGCCGACCCTGACAGAATTCGCGGCCGTTTCAACCTGGTCCCGATCGGCACCGCCCTTCCAGGCATGGAAACCCTCGTGCTGAAAGAGGATGGCACCCCCGCCAGTGTCGGCGAAAGCGGTGAATTGCTGGTGACTGGCCCGCAGGTGGCTGATGGCTATGTGGCAGATGCTGAAAAAACCGCCGCGGCCTTTGTGCGGCCCGCGGGCAAGGACAGGGTGCATTACCGCACCGGCGACCGGGTCGATGTGGGGGCCGATGGCACTCTTCAGTTCATTGATCGCATCGACAATCAGATTAAGATCCGCGGGTACCGGGTAGAACTGGGCGAAATCGAGTCCCTGCTACGCGCCACCGCCGCCGGCTGCAACGCCGTGGTGGTGCCGATGCCGCTAAAATCCCCGACCCCCACATCGCTGGTCGGCGTGGTCGAGGGCTGGGACGGCCCCGGCCACCAAATCCGCACGGCCATCAAGGGGCACCTGCCCGACTACATGACCCCCACCCGAGTTCTGGTCATGCCACAATTCCCCAAGAACGCCAGCGGCAAGGTCGACCGCGGCGCCATTGGCCAGCGCGTTCTAAAGCGTCTCGAGAAACAGAACCAGCAATCCGCCCCCAAACAGAAGATGAAACGCTATGACCGGCTGATCCAGTTTGCACAGGAGATCAACCCGGCCCTGTCACGCAAGGAACTGGAACAGGCCGAAAACCTCATGGATGGCGGGCTGGATTCAATGGGGTTCGTCGATTTCACCGTGCGGCTGGAAAAGCATTTCGGACTGGAGCTGACCCAAGAGACCGCAACCGAGCTGTCGCAAATGTCCCTGTGGCAGATGGTGGCATTTCTACGCCGCGCTCTGGCACCGAAGGGAGCGGACCGCTTTCAGCCTCCTGCCCCGGGCAGCCTGAAAGCCCCCGAACTGAAACGCAACCTGCACTACCGCGCCATGCGGGCGCTGGATATGCTTGATAAATTCCCCGGGTTCGTCGCCGACACCCCAAAACCGCTGGTACTCTGCGTCGGCTCTTCCGGCTTCATGCGCGGGATCAGCCCGGAAACCATCGAATCCTGCGCATCCGGGCAGGATGTGCGAGTTGCCAATCTTGGCATGGCCATGCTCAGCGTCCAGGGCATCGCCGAAGTCTGCGAATATATCCGTGGCACCCTGCAGGCCCAGGGGCGTCGTCTGGCCCATGCCGTGATCGAAATGGAAATCATGCAGCTGTCGATCATGCCCCCCGCAGGCGACATCGAGATCCTGGAGGATTTCAAGGCTGGCCTGTTTCGCAATGTTCCGCGCAAATACTATGACGCAGACACCATCTGGGACACCGCCACCGGCGGCGCCATCGCACCGATGGACACCCCTGGGCAGGTCGCCCCGCAAGCCAACTGGGAACGCAAGCGATCCAAGGAAATCTGCGAGGCTTTCGAGGGCGGGATAAAAATGGACGACAAGGCTGTCGCTGCCTGGATCCGCGGCGTCAGGGCTTTGCAGGAGGTCAGCGACCGCGTCACCGCAGTGATCCACCCCATCCAGCACCCCGAGGGCCAAAGCGCCCTGAACGCAGCAAGAGCCCGCGGCCAAAATCATTTCAGCGCCGTGGTGGAGCAGGCTGTCCGCGAGACCGGAATTGACATCATGCTGGACACCGATTTTGTGGTGGAGCAGGCCGATTTTAAAAATATCAGCCATATGAATGACTATCACGGGCGACAGAGTTTTTCACGCCAGATCGCCAGGCGCATATTTCGCTGACCCGCTCCCTGCGTCGGCCCCAACGAAAAGAAAAAAATGCAACACCCCCCCGTTTTCCTGATCTGCTCTGAACGTTCCGGCTCTAACCTGATCAGCCGTATCGTGGGCGCCCATTCTGCGTTTTATGCCCCGCCGCCGTTTCACTTTGGCCAGAATGTCCTGCTTAATCTTCACCAGACCCTAGCCGGTGACACCCAATCTGTCGCCTGGCAGCGGATGTGTAACAGGATCCCCAAAAGGCTGGAAAAACTGCTCGGCACAAAGAAAGAAGCGCAGGCCGCCGCCGCCTGGCTCTCTGCTCAGGATCAGATCGATCCGCATCGCCTGGCCCGGTTTCTCTATATCGACGCCACGCCTGCAGCCGCAGGCAAACGAGTCTTCATCAAGGAGAACAACCTGCACAAGCTGCTGTTCTTCATTCTGGAGTGTTTTCCGGATGCAAAATTTATTTTTCAGGTGCGTGATCCCCGCGACTATTTTGCCTCGGCTGCAGCCCTGAGAGAGGGCACAAAAAACAAATTCGGAACCACCAAGAACGCGCTGCGGATCTGGAAAGAGGACCAGCTGGGCGGCCTGCATGCGCTTGGCGTCCTTGGGCCTGAACGCGTCTTTCTGCATCGCTACGAAGACCTGCTGATTGATGCCGAAGCTGTTCTACGGCGCCTGTGCCTCTTTCTCGACCAATCATTCGAGCCGGAGATGCTAGACTTTCACAGCACCGAGGAGGCCACCACCCTGGCAGGTAGCAACCGGCAACGTCAGAATGTCGCCAAGCCTCTCATGACCACAAATTTCGCCAAATTTCGCCACGCGCTTCCCGCCCAGCAGATCAGGCTGGTGGAAAAACGGCTGGGGCGGCTGATGCACCAGTTCGGTTACCCGCTGGACAAGATGAAGATCACGTCCAAGGGACGCATCGTGCCGCGCAGCTCCCCCGGGGATAAAGGCGGCTATCAGGCAAGACCGCTTTTGTCCCCTCTGGACTACGGCCCGCCAGACACCTGACAGAAGGCTAAGCTAGGCGTCCCGGCAGGGGCATTCAGCAGGAAGGTTAGCCTCGCCACCCTGTCGACCCTCTGTTTCCGTTCTGTCTGTAAGCCGCTTTCATCTTCTTCTGAAACTGCTCCGGGGTATGCAGCGCCAAGGCAGAGAGCGCGCCGGACAGAGCCTCAACCCCCAGCAGTGTCTCTGTGTCAAAGTAATCTGCGGCACTGAAGGATTGTTTCTTCCCGCTCAGTTTCTGCGGCGCCGCCTGCAAGGCCTCCGTCATTGGTATCCCTGTGAAGAAGGCTGCGTCCAGTGCTGCCGCATCCTCCTGATAGCGATCAATGACCTTTCCGATCAGGCTCCGGGGAATATGCAGGCGGCCAGTCTCTTTGCCGATACCTGTTCTTTTGATTTCCTGCGTCACGGCCTGACTCAATGCGGTCAGGACCCGCCGCATAAGCTTTCTGTCGATCTCCTGCCTGGCAGCCTCGGACCGAAACACGTGATGCACATGCTGCAAAAGCGCGATCTGTCCCACGGTCAGCGCCGGGTTGTCGACTGTCTTACCCTGCAATTCCGTGCCTTCTTCTCCTGTGAGAAAGTGAAAAAAATCGGCCGAAATATCTTCACGGAACAGCTCCTGGCGGACAAAAGGGCGCAGCTCGAAGCGATCGCCAAAGGTATCCCTCCATTCCAGGAACCGGGGCGTATAATCCAGCGTACCCCGTGCGGACATCCGGTTGAAGAAACCCCGAAGCCCACCTTTTACCATCCCGAATTTTATCTGTTCCGAAAACGCGGACAACAGCTTTTCCGCATGGGGGCGAACATAGGAGATCAGACGGATTTTATGCTCATACCCAGGGAGTGTCTCCTGGATCACCTGTTGCAGGTGCCTCGGAGAGGCAAACTGGAAATGCTCCGCCGAAACCACAGCAAAATCTGTATCACTGCTCTCCAGCGCCTGATGCAGTTTCCTGAAACGTCTCGTGTTTCCGGCTTTTTTCTCTTTCCGGTACAACCCCTGGGCTAGGTAGTTGTGATTAAGGTGCCGCCCCGGGTACAATAGCTGCTGTGCGCCCGGTAGGGTGTAGGATCCGGACCGCAACACGCCTTGCAGCGTCGTGGAGCCCGTTTTCGTGTCCCCCAGGTGAATAATCAGTTCCTTGACCATAAAACGGCTTTCTCATTACGCTGTCTTGTCTGGAGTGGTCCCCCCACCAGCCAACCCCGACAAAAATGTTTCTACGGCCTCATCTTCACGCCAGCTCTCACGCCAGGCCTTACGGGCCTCGATCTGTTCCAGTGCGATGCGGGCCGTCTCCAGTTCCGGCAGAGGGTCCGGCTCCAGAACGGCTTCCAGATCGTCAAAAAAGCCCTCCTGGCCCATTGCCTCGCCCAGCCAGGTATCGATCGGGCGGAACCGTTCCAGCATCCGGGCGCGGGTCTCCGCCCCGAAGAGTTCCACAGAATGACTGGGCGGCAGGTTCAATTTCGGTGCCAGCGCGCGCAGGCTGTGGCGCAACTCTGCCGCCTGGGGCTGGGGCAGCTCCATATTGGCACGGCGGATGATCTCGTAGATTCCCCGGTGAATGGAATCGTTCTCGCGCCGCTCGGGCAGCAGACCCTCGGGCATCTGCAGCCCGGTCTGGGTGATGAAATCATTCACCGATCCACCATTCGCACGCACATCGGCGTAATCGCGCAGGATGACGCGGGCCTCAGGCAGTGCCTTCAGCCAGCCTTCGATCATCAGGCGGTAATTGAAATGAATCCCCATGCCGTAGCTGTCGACCCCGTCCTCGCGCAGGGGTTTCAGCTTGTGGCCGAACTTCAGCCGCTGCCCGTGCCAGGAGGCAAGATATTCATCGATCCGGCGCAGGGTTGCCACGACGGTGAACTCTGCCCCTGGAAAATGTTCAACCAGCTGATCGATCAGCTCCGGCGAGACGGCATTGAAATTGGCAAAGACCTCGGCCGCGAGGATCACCGTATGCGGCTGGGAAAAGCGGATCTGCTGGCGGATGGCATGCAGCATTTGCGGCAGGGCGGGCAGGCGTTTGTGATAGGCAGGCACCGCGCCGTTTTTCTGCGTCGCCAGCATCCGGAAGGCCAGCGCATTATGCGGCTCGCGCACATTGATCGGCAGCGAGCCTTCGGGCTGCGCATGCCCGGCCGCCGTAGCAGCCATATGCGCCATGCCTTCGAAATCCACGTAAGGATAAAGGATCCCCACCCGCGACAGGGCGGCGGCATTGCGCGACAGGTAATCCTGCAGCGATGTCGATCCCACCTTGTGATGACCGATGAACAGGATCACCTTGAGCGATGCCTGCCCGGAGGGCGCCAGGCGGCCGGACATCTCCGCTGCCGCGGTTCCTACATCTTCGGTAATACCTCCCTGCCCCGGGGCGGGGCGGCGAAGCAGTCGTTTAATCGCTTTCACTCGGCGGCGTCCTGCTGAATCTTTGTCACGGGCGTCAGGCCCAACTTGTTTTTCCAGTAGTCCTCACTGGTGAGATCGTCATAACGCTCCTGGTAGCTGGCCGCCAGCCGGTCATAGTCTTTCAGGAAGGCGCGGGCGTTGCGGACAAAGCGGCGAATCTGGCGCCAGGCCGCGCCTTTGGAATGGCGCACGGTGTAATACTTGTCCTGACCGGCGTTCAGCACGGTGATCTCCGAGGCGCCCCAGACATAGCCGATATGGCCCCTATGCGGCGCCTCCAGGGTGATCTTGCGCCCCAGACGGGCAAAGCCGGGGATCAAAAGCCCGTTCAGCGTCAGCTTCATCGCCAGGCGCGCTGCCCAGCTTGGCGGTTTTTGGCGCACCGGCGCCAGCGGCCTGTGCGGATCCAGCGGCTGCCAGGTCTCGTCGCCTGTCAGCGCCTTCAGATCGGCGCGGCGGGTCGCCATGTCAGCGTGCTGGTCGAAGAACTCCGGCCCCTGCATCACGTCCTCGACCGCCAGGTTGATGGCCGCCAACGTGTCGTAATGCATCCGCGGCAGGTTGCGCAGGAAGAACCATGCGGCGATCTTCAGAACCCCCTTGCCCCCCACGTCCAGCATCGGCAGGCTCATGTGGTGGGCCATATGGCTGCGCAGGTCCAGGTACCAGGTCTGCGGGCTTTCCTTCTCGGTAAAGCTTTCCTGGAAGGAAACCACCCCGTTGAGGGTGAGAATGTTGAAATCATTGGCCAGCGAGAAGCTGACATCATCGCCGCGCACGAAAAAGGGGAAGGCGAGGTGCCGGGCCGCGTCCACCGGGAAGGCGAAATACCACCAGCCGCCATAAAAGGTATTCGGCACCGGCCGGGTGGCCAGGTTTTCCATCGCGATCATCTCGCTCTTGTTGCGCAGATCGGTGCCCATGTGCTGCGGCAGGCAGCGGGTGTGAAAGAGAGCGCCGTTTTCCCAAATCGCCCAGCGGTGCTGTTCGCTGATCATCGCCCCGGCAATGGCCGTCTTGGGATCCGTGGCATAGGCCAGCAGCATCCAGGTGCGCTCCAGGCTTTCCATGTGGATCGAGGCATCGTCATCCATGAACAGGCAATGGGACGCCCCACGCGCCCGGGCCTCCAGCAGCCCCCGGGTAAAGCCGCCTGCCCCGCCCAGGTTTTCATTGGGCACGATGCTGACGCCTTCGGGGGGATCCAGATCGACCGTTCGCCCGTTGTCGGTGACGATCATCTGCACGTGGTCCTTCATCCAGGACTGCTCCCGGAAGGCGGCGAACCGCTTGACCGTACGCGCCACCTCGGCTTCGCGTCGGAAGGTGGTGACCGCCAGCGCCAGCTGCGGCTGGCGTTTCGGCGCATCCTGCGTCTGCCAGGCAGCCCCGACCAGATGTCCCGGTCCCATCGCCCGCAGCGCGAAATAGAGCACACCCTCGGCGCAGCCCTGTTGCAGCAGATGCGACAGATCCACCCGCAGTCGGCCCTCTTTGGCCGCGTCTTCCGAAAGAGTCACATACTCGCAGCTCACCAGGTCCCAGGACCGGTTGGACGGCGCCAGGAAAACCGAAAGTTCGAAATCCCCTGCGCCTTCAAGGGTCAGGACCAGCGAGCTCAGATCGCATTCGCGCTGCCATTTTTCCAGGTTGAACAGGTTGAACCAGGTGGCAAAAGAGGCTTCTCCGCCGGTGGCAAAATGTATGTCATGCCGGGTATCAGACAGCGCCACTGCGCCCTCGGTACACACGTAGAGTTCCCGCTCGGTGCAGATGCCGAACTCGGGCCACATCAGCGCCTGCAACGTAGTGAACGTTGCGGCCTGCGCCTCATCTTTCATCACTGGAACTCCCCTGCACCCATACGCCTTTGCCTGCTGTCCGCTCCTTACTGGAGTAGGCTGCAAAAGTACAATTCATCTTTCCCCGGAAGGGTACTTCCGGCCGCAAAGCGCCCGAGATTGAAGCCGCCCGGCTCTGGATCAGCGGCCTTTGCTCAGGACAGCATCGCTTCATGCACAGCGATAGCTTCTTCCAGATCGTCGAAATACTGCATCCGGCCATGTTCCAGCACGACGCCGGCATCACAGAACTTGCGCACCTGCCCCATCGAGTGATTGACCATAATGGCGCTGGACTGCTGCATCCGGTCGGCAAAGACCTCGCGGCTCTTGCGCCGGAAAGACCGGTCCCCCACCGAGGTCACCTCGTCCACCAGATAGGTGTCAAAACGGATCCCCATAGAGGCCCCGAAGGTCAGCCGCGAGCGCATCCCCGAGGAATAGCTGCGCATCGGCATGTGGTAGAATTTGCCCAGTTCGGCAAAATCTTCGACAAAAGCGACCAGATCCTCGGTATCCACCCCATAGATGCGAGCGATGAAGCGGACGTTCTCGGCCCCCGTGAGATCCCGGTGAAAGGATGCGCCCAGCCCCACCGGCCAGGACATACTCCCGTCGGACACCACCCGGCCGTGATCCGGGCGCATGGTGCCGGCGATGATCTGCAGCAGGGTGGATTTGCCCGCGCCGTTGCGCCCCAAGAGAGCCAGGGAGCGGCCCGTGGGCAGGGTGAGGTTGAGATTGTCGATGACAATCTTGCGCTCGCCCCGCAACCAGAAGCTCTTGGTCAGGTTTTCAAAGCGGATCATGCTCTTGTACTCCCCGGCCCGCCTCAGCTGCGGTCCCGGATCGAATAGTAGATCAGCGCCAGGATCGACCAGGTCAGCAGCAGGAACAGCCCGACCAGCCCCGCCAGCATGGGCCGGTTGGGATATTCGGATTCCTGAGCCTGGGTCGGCTTGATATAGGTGGCCAGATAGCGGCTTTGCCGGGTGGCCTCATCGCGGGCCACCTCCAGCGCCGTCAGCGCCGCCCGGTAGGTTTCCTCGGCATATTGCAGATCCACCGTGAGACGTTCGAATTCCGAGATCAGCGAGGGGTAATCCTCTCCCACGGCGCCGGTATCGGTATTGGTCGAGGCAAAAGTCTGCCGCTCGATATCGATACGTTCGCGGATCACGTCGATATGCTGCTGCGCCTTTTTCAGACGCGGATCCCCCTCCCCCACGGTACCGCGCAACAGGTCGTATTCGATCAGCGCCGCGGCCAGTTGCTGCTGCAGGTTGTTCATCACCCCCATGCGGCCCTGGATATCCGCCGCCGGATCCACGATCCGGGTGCGGGTGCGGAATTGGGTCAGCGCCTCGCGCGCGCCTTTCAGCTGCTCCAACGCCTCGTCCAGGTCCTCACGGGCATAGCGCATGGCATCCTCGCGCGCCTGCTCGTTCAGCGCATTTATGCGGGTCTGGCTTACCGAGACGATGGCGCGAGTAATGGCCTGGGCTGTTTCGGGATCAAAGGCCGCCGCCTGCACCTCGATCAACCCCGAACCGCTGTCATAGGAAATGCCGACGATGCGCTGCCAGTACCAGATCATCTGTTCCAGCGTGGCATCGGGCCAAAGCGAAAACACCCAGTCATCGGGCCAGTGCTGGCTGTAATGGGGCCGCAGCGACACCGTCTTGTCCACCGATTCCACCATTTCCTGACTCTGGATGAATTCATAAAGGATATCGCTGTCCGAAGCGGTGGTATTGCCGGCGAAATTGGCCAGCCCACCGAGGAGATCGGTGGCGCCACTGCTTTCCTGGCTCCGCACGGTAAAGCCGGCGGTGGAGATATACTGATCCTCGGCCACGGCCCAGAGATAGAAGACCGCTGCGGCCAGCGGCGCCAGCACCATCAACACGAAACTGGCCACAAGCCCCCAGTGGCGGCGGCGCATCTGCGCCGGGCGCGCCATGGGATAGGCCGGTGTCTCGGCTACCTGCCGCTGCGCCGCCTCAAGCGCGGCTTCGGCGGCTTTGACCTTCTGGCGCAGCTTCTTGAGCTTCTTGCGTCCCCTACCGCCACCGCGCCTGTTTCCCGGCATGTCCTCCTGACTGGCCATGTCCTCCTGCACCTGCGGAAGATGTTCGATGTTGCTGGTTGCCTCTTCGGCTGTAGTAACGCCTTTGCCCACCTGCCCGCTCTGCAGCTTCTTCACTCGACGTTCCTGTGCCATGATCCGCCTGTCCAGCTTTTCGCCGTTTGAATTTGACTTTTATCTCTTTCATAGTATCGCCTACCGACAGGCTATTCACAACACAGATATTCATGGCAGATCCTATGACCTCTCAGCTCCCGACTGCCACGCCGCAGATCGCCCCGGCGCAGCGTCCCCGGGGGCGCTCTCACCGCTTTGCCAGCCTGCGCACCATCGCGGCGCTGGTGCTGCGGGAAATGTCTACCCGCTACGGGCGCACCCCAGGTGGCTATATCTGGAGCATTCTGGAACCCCTGGCCGCCATCCTGTTTCTCAGCATCGGCTTCTCCCTGGTGATCCGCACCCCGTCTCTCGGCACCAGTTTCTTGCTGTTCTATGCAACGGGGTTTTTGCCCTTCAACCTCTATCAGACCATCAGCGGCACCACCGCCCGGGCGCTCATTTTCTCCAAACCCCTGCTGAAGTACCCAGCCGTCACCTGGATCGACGCCATTCTGGCCCGCTTCATCCTCAACAGCCTGACCGGCCTGCTTATCTCGTTCATTCTGATCGGCAGCGTGCTGCTGATCACAGACAGCCGCGCCGTGGTCGATATGGGGCCTACGCTGGAAGCGCTGGGGCTGGCCATGTTGCTCGGGCTAGGCGTGGGTACGGTGAATTGCGTGTTGCTGGGGCTTTACCCTCTATGGGACGTGGCCTGGTCGATCATCACCCGACCGCTATTCTTGGCATCCGGCATCCTTTATGTGTTTGAGGATCTTCCCCCCGTGGCGCGAGATGTTCTATGGTACAATCCGCTGCTGCACATCACCGGGCTGATGCGCAGCGGGTTTTACCCCACTTATACGGCCTCATTTGTCAGCGTGATTTATGTTCTGCTTATCAGCATGATCCTGCTGATGCTCGGTCTGATCCTGATGGGACGCTATCACCGAGTCATCCTGAATCGCTGATCCGCAACCGAACCTTGCGCGCGGTTTGCGCTCGCGCCCTACCTCTTTGTGCGGGCCATCTCCAGCACCTCGGCATGGGGCACATGGGTGCGCCGCCTGAGCCCGTCCAGCACCGCCCGGCCCATAAGCCACAGAAAGGCGCGCCGTTCGCCCTGATGGGCGCGCACTTTGGAGAACCATTTGGGCAGGATCACCAGCATCACCGGCCAGAACCAGATCCCCGCCGCCATCCGGTACAGAAGAAGCAGGTTGCGGTGATAATAATAGACCTTCCACAAGGGGATGAAACGGCCGCGCTGCGCCTGCTCTTCCCCCGCCTTGGGCACAAAGGTCGTCAGATCGTGCTCGAACCGCACGGCGGGTTCAAATCCGATACGGCCGCCCGATTTGGTCAGCCCCAGGGTATAAAGCCCGTCATCGCCGTAGATGAAAAGATCGGGATCGGGATAGCCGATGCGCCGCACTGCATCCGCCGAGATGAAGAAGCCCACGAAGGAGGTCACGTCGATCTGCATCCCCTGCCCTTCGTAATCGGCAGGCTGCACGTGAAAGCCCGAGCGCCCGCCGCCAAAGAGCGTGCGCAGAAATTCGCGGCTGTGCCAGAAAGGATTGCGCGAGGGGCGGTTCATCTCGCAGATACCGCCGGTGGGGAAATAGACCGCCGCAGCCACCCCATCCCAGGCGCGCGCCGGGTCGTCATGGGCGGGCAGGGCGTGAAACGCCGCCAGGGCGCCGGGCGCCGGGCGGCCATCGTCATCCATCACCACCAGCCAGTCGGGCGCGTGTGCCTCCATCGCGCGGCGCATGCCGCGCTCAAAGCCGCCTGCCCCGCCGCGGTTGGTCTCGCTCATCTGAATGTCCAGCCGCGGATCCTGCAATGTCGTCAGCCAGTCACTCGTGCCATCGGTCGAGGCATTGTCCACCACCACCAGCGCTGCCAGCTCTTCGGCCGGGCTTTGCAGCAGCCGGGCAATGGTGTCCTTCAGCTTGTCGAGACGGTTGTAGGTCACCACCACCGCTACCAGGCGGCGGGGGGACGGGCTGGGATCTGTCTGTGCGCTCACGAAAATCTGCTCCCCGGCCTGTTCTGATCGCCTGTGTGGTCGTCTTTGCGTTGTGGGAGCGCAAAACTCATAAATCCGGCCTCATGTCAAACCCCAAGGGGTGCCCCGCGCCGCGCCCTGCCCCGCAGAAGGACGCAGGATAGGGTTTGACAGGACCGCCGGAAACCGCCACCAAGCATGTCATGCGCACTGCTCTTGTCACCGGATCGGCCGGCTTCATCGGCTATCACCTTGCAGCCCGCTTGCTGGCTGCGGGCTGGCAGGTCGTCGGACTGGATTGCCTGTCGCCCTATTACGATGTCGCCCTGAAGGTTCGCCGCCACGCGATGCTAGCAGAAAGCCCGGCCTTCACCCCGGTGATCGGCAAGCTGGAAGACCCCGGTCGCCTGATGGAACTCTTTGCCCAGCACCGCCCCGATGCGGTCATTCACCTGGCCGCCCAGGCCGGGGTGCGCCATTCCATCGATGCGCCGCGTGATTACCTCGAGGCCAATCTTATCGGCACCTTCGAACTCTTGGAGGCCGCCCGCGCCCACCCGCCTGTGCATCTTCTGATGGCCTCCACCTCTTCGGTCTATGGCGCCAACACGGAAATGCCCTTTGACGAGCGACAAAAGGCGGACACGCCGATGTCCTTCTATGCCGCTACCAAGAAGGCGGGCGAGGCGATGAGCCATTCCTATGCGCATCTCTACCGCCTGCCGATCACCATGTTCCGGTTTTTCACCGTCTACGGTCCCTGGGGGCGACCCGACATGGCACCGATCAAATTCACCAAGGCGATGCTCGCGGATGAGCCGATCGAGATCTACAACCACGGCCGCATGAGCCGCGATTTCACCTATATCGACGATCTGGTGACAGGCATCACCGGGCTGATCGAGGCGGTGCCAGGCGATGCTCCGGTGGGGCCGCAGGACAGCCTCAGCCCCGTCGCGCCCTTCCGGGTCGTGAATATCGGCGCCAGCCAGCCCACCCCGCTGATGGACTATATCGCCGCCCTGGAAGAGGCGCTGGGACAGCCCGCGCAGAAGATCCTGAAAGAGATGCAGGCCGGCGACGTGCCCGCGACATGGGCCGACACATCGCTGCTCACCGCCCTCACCGGGTACCGGGCAGAGGTCGATGTCAGGACCGGCGTTGCCCGTTTCGTGGACTGGTACAGGGACTATTACAGCGCCTGATGCCGTAACGCGGTGACACCGGCAGGAGCCTGGCTGACAGGTGCAAATGTTTCGCGCGCGAAACATTTGAAGGACGCCAGCCCCAGCCCCATTGCGCCCGGCCTGCGCTTTCTTCAAAGTTGCAAAACGACATACCAAGCAGAACAGGGGACACCCCATGCGTATCGCGATGATTGGCACTGGCTACGTGGGACTGGTGTCCGGCGTCTGTTTCTCCGATTTCGGCCATGACGTGATCTGCGTCGACAAGGACGCAGCCAAGATCAACCGGTTGAAGGCCGGCGAGGTGCCGATCTACGAGCCGGGCCTTGATGCGCTGATGGAAAAGAACGTCGCCGCCGGGCGGCTGGAGTTCAGCGACGATCTGGCCGCCGCCGTGGATGGCGCCGAAGCGGTGTTTATCGCCGTCGGCACCCCGACCCGGCGCGGCGATGGCCATGCGGATCTGACTTATGTGATGGCCGCCGCCGAAGAGATCGCCGCGGCGCTGACCGGCTATGCGGTGGTGGTGACCAAATCCACCGTGCCGGTGGGCACCAACCGGCAGGTGCAGGAGGTGATCGCCAGCGCCAATCCGGATGCGGACTTCGATGTGGCCTCCAACCCTGAATTCCTGCGCGAAGGCGCGGCGATCGAGGATTTCATGAAGCCCGACCGGGTGGTGGTCGGCGTCGAAAGCCCTCACGCCGCCGAGGTAATGAGCGAGATCTACCGCCCCCTTTACCTGCGCGATTTTCCGATCCTGACCACCGATCTGGAAAGCGCCGAGATGATCAAATACGCCGCCAATGCCTTTCTGGCGACCAAGATCACCTTCATGAATGAAATCGCCGGGCTTTGCGAAAAGGTGGGCGCCGATGTCAAAGAGGTCTCGCGCGGGGTCGGTCTGGACGGGCGGATCGGCAACAAGTTCCTGCATGCCGGCCCCGGCTATGGCGGCTCCTGCTTTCCGAAAGACACCGCCGCGCTGGCGCGCATCGGCCAGGACCATTCCTTTCCGATGCGGATCACCGAGACGGTGATGCGGGTCAATGACGAGGTGAAGGCGCGCATGGTGGAAAAGCTGCGCGATGCCTGCGGAGGCTCTTTCAACGGCAAGACGGTGACAGTGCTGGGTGTCACCTTCAAACCCAATACCGACGACATGCGCGAGGCCCCCAGCCTGACCATCGTGCCCGCCATGGTGGGCGGCGGCGCCCATGTGCGGGTGATCGACCCGCAGGGCCGCGCCGAGGGCGAGGCGCTGCTGCCCGGCGTCGACTGGCTCGAGGACCCCTATGAGGCGGCAGAGGGCGCCGATCTGGTGGTGCTCCTGACCGAATGGAACGAGTTCCGCGCGCTTGATTTGAAGGCCCTGGCCGCCAGGATGGCCTATCCGCGGATGGCGGATCTGCGCAATGTCTATTCCGCCCGGGCCGCCGAACGGGCCGGATTCTCCCAGTATATCGCGGTGGGCCGCTGAGCCTGCCTCCGCTTCCAACAGGTCCCAAATGTTTCGCACGCGAAACATTTGGACACGCTGCAGAGTCTACAAAAAGACCCTAAACCGGGGTTTAGGGTCGAATTCGTTCTGATTGCAGCCTTGGATTCAGCGGCGCTTCAGCCAGTCCTGCAGCGCCGCCATCAGCTCTACATCGACAGCCTCGCCGGTCAACTCAATCCGGTTCTGTCCAGGCGTGAAGCCCAGCCGCACACCCGCAGCAGCCTGAACCGAGATCCGCTCGGACCCCTCGGCACCGGGGGTGCGCACACGCGGGCGGGCAGGGGCCTCAGGCGTCGTAGTTTGCGTCTCTAAAGCTGCGTTTAGAGACATATCATCCTTTGCCGTTTCGACCTCAGATCCGTCCTGTGTCTCGGCCAAAACCCGGTTCAGGATCTCCAACTCATCCGCTGCAGACTCGCGCGGCGACGCCTGAAGGGCAGCACGCAGGCGCTCTGCAAAACCTTCGTCCTCGCCCATGGCGCGCACCAGTGACAGGCCCAGCTTCTCGCTGATGGCGGTGGGATAGAACAGCGCTGCATCCAGCTCCTCGACCAGGGTCACGAAGCTACGGATCTTGGAGCGCTTGGCGCGGGGTACATTAGCAAAGAGACTCTGAAGTGCCTTTTTCAGAGTCGGAAACACCTCTTCCTTCATCGCCCGCACCGCGATCCGCGCGCGTTCGTAATGGGAGAGGTTCACCCGGATTTCGTTTTCCTCGACCATGGCGATATAGGCGTCCTGCGCCGTCTCCGGGCGGATGATCAGCGCCTTCACCGTGGCGTATTTCGGGTCTGAAGTTTCGGCATAGAGCCTGCGCAGGGCGCCAAGGCGGCGCCAACCCGAGATCAGGCCATGACTGCGGCCATCGGGGCGGGGGTCCAGCGGCACCAGTTCGACCGGGGTCTGCTGACCACGGGCGCGCAGAGATTCGACGAGGGCATCCATTTCCTCGGCGTCCTGTTCGATCCGGTCGCGCACCAGATGGGTTTCATCGATGGCCGACAGCGGCACCTCTTCGATCATCAGCCCCTTGCTGCGGGCGTTTTCCAGCACGTCGGACAATTCCTGCAAGGCCGCTTGCGAAGCGGTTTCCGACGCCACCTGCGCGATCGGCGCCGCCCCCACGGCCATCGGACCGCCAAGGGCGGATTTGCTTTCCGGGGCGCCGGAAAGATAGCTGCTCTGTGCCGGCATCAACCGTTTGCGTTTTGCCATCTGCCTGTCTCCTTTGGGCGCGCAGTCTGCGCCATCATCCCTGCCGGGGCCTTACTCGGCCGCGCTCTGCATCTGCACCTCGGCGCGGCGCCAGCAGCCGATCAGCAGCCGTTTGAAGGCGGCGTAGGTTTCGTCGAATGTTTCGCGACCGCGCGCATAGGTCTCACGGTTGAAGTCGCGGTAATCGGCCTCGTAGATGCCAGAGACCTGTTCGCCGGCCTGACCGATCAGCGCGGTGTAATCCTGTTTATGCGGAGAGAGCACCGGCCCCATATAGGCCTGCATCAGCCCGGCCAGCTCGCCCTGCTGGGCGCTGTCGTAGCGGGTGATGACAGCGCGCACCGCATCCCATTCAAAGCCCATCTCGGGCCGACCCAGGGCGCGGGCAGCAAGGTTCTCGCCCTCCTCGATACTGGCAAAGGTGGAATGCAGCATGTCAAAGAACCGCCCCGTCGAGTCGAACTCCAGAAAGGACGCCCCCATGGGCACCAGCAGGATATCCGCCGCTGACAGCCCGTTGATGGTGAGATAGCCAAGAGCGGGGGGCGTATCGATGAAGATCACATCGTACTGGTCCAGCACCCCGTCGGCCTCCAGCCGGTCGGTGAGCGCATCCCAGAGCTTCCAGGAGCGCGCCGCCATGCGCCAGACCGGGATCTGGAACTCGGCCCAATAGAGGTTCAGCTGGGCGCCGATCAGATCGATATTGGGCCAGTGGGTGCTCTGGATCACATCCGCCGCCGTCATGTCCATCGCCGCAGTCAGCGCATCGTCCATCGGCTGGGGCGCCTCGCCCCGGTCCAGACGGCGCTGGTTCTCGCTGCGCAGGTGTTCGCCGTAATGGCGCGCCAAGAGCGGAAAGGCGGTCTGCCATTCATCCTCGACCCGGCCGCCAAAGATCGAGGTCATTGACCCCTGGCTATCAAGATCAATGACCAGCACCTTGTAGCCATCCAGCGCCGCCGACATCGCCAGATGCGCCGCGGTGGAGGTCTTGCCGACACCGCCCTTGAAGTTGGCCACGGCGACCATCTTGGCCGGCAGGCCCTTGGGGCGGTAGGGGATGTAATCCTTGGCCTTGGATCCTTGCGCCGCGAAATGCGCCCGCAGGACCAGCACCTCGTCGAGGGTGAACCACTTGGCGCCGCCCTCGGTTTCCGAACGCCCCTGCGGCAGCTCCGGGTTGGCCTTCAGCACCCGGCGGAAATGGGCCTGGGCGACGGGGATCAGGTAGCGGGTGATTTCCCAGGTGGAGAACAGGCGCAGGGTTTTGCGCCCTTCGTCATCCAGGCCCCGGCTGGCCAGATCGGCCCGGCCCCGGGCACAGCCTTCGGCGATTCCGGCAAAGCCTGCCGTGCTGGTGGGCGCCTCCAGCTCGGCCAGAGCCGCGTCGGGATCAATGTTGAAATAGGGGGGCAGGGCGCTGTCTTTTCGCCCGGTTTCTTTCCTGTGGATATCTCGTGCCATGGATTGCTGCCGGTTTCTTTGCTGCTGCGCTGCGCCCTTCTGAAAAGAGTACAACCCTCTTGGATGAAACGCCTTATGTGCGCTCTTTTTGGCAAGATAACAGAAAACAGCGCACATGGAAGAAATATGCGCACCCCTTTTGCTTTTTCTAAGCAAATCCGTCTGTTGCAGCGGGGGAAAGCCGTGGTTTTGGGGGTGTTGGGGCAGGCTGAAAATTTTTCTGCCCTGTTATTTATGAGTTATATAATAGTTACGGGAAGAAGCCCGGTGCTGCAAAGCCCTTTTTTCATTGGCGATTGGGCGTGTTTTTCTGGAAGCAGTGACTCTGAAACCCCGTTCATATGACTCCGAACCCCCGATGTTCCGATTCCGGAACCCCGTTGCGGCGGCATGTGGATAACTTTAGGGTGAGCGTAATCAAAACCACGAAAAACGAGTCACCCCGGAGGGCGCAATGATCGCCCTGAAAACCGGGGGGCCAGGCAGAGCGACAGGGCAGGGATCATGGCAGCTGCGGGCACAGCAGGCGGAACGGGTATGCAAACTCCCGTGGCGCAGACATCGGAGCAGGGGGCGTTCTTCCTCTGCGATATTTTCGATGCGATCCCCAAGAACGACCTCGCCTCGATGGAGCATCCGCTGTTCTCGCTGGGCACCCGGCCGGACCGGCGCATTCTCAACTACGAACACAATGGCGCCGAGATCACCGTGACCCCCAGCGTCAAGGGGCTGGCGACAATCCACGACAAGGACATCCTGATCTTCTGCATCAGCCAGCTGATGGCGGCGCTGAACGCCGGGCGGCAGGTCAGCCGCACATTGCATCTGAAGGCGCATGATCTGCTGATGGCGACAAACCGGGAAACCTCGGGTGATGCCTACCGGCGGCTGCGCGAATCCTTTGAACGGCTTGCGGGCACCCGCATCACCACCAATATCGTCACCGGCGGCCAAGAGGTCACCTCGGGTTTTGGCCTGATCGAAAGCTGGGAAATCGTGCGCAAGGCCCGGGGCGGGCGCATGGTCAACGTTGCCGTCACCCTCAGCGAATGGCTGTTTCGGGCGGTGCTGTCGAAATCGGTGCTGACCCTCAGCCGCGATTACTTCCGCCTGCGCAAACCGCTGGAGCGGCGCATCTACGAGCTGACCCGCAAGCATTGCGGCCGCCAGGAAGGCTGGACCATCTCGGTGGACACCTTGCTGAAGAAATCCGGATCGGCCAGCCCGCGCCGGGTGTTCCGCAAGATGATCCGCGATATGATCGAGGCGCAGCCCTTGCCGGATTATGCGATGGAAGAGCTGCCGGGCGATCTGATCCGGTTCAGCCAGAAACACGCGGTGGTCGCCCCGGCGTCCGGTATGGGGATGGGCGCCGCCCCGGTGCTGAAGCCGGAGACGCTGGAGCGCGCCCGCAGCCTGATGCCCGGCGCCGATGTCTATGCGCTGGAGGCCGAGTGGCGGGCCATGTGGCAACGTTCGGGCAGCCCGCGCCTGCGCCAGGCGGATGGGGCTTTCCTGGGCTGGGTGAAAAAACGCGCCCGAGAGGCCTGAAACAGTCCCTAAAGAGCTTAAAGTCGTCTCTAAACCGGCCCTCAGGGAAGAGGGCCAGTCCCGTCATTTGTCATGGCAGATACCTTCAAATGTTTCGCGCGCGAAACATTTGCTCAGATCCGGATCCGCTTCTCTTCAGGCACCAGCGCGTTGATCTGCGCGATATGTTCCGGCAGGCAGCGGGTCAGGAAATCGTAGGTCTCCACCACATGGGCGCGGGCATTGGGGCCAAGATGGGCATAAGATCCTGGGTTGGCCACCACATCCACCACCTGCGCCGCCAGCGCATCGGGGTCGAAGAAATCCACCAGCATGCCGGTTTCCCCATGGGTGACGGCCTCGCGCACCGGCGCCACATCGGCGGCCACCACCGTGGCCTGCATCGACATCGCCTCCAGCAGCGACCAGCTGAGCACGAAGGGCATGGTCAGATAGATATGGCAGCGGCTGATGCGGATGATGTCGCAGAGGGCATCATAGGGGACGCGGCCGAGGAAATGCACCCGGCTCCAGTCGATTTGGCCTTGCAGCTCATCCTCCATCTCACCGCGCAGGCCCTCCGGGTGTTTGCTTTCGGCGCCATAGGAGGTCTCATTGCCGCCGATCATCAGGACACGGGCGTTGGGGCGTTCCTTCAGGATCTTCGGCAGGGCGCGCATCATGATGTGAAAGCCGCGGGCGCGCTCCATGTTGCGGGCGACATAGGTGATCACCTCGTCGTCCCGGGTTAGCGGGCGGTCCAGCCGCCCCAGCGAAATCGAGGCCTCGGGGTCGGGCTGCAGCCGGTCGGTGCGGATGCCGTCGTGGCAGACATACATGCGGTCATGGAAGCTTTTGGGGAAGCGGTCGCGCTGCCAGTAGGTGGGGGTATGGCCGAGATCGACGGTGTGGATATTGGTATAGGGCACCGTGTTGCGGGCCTGGGCAAAAAAGCCGGCCTGATCGTTGGGCGGGTTGTCCGGGTCGAACCCCACCAGCCCGCCGGAAGTGCGGTAGAAATATTCGAAGAAGCCGATCATCGGCACCTCGGGCCAGACCTCTTTCAGGAAGGTCAGCTCACCCCAGCCGGTGTGCCCGATGATGATATCGGGGCTCCAGCCGCGGGCGTCTTTCAACTGCCGCGCGGCCAGCGCCGCGCCAATACCGGTGCCGGCGGCGGCCTCCCAGTCCTTGGACAGCCCATAGGCGTCCTTGGCGGGCTGATGATGCGCCTTGTAGGTCACCGTGGTGACGCCGGGCAGCTGGATGTCACTGCGCTGGGTCAGGAAATAGATCTCGTGACCCTCGGGCTGCGCCGCCAGCCAGGTGATTAATTCCCGGTACTGGCCGGGCATGTTCTGATGGACAAAGAGAAATTTCATTGGTGATTTTGACACCGTCTTAGGAATGTTTTTTGCATGCTTGCCCTGCGGGGGCGGCTGGCGCAACCGGATTGCGGCTGAGCGCCCCGGTTCTGTCGTCTCCGTGTCATGAGGTGGTCATGGGCTGGTCATGGGGTTGCCGGTTTTACAGAGCAGAAGGGGCAGGCCCTCCGCGCTGCGGTTGCGGAGGCAGAGCTGAAGGCTGGCTTGATCACTGGCCTGATGACTGGCGCGGGGGCGCCGGAGCGGCTAGGACTGCGGCAGGAAAAGATCATCCAGATCGGGACGGACAGGATGCAGATCGAAGAGACAGGCATGCCGGGACTGAAGGTCCTGACACCGCAGCGGTTCGGGGATGCCCGCGGGTTCTTCAGCGAAAGCTGGAACCGGCAGCGGATGGCAGACCACGGGCTGGATTTCGATTTCGTGCAGGACAATCATTCGTTGTCGTCGCAGGTCGGCACCCTGCGGGGGCTGCATTTCCAGGCGCCGCCCCATGCCCAGGACAAGCTGGTGCGCTGCGGGCGCGGGGCGCTTTTTGATGTGGCGGTGGATATCCGCAAGGGCTCGCCCAGCTATGGCAAATGGTTCGGGATCGAGTTGAGCGCGGAAAACGGCAAGCAGCTGCTGGTGCCCAAGGGCTTCCTGCACGGCTTCATCACTCGCGCGCCGGATACCGAGATCCTTTATAAATGCACGGATTATTACGCGCCCGAGTGTGATGGCGCCGTGGCTTGGAACAGTTGCGGCATCGACTGGGGCTTTGAGGGCACGCCGGTCCTGTCGGATAAGGACGCCGCCGCTGGCGCGCTGGCAGATTTCGACAGCCCGTTTGTCTGGGAAGGATAACCCATGAAGATACTCGTGACCGGCGGCGCCGGATTTATCGGCTCTGCGGTGGTGCGCCTGGCGATTGCCCGGGGCCATCAGGTGGTGAACCTTGATGCGCTGACCTATGCCGCCTGTCTTGAGAATGTAGCCGAGGTGGCAGAGAGCCCCGATTACGCTTTTGAACAAGCCGACATCCGCGACCGCGCCGCGCTCGACCGGGTCTTTGCTGCGCATAAGCCCGATGCGGTGATGCATCTGGCCGCCGAAAGTCACGTGGACCGCTCGATCGACGGGCCGGGCGATTTCATCGAGACCAATATCACCGGCACCTTCAACATGCTGGAGGCGGCGCGCAAATACTGGGCCCGGAATGACCGCCCCAAGGGCTTCCGTTTCCATCACATCTCCACCGATGAGGTCTATGGCTCGCTGCCCAATGATCCCGCGGTGATGTTCACCGAAGACACCGCCTATGATCCGCGCTCACCTTATTCCGCGTCCAAGGCCAGCTCTGACCATCTGGTGCGCGCCTGGGCCGAGACCTACGGGCTGCCGGTGGTGCTGACCAATTGTTCCAACAACTACGGCCCCTATCATTTCCCGGAGAAACTCATCCCGGTGGTGATCCTCAACGCGCTGGCCGGAAAAGCCCTGCCGATCTATGGCGATGGCTCCAACATCCGCGACTGGCTTTACGTGGAAGATCACGCTGATGCGCTGTTGCTGGTGTTGCAGAAGGGCGTGCTGGGGCGCTCCTATAATATCGGTGGCGAGAACGAGCGTAGCAATCTGGAACTGGTGCAGACGCTCTGTGCGATCCTCGATGAGAAACGCCCGCGCGCCGATGGGAAATCTTACGCTGAGCAGATCACCTTCGTGACGGATCGTCCGGGCCATGATGCGCGCTATGCCATCGACCCCTCGCGTATCCGCGAGGAACTGGGCTGGCGCCCTTCGGTGACGGTGGAGGAAGGTCTGGCAAAGACCGTGCAATGGTATCTGGATAACGAGGCCTGGTGGCGCCCGCTGCAGGACCGTCACGGCGTCGGCCAGCGGCTGGGGACTGGCGAATGATGGCCCGGGGTGCGTATAGCAGCCCGGGCAACGCCCGCCCCGCCCCCATGGGCGGGCGTTTCACGCCCACCCCGGTGCGGGCGCTGCCCTTGGTTTGGGGGAAGGCGATATGATCCTTGTCTTTGGCAAAACCGGCCAGCTGGCCCGCGAACTGGCTGCCTTTGACGGCGTCACCTGTCTGGGCCGCGATCAGGCGGACCTCTCCGATCCGGAGGCCTGCGCCGAGATCCTCCGCGCCCGGGCGCCCGCCGCGGTGATCAATGCCGCCGCCTATACCGCTGTCGATCGCGCCGAAGAGGAAGAGGAACTGGCCACGGTGATCAACGGCGTTGCTCCCGCCGCCATGGCCCGCGCCTGCGCCGATCTGGGGATCCCCTTTGTCACCGTTTCCACCGATTACGTCTTCGACGGCAGCGGCGATACCCCCTGGAGCCCCGAGGATACGACCGGTCCCCTTGGCGCCTATGGCCGCAGCAAGCTGGTTGGTGAAGAGGCGGTGCGCGCAGCAGGCGGCACATATGCCATCCTGCGCACCTCCTGGGTGGTCTCGGCCCATGGCAACAATTTCATCAAGACCATGCTGCGCCTTGGCAAGGAACGCGACCGCCTGACTATCGTGGCGGATCAGATCGGTGCCCCGACCCCGGCGCGCGCCATCGCGGTGGCCTGCGTGACGATCGCCGGGCAACTGGCCGAGGATCCGGGCAAGAGCGGCACCTATCATTTTGCAGGTACACCGGACACCAGCTGGGCCGGGTTTGCGCGCGAGATCTTTGCCCGCGCGGGCCTTTCGTGCGAAGTGGTGGATATCCCCTCCAGCGAGTATCCGACTCCGGCAAGGCGGCCGTTGAACTCTAGGCTCGATTGTGCCTTGTTAGATACTGTTTTTGGCATCACCCGCCCCGATTGGCGGGCGGGCCTTGATGATATTCTGAAGGATCTGGGAGAGAGTGCATGACGGCACGCAGCACCACGCGCAAGGGCATCATTCTGGCGGGGGGCTCGGGCACCCGGCTCTATCCGATCACCATGGGGGTGTCGAAACAGCTGCTGCCGATCTACGACAAGCCGATGATCTATTACCCGCTGTCGGTGCTGCTGCTGGCGGGCATCCGCGAGATCTGCATCATTACCACGCCGCAGGATCAGGAGCAGTTCCAGCGCACCCTTGGCGACGGCAACCAGTGGGGCGTCTCGCTGACCTATGTGGTGCAACCGTCGCCCGATGGTCTGGCGCAGGCCTATATCCTGGCCGAGGAGTTCCTGGATGGCGCGCCCTCGGCGCTGGTGCTGGGCGACAATATCTTCTTCGGCCATGGTCTGCCGAGCCTGCTGGCGGCAGCAGATGAACAGGCCAGCGGCGGCACCGTCTTTGGTTATCACGTGGCCGATCCCGAACGCTATGGCGTAGTGGATTTCGATGACCAGGGCACCGCCCGCCAGATCATCGAGAAACCTGAGGTGCCACCGTCGAACTATGCGGTGACCGGGCTTTATTTCCTTGATGGCTCTGCGCCCACGCGCGCGCGACAGGTCCAGCCTTCGCCGCGCGGCGAATTGGAGATCACCGACCTTCTGCAGATGTATCTGGATGAAGGCAGCCTGCGGGTGGAAACCATGGGCCGCGGCTATGCCTGGCTTGATACCGGCACCCATGGCTCGCTTCTGGATGCGGGCAATTTCGTGCGCACCCTGACCAAACGCCAGGGGCTGCAGACCGGCTGCCTTGAGGAAATCGCCTATGAGCAGGGCTGGATCGACGACCAGCAGCTGCAGGCCCGCGCCGACCTGTTCAAGAAGAACGACTACGGCACTTATCTGGAGCGGCTGCTGGACTGACGCGCGTTACAGCACGCCGGCCCGGCTGAAGACGCCGAAGAAGTTGCCGATGAGATTGGAGACGGTCAGCGCATCGTTGATCGGGGATTCGGTGGCAATGACCAGATCGCCTGGGTTGATCTCGAACTTGCGGGCGGAAAACAGCCCGTCCGCCGTGGTCAGATCCAGGGTGAAGACCACGCGGTTGTGGCGCGGTCCGCGCTGACCGGGCGCCACCGCTGAAGCCGGGTATTCGCGCAGGACCAGCAGCCCTTCGGGATCGGCCTTGCTGTCCTGAAAGCCCCCCGAGACCGAGATCGCGTCCATCGCCGACATCTCGTCCTTGGTGAAGATATGCAGATCCTCGGTGCCGGTGGCCCCGAAGGACAGGAAATAGCGTTCGTCCTCTTCCACGAAGACCCGGTCACCGCCGCGCAGGAGCGTATCAAGGCGCGGATTGTTCAGCAGGTTCTGCACCGAGGTGCCGTAGATATTGCTGCCCCGCACCAGGCGGATCTGCGGGTTGTTGAGATTGGAGGAAATGCCGCCCCCGGCCGAGATCAGCCCCATCACCGTATAGTTGCGGTCCGGCATCGGATAGGTGCCGGGCCGGGCAACGCCCGAGACCAGATCGACCGAGTTGCCGCGCCCCTCGGCCATGTCCAGCTGCAATTGTGCCGAGGGCACGATGGCCTCCAGTTCTTCCTGCAGTTTTTCTCGCGCCAGATCCGGGGTAAGTCCCAGCACGTTCACATTGCCCACATAGGGCATGAAGACAGAGCCGTTCGAAGCCACCCGCACGTCCTGCAGCTGTACCATCTTCTGCTCGTGCGAGGTCAGCAGGGAATTGTCGCTGCTGTCCCAGATTCGGAGCGTCAGCGTATCGCCGGACTGGATGATCTGGGTCTTGGCGCCCTGGCTGGCCCGGATCCAGCCCAAAAGCTCTTTCTGGCCGGTTTCCGGCCATTGCCCCACCGTGGGCAGGAAGGCGCGGGTGACCTGATAAAGCGCAAAATCGGCATCCGGTTCGCTGGACTGGGCCAGGATTTCCTCGCTGACAGGGGCGCCGCTTGGCAGACGGCCACAAGCCGCCGACAAAAGAACTAGGCTGACGGCGGCGAGCAGTGAAATGAAAGAGCGCATGAGGTCCCTGTCCGGAAACGGCTTGATTTCTGATCCGGTTTCGGACCTGTGGTTATTATTCGAGCAAGATACTGGGCCTGTGCCATGCGTCAACAACAAGCGTCAACACCTATGGAGGCAGAATCGGGAGGCGATCCCACAGCCCCGGCCATTCTGGTGCTCGGCGCCGCTGGGCGGATCGGCGGGCTGTTGCGCCGGGACTGGCCGACCCTGCTGCCCGCGGGCGCCGATCTGCGCTGGCAGGCGCGCCGCCGTCCGGCTGATTATGCCGCAGGGGAAGCCTGGCATATCCTTGCGCCGCTGGAAGATCCCGCGACTCTGGTGCGGGCCGCCGAGGGCGTCGATACGATCCTCTGCCTCGCTGGCGTCACCCCGGGTCATGGTGGTGATCTCGATGACAATACGCGCCTCGCCGAAGCCGCGATAAGGGCGGCGCAGGCAAGCACCCGCGTTAGCGACAGAAAGACGCGGGTGTTGCTGGCCTCTTCGGCGGCGGTCTATGGCAATCAGCCCGGTGTCCTGTCCGAAGAGGCGCCACTGCATCCGGCCAACCCCTATGGCGCCGCCAAGGCCGCGATGGAGATGCGGGCCCTCAGGCTGGGGGCAGAGGCCGGGGTGGCGATCACCGCCCTCAGGATCGGCAATATCGCGGGGCTCGATGCCATTCTCGGCGGCTGGCGCCCCGGGTTTCAGCTGGACCGTTTCGCCGATGGCACGACGCCCCGGCGCAGCTATATCGGGGTGCGGATGCTGGCGCAGGTGCTGGCGGCGCTAGTGCAGCACCGGGGTCTGCCTGAGGTGGTGAACGTGGCTCAGCCCGGCCCAGTTGCCATGGGCGATCTGCTGCGCGCGGCGGGACTGGATTTCAGCTTGCGCCCGGCGCCCGATAGCGCCATCCCCGAGGTTGCGCTGGAGGTGACCCGGCTGGCCGGGTTGTTGCCGCCGGATGTGCCGCTACCCCCTGCCGATCCGGCGCGGCTGGTGGCCGAATGGGCCGCGCTGAGGGACGAAAGCTGAGACATGACCTGGGACAAACGCCTTTTCGATCTTTTCTTTGCCACGCTGCTGATCGTGATTCTGGGGCCGATTCTGCTGTTGCTGCTGCTCTGGTTGCTGCTGAAGGAAGGGCGACCGCTGTTTTATGTGGCAGAGCGGATGAAAACGCCGGATCAGCCCTTTGATCTCTGGAAGCTCCGCACCATGACCGTGGTGGCCGAGGATGCAGGTGTCTCCGGCGGTGACAAGGCGGCACGCATCACCCGCACCGGCGCCTGGCTGCGGCGCAAGCGGCTGGATGAATTTCCCCAGCTCTGGAACATCCTCAAGGGCGATCTCAGCTTTGTCGGGCCGCGCCCGCCGCTGCGCCAATATGTGGAGGCCCATCCTGAAGTCTATGAAAAGGTGCTGAAAAGCCGTCCCGGCGTTACTGGTCTGGCGTCTATCACCTATCACAAGCACGAGGCGGCGCTGCTGGAACGCTGCACAAGCCGCGAGGAAACCGATGCGGTCTATTCGCGCATCTGCGTGCCTGCCAAGGCGCGGCTCGATCTGATTTACCAGCGCCACCGCAACATGTGCTATGATTTCGATCTGGTGTTCCAGACCATCGGCAATATCTTTCGCCGCGGTTAGTTGCCTGTTTTTGGGGGTAGACAGGGTCCGGATTTGGCGACTTTCCGCCGCCCCGGGGTTTGTGCTAAAGCCAAAACAGGATAGAGATAACGACTAGACGAATTTGAATAGTGATCCGGGTGATTTGTATAAACCGGGCGGATAGCATGGGCGGGATTGCGAAGAAACGCATCATGCAAAGGCGGCAACCCGATGTCGTGACCGGGCAGGGTCGTGGCAGGGTCAACCGGGCAGGCTGTCAGGGAACAGGGGCACAAGCGTGTTTAATCTGATCAGTGCATTATCGCGCAAACAGAAATCCTATATCTTTCTGGCTATTGACCTGGCTCTGATCCCTCTGGCGCTTTTGTTCACCTTCGCAGTGCAGCCGCTGCCGGATCCTGCCCTGAAAACCCTGATTCTGATGGTGCCGGTGCTGCCTTATGCCATGGCGGTGATGGCGGCCATGTCGGTCTGGCTGGGGCTGCCGATGGTGCAGCTCAACGCCTATGAACGCCACGCGGTGACGCTGACGGCGGCGGTCGCCTTCGTGACCGCCCTTGTGGTGGCCGGGCTGACCTATCTGTTCGGACCCGACCTGACGCCCGGCACCCATGTGGTGTTCGGTACCAGCTATTTCCTGTTCCTGGTCGCCACCCGCGGGGTGCTGCATCAGGTGGTCATGGCGATCTACCGCCGCGCCCAGCCACGCTGCCGGGTGCTGATCTACGGTGCGGGCACCACCGGCACCCAGCTGGCACAGGCGCTGAAGGCCCATGACGGCATCGATCCGGTGGCCTTTGTCGATGACAATTCCTCGCTTCAGGGCATGACGCTGGTGGGGCTGCCGGTGTTCCCGCCGGCCCGCATCGACCACATCGTCAAGACCCGCGGCATCAAGCGGGTGCTGCTGGCGATGCCGTCGCAAAGCCAGCCGAAACAGGCCCAGATCACCAAGCACCTGCAGGATATGCAGCTGGAAGTGCAGGCGCTGCCCTCCTTTGCCCAGCTGATCGGCGAAGAGGCGCTGGTGGACAAGCTGACCCCGGTGGCGCCGCAGAAATTCCTCGGCCGCGCGGCCCGCGATGTGCCCTTGCAGGAGGCCGCCGCCTCCTATGCCGGGCGGGTGGTTCTGGTCTCCGGCGCCGGGGGGTCGATCGGCTCGGAGCTCTGCCGTCAGGTGCTGGCCTGCGCGCCGACGAAACTGGTGCTTTTCGAACTGTCCGAACTGGCGCTTTATACCGTGCATCAGGAAATGAAGCAGCTGACTGCGGGCACCGGGATCGAGGTTGTGCCGGTGCTGGGATCGGTCACCGATCCGCGTCAGGTGCGGTTGGTGCTGAACACCCACGACGTGCAGGTGGTGCTGCATGCGGCGGCCTATAAACACGTCCCCTTGGTCGAGGCCAACCCGCTGCCGGGCCTGGCCAACAACGTCTTTGGCACCGAAACCCTGGCCCGGGCGGCGGCGCAGACGGGGGTGGAACGTTTCATCCTGATTTCCTCGGACAAGGCGGTGCGGCCGACCAATGTGATGGGCGCCTCCAAACGCATGGCAGAGCTGATCGTGCAGGATCTGGCCAGCCGCCATCCGAACACCGTCTTCACCATGGTGCGCTTTGGCAATGTGCTGGGCTCTTCGGGCTCGGTGGTGCCGCTGTTTCAGGAACAGATCAGCCGCGGCGGCCCGGTGACCGTCACCGATCCCAATGTGAAACGCTATTTCATGACCATCCGCGAGGCGGTGCAGCTGGTGCTGCAAGCCGGCGCCGAGGCCTGCGGCGGCGAGGTCTTCGTGCTGGATATGGGCGAGCCGGTCTCCATCCTGCAGCTGGCCCGCCAGGTGATCGCCAGCGCCGGTTACACGGTGCGCGACGAAGGCAACCCCGATGGCGATATCGCCATCGACATCATCGGGCTGCGCCCCGGCGAGAAGATGGAAGAGGAGCTGACCCTCAGCCAGGAGGTGATCGGCACCCGGCATCAGAAGATTTTCTGCGCCCGGGAAACCGTGCTGTCGGAACTCGAAACCGCAGCCCTCTTGCGCGGGCTGCGCCAGGCGGTGGCTGCCGGGGACGAGACGGCAGCCCGGCAGGTGGTCACGCGCTGGGTCGAAGGCTATACTCAGCCCCCGGCGGACCGGAAAACCTCATGAGCGCGCGCCGCGCTGTTCTGACCGTTGATCCGGTTCGGGATTCTGTGTTCTAACCGCCTGAGGCAGGCATTTTCAGACAGTCAGGACCGTCGTGACCTCTTCCCGCAGATATACGTTCCGGCGCGTTTTCCCCTCTTTTGCAGGGCCGGGCCCCTCTGGCCTCTCTGCCGCGATCATCGCGGGGATCTGCACAGGCGCCTCTGGCGCCCTGGCACAGGACAGTACCACGGCGCCGGGATTTGCCACTGCGGCGCAGGTCGACAACTTTGATGCGCCCAGTCTGGAGCCGCCCGCAGCACCGGGGCTCAATTTCTACGGCACCCCCGGCCTGATGGACACGCCAAGCGCCGAAATGCTGCCGGACGGGCATTTTGCCACCACCTTTTCCTGGTTTGGCGGGCAAAGCCGCTACAACCTGACCTTCCAGGCGCTGCCCTGGCTCAGCGCTTCCTTCCGCTACAACGGCATCCGCAATCTCAACCTCTTTGGCTTCAACACCTATTACGACCGCGGCTTTGACGTGCGCTTCCGGCTGCTGCGTGAGCGGCGCTACTTGCCGGAACTGACCATGGGACTGCAGGATTTCGCCGGCACCGGGGTCTATGCAGCGGAATATCTGGTCGCCACCAAGCGGATCGAAACGCCCCCCTTACGCTTTGGCGGCGCGGCCGGGCGCAGCCCCGGCCAGTTGAAAGTCTCGGCTGGTCTTGGCTGGGGGCGGCTTGGCTCCTATGGGGCGGTGGGCAATATCGGCGGCAAGCGCCCCAGTTTTGTTGGCGGCGGCACCGGCGGCAACCTGTCCTATGACCAGTGGTTCCGCGGCGATTTCGCGCCTTTTGCGGGCATCGAATGGCAGGCCAATGAACGCTGGTCCGTCAAGGCGGAATATTCCTCGGACGCCTATGTGACCGAGACCCGCATCTCCAATGTCTTCGAGCGCAAGTCGCAGGTGAACTACGGGCTTGAATACCAATGGTCCAAGACCACCCGCATCGGCGCCTATTACATGTATGGCTCGGAACTCGGTATCACCGCGCAGTTCCAGCTGAAGCCCCGGCACCCGATCATCGCGACCCAGGTGCCCGCCCCGGCCCCCATCGTGCCGCGCAGCCAATGGGCCACGAAAGAGGAACACTGGAGCCAGGACTGGACCGAGAGCGAATATAAACGCACCCGGTTCCGCGATCTGGTGGCCGAAGGGCTGAAGCCGCACGGGCTGATCCTGGAGGCGATCGACCTCAAGGGAACCGAGGCCGAGGTGCGGTTCCGCAACCCGCGCTACCGCTCCTATGCCATCGCAGTGGGCCGGGTGGCGCGCACCATGGCGCTGACGCTGCCGCCTTCGATCGAAACCTTCCGCATCATCCCGGTGCGTTCGGGCATGGGCCTGTCCACCACAGTGGTCCGCCGCTCCGATCTGGAAGAACTGGAATTCTCGCCCGAGGCCTCCGATGGTCTGATGGCGGTGGCGGCGGTGACCGGCGCCGGGCCACTGCCCGAGACGGCGATCTTCTCGGAGGAGCTTTATCCCGCCTTCACCCGCTCCATCAGCCCCTATGCGGCGCCGGCCTATTTCGATCCGGCCCGGCCATTCCGGCTGGATGTGGGGGTGGATTTCGCGGCAGGCTATTCTCCGGCGCCCGGCTGGCGCCTCGCTGGCACCATCCGCCAGCGGGCCTGGGGCAACGTGCAGGACGGGCGGGCCTCGAACTCGGTGCTGCCGCATGTGCGCACCGACCAGTCCTTCTATGCGCAATATGGCACCACGCTGGAAAACCTCTACGTGGACCGCAGCTGGCAGCCGCGGCGCAACGTCTATGCCCGCATGCGCGCGGGCCTGTTTGAAAGCATGTATGGCGGTCTGTCGGGCGAGGTGCTGTGGAAACCGGTCTCCAGCCCGCTGGCGCTGGGGGTCGAGGCCAATTATGTCATCCAGCGCGATTACGATCAGCGCCTGTCCTTCCGCGATTACAAGACCTTCACCGGTCATGCCTCGGCCTATCTGGAGCTGGGCGAAAGCTATCAGGCGCAGGTCGATGTGGGTCGCTATCTGGCCGGGGATTACGGCGGCACCTTCAGCCTGTTCCGGGAGTTCGAGAACGGCTTCAAGGTCGGCGGCTTCTTCACTCTGACCAATGTCTCGGCGGCAGAGTTCGGCGAAGGTTCCTTTGACAAGGGGTTCTATTTCCGCATTCCGCTGGGCTGGCTCCTGGGCAAGGAAACCCGCAACGCCTACGGGCTGACCATCCGCCCGATCCAACGGGACGGCGGCCAGCGCGTCGGCGGGGTCGGCGGTCTTTACGGCGATGTGCGCACCGCCCACCGCCGTAGCCTGCAGGCGCAACGGGCGAGGTTCTGGGAATGATCATGACACAGCTGACCCGCCCCCTGCGCGCGCTCGCCGGGATCCTGAGCGCTGCGCTTGTGCTGGCCGCCTGCAGCGGCGGGCCGCAGGATGCGCCGCTTGAGGTGGAAATCATGCAGGTCGTCGGCCAGCAGGTAAAACAACGCCTGAAGCGCCAGCCCGAGCGTCCGCCGGTGACGCGGGCGCTGCTCGACAGCCTGGATGAGACCTATATCGAGGTCACCATCGAGGACGACGGCCAGCGCGCCTATCTGCAACCGCAGCTGGTGAAACAGGACAGCACCCCGGGTCAGGTCACCGTCTGGCTGACCGAGGACGCGGTGACGCTGGCGATGCGCAACGGGGTGCTCACCGCCACCCGCGGGCTGCGCAACGACATGCTGTCTTCTTCGGCGCTGCTCCGCGAGACCGGCGGCGCCATGGGACCTGCGGGGGGAGCGACGGGCGCGCGGCGCTATGAATTTGCCGCGCTCGACAACCGGTCGCAGGTCTTCACCCTGGCCTGCACCGTTTCTGATCTGGGCCTGGAGACCATCGAAATCATCGAGTTAACCTATCAGACCCGACATCTGCAGGAACGCTGCGAATCCGGCCCGGGGGGCGAATCCGGCGTGGTGGTCAACGATTACTGGGTCGATTCCCGCAGCGGCCATCTGTGGCAATCGCGGCAATGGGCCGGTCCCACCACCGGCTATCTGCGTATCCGCCAGCTGACACTTTGAGCGAATTGTCGCCTTTTTCGCCTTATTTCCCCCGCATTTCGCAGGGGGTGAGCGGTTTTCGCGCAACGTTCAAAAAAAATGTTTTTTTCTGCCCGCTGCAGCCTCTCCTTTCGTTGAATTGAAAGGAGACCTCGCATAGGGTCACCCTCAAAGGTCTCCACAGGAGTTTGGATCATGAAACAGTTCTTCGCAGCATTCGCACTGGTCGCAATGGCCGCAACATCCGCATCCGCACAGGCAACTGGCGCCGCAGCTGCCGGTAACGGCGGCGGCAGCGGCAGCGGTGGTGCAGGTCTCGGCGGCGGTCTGGGTGCAGGCGGTATTGCAGCAGGTGTGGTCGCGGCAGCGGTCATCGTTGGTGTTGTCACCAACGACGACAACGAAACCGGTACCACCACCACCACCACCACGACCGGCAACGGCAACTAAGCCAGAGGGTCGCAGCCGGTATTCTCCGGCGGATGATATTTCGAAAAAGCGGGTCCTCTGTGGCCCGCTTTTTTGCACCCTGTTGAAGCCTCTTTCGCAGCGGTTTATAGCCGAGGGTCAGACATTGATGCCAGCCGCATCGCTGAACTCCGCGGTGGCCGTGACCGCACCGGCGAGATCTCCGCCCGGATCTGACGCCGCTGCTGCGCGCCTCGGAAACTGTGGGTGCCGCGTTGAAGCCCTGCGCCTGGCCGATATCGTCAAGGTCACCTCCGGCTCGACCCCCGAGTGGCGGCACAGGTCGATGCGCTTTACCGCCAGGTACTGCAGGCGGCCGGCAGCAAATGGAATTTCCTCAACTTCCGCCCGGGTCTGGTGGGCGGGCACTGTATCGGCGTCGATCCCTATTACCTGACGCATAAGGCCGAAAGCCTTGGCTATCATCCCGAGATCCTGCTGGCGGGGCGGCGGCTCAACGATGGCATGGGCGCCTATGTGGCCGGCGAAATGGTCAAGGCGATGCTGCGCCGCGGGTTGCCTGTCGCGGGCGCGCGGGTGCTGGTGATGGGGCTGACCTTCAAGGAAAACTGCCCCGATCTGCGCAACACCCGGGTCATCGACGTGCTGCACGCGCTTGAGGAATTCGGTGTCCTCCCCGAGGTCCACGACCCCCATGCCGACCCCGAGGAGGCGCTGCGAGAATATGGTATTAACTTGGTAACCGAGCCCGCCGCGGGGCGCTATGACGGGGTAATGCTGGCGGTGGCCCATGATACCTTCCGGCAGATGGGCGCCGAGGCGATCCGCGCCTATGGCACCCCCGGCGCGCTGCTTTATGATCTGAAATACATCCTGCCGCCCGAGGCCTCGGACCTGCGCCTTTAGGCAGCGGTCGGCTTTGGGGCATATCAACGGAAAGAAGACCCGACCCATGCGCAAACTCTTTGGTACCGACGGGGTGCGCGGCACCGCCAACACCCACCCGATGACCGCCGATATGGCGCTGCGCATCGGCGCTGCCGCCGGACGTTATTTCCGGCGCGAGGCCGGCGGCGTCCACCGGGTGGTGATCGGCAAGGACACCCGCCTCTCCGGCTATATGTTCGAAAACGCGCTGACCGCTGGTCTGACCTCCACCGGCATGAACGTGCTTCTGCTGGGCCCGGTGCCGACCCCGGCGGTGGGGTTGATGACCCGCTCGATGCGCGCCGATCTTGGCGTGATGATCTCGGCCAGTCACAACCCGGCCGAGGATAACGGCATCAAATTCTTCGGCCCCGATGGATTCAAACTGTCGGATCAGGCGGAGATCGAGATCGAAGCCCTGATCGAAGCCGGGGTGGAACCGGCGCAGGCAGGCAATATCGGTCGCGCCAAGCGGATCGACGATGCGCGCTTTCGCTATGGTGAGCGGGTGAAATCCTCACTGCCGCGCGATATCCGTCTGGAGGGGCTGAAGGTGGTGGTGGATTGCGCCAATGGCGCCGCCCACCGCGCCGCGCCGGAAATCCTCTGGGAGCTGGGCGCCGAGGTGATCGCCATGGGCACATCCCCCGATGGCACCAATATCAACCGCGGCTGCGGCTCCACCCAGCCGCAGGCGGCGGCCGAAATGGTGGTCGCCCATGGCGCCCACGTGGGGATCTGCCTTGATGGCGATGCCGACCGGGTGATCGTCATCGACGAGAACGGCGCCATTGCCGATGGCGATCAGCTGATGGCGCTGCTGGCGGCGCGCTGGTCCGAGGCGGGCCAGCTGGCAGGCGGCGCGCTGGTGGCCACGGTGATGTCGAACCTCGGGCTGGAACGCTTCCTTCAGGACCGGGGCCTGAGGCTGGAACGCACCGCTGTTGGCGACCGCTACGTGGTTGAGGCGATGCGCGCGGGCGGGTTCAACCTTGGCGGTGAACAATCCGGCCATATCGTGATGAGCGATTACGCCACCACTGGCGACGGGCTGATGGCGGGGCTGCACGTGCTGGCCGCCATGGTGCAGACCGGGCAGGCGGCCTCTCAGCTGGTGCGCCAGTTCGATCCGGTGCCGCAGCTTCTGAAGAACGTGCGTTTCGGCGCCGGGCAGACACCGTTGGAAGAGACCGGCGTTCAGGACGCGATCCGCGACGCCGAGGTCGCGCTGAACGGGCAGGGGCGTCTGCTGATCCGCAAATCCGGCACCGAGCCGCTGATCCGGGTGATGGCGGAATGCGAGGATGACGCCCTTCTGATGCGCACCGTGGATCAGGTGGTCGAAGCCGTCGAAGCCGCAACCGCCTGACGGGTCCCTGGATCAGGCCGACAGGCGCGGGGCTTCTTCAGCCATCAAATCCTGATCTGATGCGCTCTGGCCGGTGCGGAACCGGTCCAGCGCTGCGGCCATGGCCTGCGCCTCCTGCGACAGGGAGATGGAGGCCGAGGTTACCTCTTCGAAAAGGGCGGCATTCTTGGTGGTGGCATCGTCCAGATTGGCCACCGCGCCATTCACCTCCTGCAGGTTGCTGGACTGTTCGGCCGAGGCGCGCGAGATATTCTGCATCAGCTCGGCGGCGCTGGAGACCGATTGCGAAATCTCGTTGATCACCTCGCCGGTGCGCCCGACCAGATCGGCGCCCAGTTCCACATGTTCGCTGCTTTCGGCCACCAGGCTGGCGATCTCGTTGGCCGCCTCTTTCGAGCGATGTGCCAGGCTGCGCACCTCCGAAGCCACCACCGCAAAGCCCTTGCCCACGGATCCGGCCCGCGCCGCCTCGACCCCGGCATTCAGCGCCAGCAGATTGGTCTGCTGGGCGATGCTGTCGATGAGGCCGATGATCTTGGCGATCTTGTCCGAGCTTTCCTTGATCGCCTCCATGGCGGCAAAGGTGCGCTGTACCACATCCATGCTTTCGCTGGCGTTGCGGCGCGCGGTCTCCACCGAGGCCGAAGCCTCGCCCGAGGCCTGCGCCGTGCTTTCGACCGAGACCGACAATTCGTTGAGCGCTGCCGCGGTGGAGGCCAGGGTCTGCGCCGAATGCTCGGAGCGGGCCGACAGATCGCGCGCGGCGCCGGAAATCTCGGTGGTGCCGCTGGCGGTGGATTGGCCGCTCTGGCTGAGGCTGCGTACGGAATCTTCCAGCGCGCCAAGCGCCCGGTTGAAATCGTCGCGCAGCTTGCCGTAGCCCGCGCTCATCTCGTCGTGGATCCGTACCGTCAGATCGCCTTCGGCAAGCCGTTCCAGCCCCTGGCCGATGGCGCTGACGGCAGCCGTCTGCTGCGCCAGATGCTGCTGGCGTTCGGCCTCGGCCGCCTTTGAAATCTCTTCCTTTTCCACCAGCCCGTTGCGGAACACCGACAGGGCCTGGGCGATGCGGCGGATTTCGCTGCTGGAACGCTCAAAGCCGGTGACCGGGCTGAGATCGCCGCCCGCCAGGTTTTCCGTGGTCTCGCTGATCCGGATCAGCGGCCGGGTGATCAGCAGCCGGGTCAGCACCAGCGCCGCCAAAAGCACCGCCGCCGAGACCGCCCAGAGGGTCTGCATCCGGGTTTGCGCCGCCTTCACATCGCGGGAGACGGAGCCGGCCATCTCGGCGATGGCGCCTTGGTTGTCGGCGCTGAGCGCCGCCGCCCGCAAGGCGATTTCGGCCACGGTACTGGCCGCCTCCTGCGAGGCAGAAACGGTTTCGGCGCGGGCGCGGATCGTGGCGATCCGCGAGGCGGCAAGGCCGGTCTCCGGATCGGCATCGGCAGCGATCTGTTCCAGATCGGCAGCGAATTGCCCGCCAGCAATATCGCGAAAGGCCATCAGCGCCGTGGCCGCCGCCTGCAGCGGCGCAGCGGCCTCTTCGACCGCGGCGGTGCGATCAGCGGCCAGCACCTGCAGCGCCGCCACCTGCAGGGCGTTGACCTGCGTGTTCATTTCCAGAAGCTGTTTCAAGACGCCGATTTCATTGTCCAGCAGGCCCTGCACCGCATCGCGGCTTTCCTCGACGGTTTCCTCGGCGACGATTTCCAGCACAAAGACCATGTCCTCGATCGCCTTGTGCAGGACATTGGCGCTGGCCTGGCGGTGATCCAGCACCAGGGGGCGCAATTCTTTCTGTTCAGAGCGGCGCGCGTTCATCATCTGGTCAAAGATGGCAAGCGCCTCTTCGACGATGCCGGCTTCAACCGGGTCTACCTCCATCTCCACCAGCCGCTCGGGCAGGTTTTCCAGCCGCGCGGTCGAGCTTTTGGCGATATTGGACAGGGCTTTTTTCAAAGACGGATCCCGGGTCTGCCCCAGCGCCAGCGCCACCCCGGACAGAAGGTTGATATCGCCCTGCGCCTCCAGAAGGCTTTGCAGGCCGGCAAAATTTTCCTCCACCAGCACCAGAAGCGCGTCTTCGATCGCGGACATCGTGGCATCGCCCCCGGTCTGCAGGTTGGAATAGGCGGCCTCGGCGGCGCTCAGCAGCGTGTTCTGCAGATGCTGGCTGTTCTCTTGCAGATCATCGATCTGCGCCGCGATCCGGGCCTCGCTGTCAAAGGTGGTTTCCCGCGCCGCCATCAGCGCATTCAGCGACTGCACCGTCTGGGTCACCACGGCCTCATACTCGGCGCGCAGATCCGAGGGCAGGCCGGTGACCTCCTCCTGCAGGCGCTGGGTCGCCGCCTCCATCTGGCTGCGGCGGTCCTGCAGCTCTGCGGCATCATCGGCCAGCAGGATATCTGTCATCGCATTGCGGGTCAGGCCGGTGGCCTCGGTCAGCCGGGCGCTGACCTCCAGCTGCGGCAGCATGTCCTGAGTCAGCACCCCCATGTCATCGGACACCCGGGCAAAGACCAGCGACACCAGCACCCCGATCCCGGCCGAGGCAGCCCCCATCGCCAGCAGGATCAGCACCAGCTTGGCCCCGATGCTGGAAAACGGCCGGAAGCGGTGCCGGGCGGACGGCCTGTCAGCTGCGGGATCTGCGGTGGGATCGACTGCGGGATCTGCGGAGGACTTGTGAACCATACTGTATCACCTGTAGCAAAGCGCCGCCCGCCTGCCCAGCGGAGGGCCTGCGGATCGGATGGGGGGCAAACAACCGCAGCCTATCAGCCTGTGGTTTAATTTTATTTTAGCCCTCTCACCCCTTTTTCAGATAATTTGATCGGGTTGATCGGACGCGGTCACGCCCGATGTGCAGCCAGCTGCTTTTCGGGGTAAGGTCAGGCGGTTTCTGAATATTTTCAGTGCCCTGTACAGTTTCCAATCTGGCCTTCTATCTCGTCTCCTCCCTGTTCGGGACTGGATCGGGGCCCGTCGGCCGCTTCCGCCCCGCCCGAAAACATGCCCAAAATGCGACGCTTTGACGGTTTTTCTCCTGATTTGAACCGCTTACTAACGGTTGGCTGCTAGTTTTCGTATCATCGGGGCAGAAACCGACGCCCAACCGCTGCCTGAACGCCTCTTTGCACCCGGCAAAGGGCGCGCTGCAGGCGGCCCGGGCGCGACTTGGATCTGTCCTGAACGTGTCTGGCACCCGGCTGGCACCCTTGATACAGGGCCGGTCGTACTAGGATTTAAAGAGGTTTTCGGTGACGCAGGCAGAGCATGCCCAGGATGATACGGCGCTTCGCGCCCTGATCGGCGCAGCCCAGAGCCCCATGGCCCTGCTCGGCGGCGATGGCGCGATCCTGCATGCCAACAAGGCCTTTGCGCGCCTTGTGCCGCTGCGCCCGGGTCCGGCGCCGGGTATGCAGCAGTTCGTCTCCCCGCCGCCGCTGTCGCCGGAACGGCTCAGCCCCGGCGCAGGCCCGGCGCGGATCACCACCATGGCCGCGAGCGGGGACCGGCTGCACTGGAATATCAGCGCGCTGCGCCCCGGTCTGTTCCTGATCGAGCTGACCCGCTCCCAGAGTTTCTGGCGGCGCCGGTTCTATGCCCGGCTGCGCGGCCTCGCCCGTGCCACCCAGAGCCCGGTAATTTTCTGTACCCCGGAGCAGCGCATCCGCTGGATCAACCCCGCCTGCGAACGGCTCACCGGCTACAGCAACGGCGATGCGCAGAACCTCAACCCCAGCGAGATCCTGCAAAGTGCCCATATGGATCCCGAGGGCACCGCCCGCATCACCCGGGCCATGGCCGCGCAGCGACCGGTCACCGCCGAGCTGCTGAACCGCGCCCCGTCCGGGCGGGAATACTGGCAGATGCTGGATGTCACCCCGCTGCACGGCCCCGACGGGCAGCTCGAAGGCTATGTGGCGGTGCTCACGGATATCACGCCGCTGAAACAGGCCGCCGAAGAGAACATGCGCAGCGCCCGGCTGGGCCGGATCATCGAAGAAAGCCTGCATGAAATCTATGTCTTCGACCCCGACAGTCTGAAGTTCACCGAGGTGAACCGGGGCGCCCGCGACAACCTCGGCTACAACATGAAAGAACTGGCGCAGATGACGCCGCTGGACATCAAGCCGGATTTCACCCCTGAAGCCTTCCGCAAGATGGTGGAGCCGCTGACCTCGGGGCGGCAAAGCGTGCTGCGCTTCAAGACCCGGCACAAGCGCCGGGACGGCAGCTGCTATCCGGTGGAGATCACCCTGCAGCTGATGATGGACGATCAGCCCTGGTTCGTGGCCATGGTGCAGGACACCAGCCTGCGCGATGCCAGCCAGCAGGCGGCGGAAGTGGCTCATGCCAGGCTGGTGGCCGCGGTCGAGGCGCTGCCGGACGGCTTTGTCTACTATGATGCCGATGATCGGTTGGTGCTGGCCAATGCCCGTTACCGTGAAATCTATTCCGCCAGCGCCCCGATGATCCGCGAAGGCGTCCGGTTTGAGGACATCCTGCGCTACGGGCTGGAGCATGGCGAATATGAAGAGGCCAGGGGCCGCGAAGAGGACTGGCTGAAGGAACGCCTGGCCCAGCACCGCAAGGAAAGCGGCTCTTTGCGCCAGCGGCTCAGCAACGGGCGCATCCTGCAGATCTATGAACGCAACACCCCCGATGGCGGCCGGGTCGGCCTGCGGGTGGATGTCACCGAATTCGACGAGGCCCGCGCCCGCGCCGAAGCCGCCAATGCCGCCAAGACCGCTTTTCTCGCCAATATGAGCCACGAGCTCCGCACCCCGATGAACGGCATCCTCGGCACCCTGCAACTGCTGGAGGACACCCGGCTCGACGCCGAGCAGAGCGAAATGCTGACCACCGCGGAAACCTCGGCACAGGGGCTGCTGTCGATCCTCAACGACATTCTCGATCTGGCCCGCATCGAAGCTGGCAAGGAAGAGCTGAACATCGCCCCCTTCGTGCCGAAGACGGTGCTGGAGCAGGTCGCCTCGCTGCACCGGGTGGTGGCCGAGCGCAAGGGCGTGGCGCTGGAACTGGTGCTGGCACCGGGCACCGGCACGGCGCGGCTTGGCGATGCCCGCCGGATCGGCCAGATCCTGCATAACCTCTGCGGCAATGCGCTGAAATTCACCGAAGTTGGTGAGGTGCGGCTCAGCGCCGAATTCTCGGGCGACGGGCACCTGTGCCTCGAGGTGCGCGACAGCGGCATTGGCATGACCCCGGAAGAGCTGCAGCGGGTGTTCGGTAAATTCGAACAGGCCGACAATTCCAGCACCCGCGCCTTTGGTGGCACCGGCCTGGGCCTCGCCATCGTCTCGGAGCTGGTCACGCTGATGCAAGGCCAGTTGGAGATCGCTTCAGAGCCGGGGCAGGGCACCACCATACGGGTGCGGCTGCCGCTGGAGCAGGCCGATGATGCGGACGCCGCGCCCCCCGAGACAGCCCCCAAAGCGGACGCGGAGACAGCAACAGGGACGGGCGCTGGTCTGCCGACGCCCCCCTCGGAGGCTCTGCTCCTTGCCCAGCCCCCCGCAGGATCTGAGACCTCCGGCCCGCCGCTGCGCATCCTGGTGGCCGAGGACAACGCCACCAATAGGCTGATCATCGGCAAGCTGCTGAGCCGGATGGGCCATCAGGCGGTGCTGTGCCACGACGGGGCAGAGGCCGTCGCCACCTGGGAGCCGGGGGCCTTTGACTGCCTGCTTATGGATATTTCCATGCCAAAGCTCTCTGGCATCGAGGCGCTGCACGCGATCCGCAAACAGGCTGGTGGCGCGGATCTTGCCCCGGTTTTTGCGGTGACGGCCCATACCATGCCGGACCAGGTGGACTCGCTGCTGGGTGAAGGGTTTGACGGGGTGCTGAGCAAACCGATCCGCACCATGGACCTGAGCCAGGCCCTGTTGCGCTGCCGGTCCGGGAACAGGCCCGAAAGCGGGGCAGATCCCCGGCCCGCAGGTCAGGCGTGATCCGGCCTGCGCCCAGGGTCTAAATCCCGCCTAAATCC
The DNA here is from genome assembly GCF_041008815.1 of Pseudophaeobacter sp. A-200-2. Classification (NCBI taxonomy): domain Bacteria; kingdom Pseudomonadati; phylum Pseudomonadota; class Alphaproteobacteria; order Rhodobacterales; family Roseobacteraceae; genus Pseudophaeobacter; species Pseudophaeobacter sp. A-200-2. The sequence continues at coordinate 33,059 of NZ_JAXGFU010000015.1, read as the reverse complement.
CGATAGCACAGAACATATTTAACATAATATACATTATGAGACACATGACTGACAGCCGGGGCACATTCTAACCGGGGCACATTCTAAACTGGGTTGTGCCAAATACCATGCCTTGCTGGAAACGACGAGCGCGGCCATGGCGCCAGCCATCGCAAGGGTTATTCGCTCCATCATAGACGATAGCCCAGAAATGCAATGCCCTGCAGTCTTAACCGGTGCGGCTTACCCGCACCGGCTGTGATCTATTCCCGGGTCAGGCACGCGTCAGTCGATGCGGCGCAGGAAGCCGCCCTTTGCGACGGTGATCAGCAGGCGTTCGTGGATCTCGCTATCGGTCTCGAAGCTGCTGCTCTCCTGCAGGTAGGACTGCACGGCGGTATAGGGATTATTGCCCTTGCCCCAGGGACGGTCCGGATAGGTGTCCTCTTCCATGTCTTCGACCAGAGTGTCGAACACCACGCAGTAGCTGCCGGAGGAGGTGAGCGGGGCATAGGCACGCAGCTCTTCCAGGACGTGTTCATGGGTGTGGTTGCTGTCGAGGCAGACCAGGATCTTCTTGTAGTCGGCCGCGAAATCGCGGACCTGGCTGATGATCTCGGGATCCACCGAGGAGCCCTGGATCATCTCGATCCGCGAGCGCATCGGATGGGCGTCGATGGCGGCGCGGTTGTGGGCGCGGATGTCGATATCAATGCCCAGAACCCTGCGCTTGGAGACCGCCGGATCAAGGCTTTCTCCGGCTTCGATGGCATCGACCATATCCAGCATGGCCAGCATCGAGGCGGAGAACACCAGCGAGCCGCCATGAGCGATGCCGGTTTCGATGATCAGATCCGGCCGCAGCTCGTAGATCAGCTCCTGCATGGCGACGATGTCCTGCGGGTACTGAATGATCGGGCGGTCCATCCAGTGGAAATTATAGGAATATTGCGCCTTGGCGGAGCTGCGCAGGAAATCCAGCGCGGTTGTCTGAATAGTGGGGTTTGCACCCATTTCCTTGATGCGGCCGGTAATCTCGGTTTTGAAGTCGGTCATGGTGTCAGTCTCTTGCTCGATAGGGGGATCAGATGGGAAGCGGGGCATCGGTGCGGTGGCCGATCACGCAGGGCGGATCATCCGGATTGCCGGGGCGGGCGCCAAAGATCAGCAGATCCCGGCGACCGTATTGGTCGGCGATGCTTTCGGCCAGGGCGCGCACCGAAATGCCGGTGCCGCTGCAGATATTGCTGATGCCGCTGCGCGCGGACAGGGCATCCTGAACCAGCAGGGCAGCGGCGGCATCGACATCCATAAAGTCGCGGATCTGTGTGCCGCTGCTAAGCTCCAGCGGACGGCCTTCGGCCAGATGCGCATGCAGCGAGGCGACCAGCCGCCGGGGGTCCTCTTCCGCTCCGTGCAGGTAGAACAGCCGCGCCCAGAGAAAGGAGACACCGGCCTGCGGCAGCGCCGCTTGCAGAGCGGTTGCGCAGGCCGCCTTGGCGGCGGCATAGGGCGACTCCGGCGCCAGCGGTGTATCCTGGAAGGCCTGGCCGCTGCTCAGATCGTATTCCAGGCAGGTGCCGAGCCCCACGAAACGCGGCACCCCGGCCTGCCGGGCGCCTTCGGCCAGAGCCATGGTGCCGGCTACACAGTGCAGATTCTTGAGCGAGGTCTGGTATTTGCCCGGCTCCGCATACCAGGCCATGTGCAGCACCAGATCATAACCGCGGGCGGTTTCCGCCCACCAATCGGCGGGTTGCGCAAAGAGATCCTCGACCTCGACGACGCGGTCCCGGGGATCCGGGGCACAGATGCGCCCGGCCGAACCCTTCCGGATGACATGACACAACTCATGGCCGCCTTGGCGCAGCTGCCGGGTAACAGCGCGGCCGACAAATCCGGTGGATCCAGTCAGAAGGATACGCATCATTGCTGCCCGCAGCCTCTCTTCATACGAATTTCTGCTCCAGCTGGGTGCCTGTGACATGCGCCAGCGCGCGCTCCCGCGCGGCGTCGCACAAGGCTTCCTCCTCGCAACCGAAATCGAGGACGACATCCCGCTCGGTGACACCCTCGGCCTCGGTCACGCGCCGGAGCGGCAGGATGGTGAAGGTCTTGAGCTGCTGCAAAGAGGCCTCCGGATACTCGCCAATGACCGCGACCCCCTCGGCCCGCAGGGTCTCGGGCAGTTTGACACAGGCAAAATAGAGCGCCGCCGTACTGCGGATCTGCGCCATCGGAACAGGCAGGTTATCGACCTGCCCCAGCCCGCGCAGCCGCGCCGCCAGCGCATAGTTTTCCAGCGGGTCGGCGCCCAGATTCACCCGCAGCCGCAGCCCCGTGAGCATGCGTTCGATCGGGTGAATCCGCAGATAGTTGGCAACCATATCCGGCTTGGTCAGACCGCCATGGGTCAGGGCCAGACCATAGAGAACCTCCAGGCCACCGCGGTAGATGTCCCAGGCGCTCATGACATCGCGGAACCCCAGCTGCGAGCGTGTATCGCCTTCGAAGTGACGGCTGACGGAGATATAGAAGGGGTCCTTGGCATAGATCAGATCCCCCGCCCCCAGGTATTCGGCAGGAATGGTGAAGGCCCAGAATGCAATATCGGTGGCGATCGGGTGCAGGGCGCGGAAAGCCTCCCGGCGCAGGATGCAGATTTCCGAGTAGATGCGGTGTTCTACGATATGCTCCAGCAGCTGGGCATATTTGCCCTGACCAATGGTGACATCGCGCGGCTGGCTGTAGAATTGCGCTTGCACCTCGCCGGTGACCAGATCCTTGATCTGCCAGGGGGCATAAAGACCGCTGGCGGAGGGGTTGGCCTCCAGCATGGTGATGGCACTTTGCAGGGCCTCGGGCTGCAGCCGGTCGTCATCCGCGAGATAGACGAGATACCTGCCCTTGGCCGCGCTCATCACCGAATGAATGTTCGGCACCGCCCCGATGTTTGTCTCCTGCCGGAAGGTTCGCAGAGGCAGCCGCTCCCGCGCCGCCTCCAGCACAGCCTGGGTGCTATCTTCGGAAGCATTGTCAGAGACCAGAACTTCGGTTTCAAAGGGCAGCTGCGGCAGGATCTCCTCCAGATGCGCCAGCACCGTCTCCAGATATCTGGCCCGGTTGAATGTTGGAATGCAGATACTGAGTTTCAGGTCTGACATACGTGAAGTTTCCTGTTCGAATGTGCTGGGGGTCCGGCCGCAAAGCCGGAAGTCAAAGAGAGAGAGGCCAGACAGGCCGGTTCCAGGGTCACGGTACGGGACAGACGGCAGAAACTGCCGCGCTGATCTTCATGTGGATGCGGCCGGTAGTGAAAGGCGCCAGGCAGGGACAAGGCGGACAGAAGCGGATCTGACATGGGTCAGGTCCAGGTCTTCCAGGGCGCCTGATCACTGTTCCACAGGCCTTCCAGATAGGTCTTGTCGCGCAGCGTATCCATCGCGCTCCAGAACCCGCGGTGCTTGTAGACCGACAGCTGCCCCTCCTGCGCAAGGTTCTGCATCGGCCCCTTTTCCCAGATCGTCTCTGGTCCTTCGATCTGATCCAGCACCGAGGGTTCGCAGACGAAGAAGCCGCCGCTGACCCAGTGGTTGTCGCCCGCCGGTTTTTCCACGAAACCGGTGGCGGCGCTGCCGTCCATCTCGATGCTGCCATAGCGGCCGGTGGGTTGCACTGCGGTGACCGTTGCCTGACGGCCTTCGGCAAAGTGAAAGCCAAGGAGGCTGGTCAGATCGACATCGGAGACCCCGTCGCCGTAGGTCAGGCAGAAAGTCTCGTCCAGATACGGCCGGGCATAGGCCAGGCGGCCGCCGGTCTGGGTCAGCTCACCGGTGCTCAGCATGGTGATACGCCAGGGCTCGGCGGAGTGGTTCAGGATATTGAACTCTCCGGTGCCCAGATTGACGCTCACATCTGCATTATAGAGCAGGTAGTTGGTGAAATATTCCTTGATCATATGGCCCTTGTAGCCACAGAGGATGACGAAATCCGTCAGCCCATGGGCGCTGTAGGACTTCATGATGTGCCACAGGATGGGTTTGCCGCCGATCTCCAGCATCGGCTTTGGCCGCAAGTGGGATTCTTCGCTGATCCGGGTGCCCAGGCCGCCGGCCAGAATAACAACTTTCATGCACTTGCTCGCATCATTTTCAATTTCTCTTGAAATTTAGCGATAAGCGGACGCGGTTAATTTTCTTTTACCCGGATGAGGTGTTTCGAGTTTGGTAACCATTTTCTCCTAGGCCTTCAGACATCAGCCCCGTACTGGAAATCCCGCGCTGGAAACCCTTGCAAAGATGGATCATGAGCCGACCGCTGTCGCCCCGCAGACCCCTGCCCGCCTGCTGCACAAGGTGCCGCGCCCTGCGGGATCACCAAGACGTGAGAACCGGAGCAGGAAGGATCGCGGACAGGTCCAGCATCACCGGCAGCCGTCAACTGCAGCATGTTTCCTGACCCAGACGGCAAGACACCAACAGGCAGAGCACCAGAGGCACGCCACTGCAGATAAGGCACCAACGTGAGCAACACTGACTTCGACAGCGCATCCTCATTCTGGCAGGGGCGCCGTGTATTTGTGACCGGGCATACCGGGTTCAAGGGCAGCTGGCTGACCGCCTGGCTGCTGCAGATGCAGGCCCAGGTGCGTGGTTTTGCGCTGCCGCCCGCGATGGAGGGCGTGCCCGAGGGACGCCAGAGCTTCTTTGACGAGCTGGGCCTGGCGGCGCAGATCGACCATGTGCCGGGGGATGTGCGCGATCAGGAGGCGCTGCGCCAGGCGGTCAAGGGGTTTGACCCCGAGATCGTCATCCACATGGCGGCGCAGCCGCTGGTGCGCTATTCCTATGCGGCGCCGGTGGAAACCTATGCGACCAATGTCATGGGCACCGTGCATCTGCTGGAGGCCTGCCGCACGGCGGCGCCTTCGCTGCGCTCGGTTGTCGTGGTCTCCAGCGACAAATGCTACGAGAACCGCGAACAGATCTGGGGCTACCGGGAAACCGATGCCATGGGCGGCCATGACCCCTATTCCAGCAGCAAGGGCTGCACCGAACTGGTCACCGCCTCCTACCGCAATTCCTATTTCCCGCCGGACCGACTGGCAGAGCATGGCGTGGCGCTCTCCTCGGGGCGGGCCGGCAATGTGATCGGCGGCGGCGACTGGAGCCCGGACCGGATCGTGCCGGATGCCATGCGAGCCTTTGCCAGTGGTAACCCTCTGCACCTGCGCCACCCCGGCGCCCTGCGCCCCTGGCAGCATGTGCTGGATCCGCTGGCGGGCTATCTGCGCCTTGCCGAAATGGGAATCTCCGACCCCGGGCGCTGCGCTCAGGGCTGGAATTTCGGCCCGGCCGATCACATGACGCTTTCTGTCGAGGCGATGATTTCCGGTTTTGCCGAAACCCTTGGGCCGGAATTCCAGTGGAGCAGCCAGCCGGACAACAGCCTGCATGAGGCGAACCTTCTCAAACTGGATTGCAGCGCCGCGCGGCAGCTCTTGGGCTGGCAGCCGATGCTTGACGCCGACGACATGACAGCCTGGACCGCGGATTGGTACCAGGGCCAGGCGCCAGAGCAGCGCAACGCAACCACCGCGCGGCAGATCAGCGAATACCGCCGCCGCCTGGCTGCGGCCTGAGGCGCAGGGACTTGCCCTGAAAGGCTCCGACCGATCCTGCTGCCCTCCGTGTCGGCACGATACGCGGGGCCATCCGCTGCAACCCTGCTTCGGCCTTCACATGAACAGCATGACGTTCCGGCACCCTATGCCCGGAACGTTACGATCCTTGATTAAAATCAAGAACACCCCCTGCGAACCATGCCACCCTCAATGTGGTTCGCGATTAGAAGGGGCTGGATCGCGCGTGGGGGTGATGCGCGCGAGGCGGACCATTCAGGAAAACAGCAACGGGGGCACCGGGAGCATGGTATCTTTGCACGCAACCAGAACCGCAGCGGCGCTGTTTCTGCTTGTTCTTGCGACCGCCGCTCCGGCCGATCCCCCCGCACCCGGGGGTGGCTGTCGCCTGCTGAGGACGCAGGCTGCGGTGGTCTGCAAGGCCAAGGTCTCCTGCCGCAGCTCTGCCCCGGCGGTCGCGGCCATCCGTCCCTTGTTCTTCCACTGCGCCGCAGGCCAGCCCCTGCCCCGCCCCGTTGCCGAGGCCGCCATCGGCGCCTTCAAATCTCCGCGTTATTTCCGCTGCTGCATCGGCAACGATCTTCTTTCCATCCTGCCGACTGCTTCCACATCCGACTGAAAGGACCCCTGCGATGGCTTTTAACGATTACCGATCCCTTCTGGTGAGTGACACCGAAGCCTGGCACGATGGCAGCGGCGTCATCACCTATTCCTTTATCGGCACCGAAATGCCGCGCTACTATCGCAAGCTGGATACCGATGGCGACGGCACCAAGGACGCCTGGAACATCAGCGGGGAGATCGTGCCCTTCACCAATGATGTGTCGATGACGGTGGAACAGCGGGCGATGACCTCGGCCGCGATCAGCGCCTGGAACGAGGTGGCCAACGTCAACCTGCAGCCCGGCACCATCGCCCGCGGCGGCACCGACAGCACATTCGGCACCCCGGTCACCGGCAATGGCACCCTGGTCGCGGCAGGCGGCAGCGCCCTGCCCGTCAATGACGACGGCTCCTCTCTGGTGGATATGTCCGCGGTCTTCGAGGAGGGGCTGAATTTCTTTGGCGAAGAATATGACGCCAGCCAGATCTACGTGAACACCAATGGCAATATCACCTTCGGATCGGGTCTGTCCCAATATACCCCAAGCGGGATCTCGGCCGGCTCCACCCCGATGATCGCCGCCTTCTGGGCCGATGTGGACACCCGCGCCGGGCAGCCGATCTATGTCGATGTGGATGCCGAGGCCGATGTCGTCACCATCACCTGGGAGGATGTCGGCTTCTACGATCAGCACGCCGAGCCCAGCAACTCCTTCCAGATGCAGCTTTATGACCGCGGCGAGGGCGATTTCGACATCGTCTTCCGTTATGAGGATATAAACTGGTCGGCCGGCACCGCCTCGGGCGGCGACGAGGAAACCGGTCTGGGCGGCACCCCGGCCCGGGCCGGCTATTCGGCCGGCAATAGCGCCGATTTCTTCGAACTACCGCAATCGGGCAACGAAAGCGCCATCACCAATCTGGAAAACACCACCGGCAATACCGGCGTCGAAGGGCTTTGGGTGTTTGAGGTCCGCAACGGTGCAATCGTCGGCGACATCACCTTTGCTGCCACCGAATTCGAGGATCCCGACCTGTTCGGCTATGTCGCCGATTTCCCCAATCCCGACCATTTGGGCGACCGCCCGTCCAAGGCTGGCGATCTGTGGATCAACAGCGCCAATGAAGACCAGTTCATCCCGGGCACCGGCCCGGTCTATGGCCACACCAGCTGGAACACCTACCTGCACGAACTGGGCCATGCCCTGGGCCTGCGCCACCCCAATGAAGCCCCCAATGACGACAGCACCAATGCCCAGTACACGGTGATGTCCTATGTGGAGCATCCCTCGGAATCCGGTGAAGCGCTGAGCGATCAGGCCTATTCCCTGACGCCGATGGTCTGGGACATCCAGGCCATGCAGGAGCTTTACGGCGCCAATACCACCACCCGTGCCAGCGACACGGTCTATTTCGGTGATGGCGGCGGCACCCATGGCGCAGCAGAATATCAATACGCCACCAATGCCGACAACGATCTGGGCATGCAGGTCAAAGGCGAGGATGGTACCTACCGCGATGTCTACCTGACCATCTGGGATGCCGGCGGGCAGGATCTGATCGATGCCTCAGATCTGTCGACCCGCAGCCTGATCGACCTGCGCCCCGGCGCCTATTCCACCATCGGTGAAGAGACCGACAATATCGCCGTCGCCGCCGCGGTGCGCCAGGATGGCGCGGTGATCAATTTCATCGAGGATGCCTGGGGCGGCAGCGCCAAGGACCGGATCATCGGCAACAATGCCGACAATGAGCTGCGCGGCGGCGACGCCCGCGACGTGATCCGCGGTGGCCGCGGCAGCGACGATATCGCGGGCGACGGCGGCAACGACCGGCTGTTCGGCAATGGTGGCGGCGACCTGATGCAGGGCGGGCGCGGCAAAGACAAGATGAACGGCGGCGGCGGCGGCGATGATCTGTTCGGCGACGCGGGCCGGGATACGCTGAAAGGTCGTAGTGGCAGCGATCTCCTGGACGGCGGCGACGGCAATGACCTGCTGATCGGCGGTGGCGGCGGCGATACCTTCGTCTTCAGCGGCGGCGATGACCGGGTGCGCGATTTCGACACCAGCCGCAGCGGCGAGGTGATCGATCTCTCCGGTGTTGCCGCCTTCACCGGTTTCAGCGATCTGATGACCAACCACGCCAGCGACGAAGCCGAGGGTGTCATGATCCGCGATCTGACCGGCAATTCGATGCTGCTGGAAGGCCTCACAATGAGCGAGCTTAGCGCAGACGATTTCCTGTTCTGATTGTATTGTATTTCAGGCGCATCAGGGCCCGGGGTTTTTTCCACACCCGGGCCTGTTTTCTGTTCTTCTGAGGCCGAGAATCGTTAAAATCCACCGGTACGTTTGCTGCCGGTATTCTGGGGCAGTGACCTGAGTGACCAGTAGAAGGGACCCTCCTCCATGACAACCTACAGCCTGACCGGTATTGCCGTGCTGCGCAGCAGCCTCCAGGACGAAGAAGACGTGATCCGCGGTGTTGAAACAGGAATTGACCTGTCCATTTTTGTGCCCGGCGATACCTCGACGCTGCGCTATACCAATTCCGCCAATTCCGAAGACCCGAACCAGCCGCTTGCGGATATCCGGGTGGAGGGTGCCACCGGTTACATCGAGGGCGGCCCGCTGGACGAGGACGAAGCCTCGATCCTTGAGGTACGCTGGAATGATGGCGGCACCATCCGCACCACTACGGTGCTGGTGATGACCTTCTTTGAGGCTGAGGTCGATGGCTACAGCAATGTGGACGCCGATGCGATCTTCGTGCTGGACGGCGATCCCCTGCCCAGCATCAGCACCCGCGCCCAGTGGAATGCCTTTAACGGCAACATCGTATCGGTCGGTCCGGCAACCGGCACCTTTGCCCCGAACCAAGAAATCCCGCTGACCAGCTTCTTCAGCACCTCGACCGAAGATGACCTGATCATCGGCAGCGACGGCAATGACGAGCTGATCGGCGGCCCCGGCAACGATACCATCAACCCGGGCGACAATATGGACACGGATTTCATCCAGCCCGGCGCTGGCCGGGACCGGGTGATCTTCTCGGATCTGGAGCGCGGCTATGTGCATCTGGACCACTCGGATCTTGATGAAGGCATCACCGTGGAGATCGACGGCAATGCCAATACCGGGTTGATCGACAAGGGCGGCAATGGCCGCACCCGGCTGGTGGATGTGCAAAACCCGATCCTGGCCGGCGCTGATATCGGCGGGCTTGGCGTGGTAGGCACCGATTACAGAGATGTCTTCCGCGTCACCTCGGCCGATGGCGGCTGGCTGCAGCTGCGCGGGGGCGGCGGCAATGACCGTTTCGTCATCGGCGAAAGCGACGGTGCGGTGCGGCTGGATTACATCAACGCAGACAGCGGCGTGGTCGCCAAACTGAACCGTGGCCGCGTCATCGATGACGGGATGGGCGGCGCCGACCGGATTGCGGGCGACGGGCAGATCACCGAAATCCGCACCGGCATGTATGATGACAAGGTGATCGGATCGGGCCAGAACGAAAGCTTTATCCTGATGGCCGGCGAGGACACCCTGGACGGCCGCGGCGGCTATGACCGGCTGCGCTATGACCGCTCGGGCGTCGATGCCGTCGAGGTAAACCTTGGCCGGGGTGAGGCCACCGGCACCTGGCGCGACGAAGCCTTCAGCCACAGCATCCGCGGCATCGAACACGTGCGCGGCTCCCGCGAAGGCGATGACACGCTGGTGGGCAACCGCGGCGACAACCGTTTCGATGGCCGCGGCGGCAATGACACCATCAAGGGTCAGGGCGGCAATGACATTCTCAATGGCGAGGATGGCCGCGACAAGCTGATTGGTGGCGGTGGCCGCGACACCCTGGATGGCGGCGCCGGCAACGACCTGCTGATCGGCCAGAAGGGCGGCGATACCTTCGTCTTCTCTGAAGGCCGCGACAAGGTCAAAGGCTTCCGTGGCGCCGACGAGATCGATCTCAGCAGCGCTGAGGGGATCAGCGACTTCTCCGACCTGAGCAACAACCACATGAGCGAAGCGAACGGCAATGTGGTGATCACCGACGATAACGGCGACAGCATGATCCTCGTGAACCGCGATATCAGCGATCTGAGCGCGGACGATTTCCTGTTCTGATCCGCTTCTGCCTTCCCCGGCCCAGTGGTCTGGCGCCGGGGAAGGCTCCCATTTCCAGCTCCCTTTTTCCGCCCCGCCTGCCCCCGAGATCTACGGCCCGGGCTTAACCCGACCGCAGGGCAAGGCAGCTTAAAGAGATTTACCAGATCCTTCCCGGATCTCCGGCATATTTGAAAGACAGGATCGCCCATGGCCCGCAGAAACAGCTATCAGTCCATCCTCGGTGACAGCTGGCATGACGGCAGCGGCAGGGTGCGCTATTCCTTCCTCGACGCGGACATGCCGGGCTATAACCGGGCTGTCGACACCGATGGAGACGGCATAAAGGACGCCTGGCGGGTCGGCGGCGGCCGGGTCTCTTTCGACAATGACTTTTCCATGACCGCGAGCGAGCAGGAGATGGCGCTGCAGGCAGTCGCCGCCTGGAACGAGGTCGCGGGCGTCAACCTGCAGCCCGGTGTGATCCCGGGCGAAGGGTTTGGGGACGTCAGCTTTGCCAGCACCGAGTTCCGCGACCGCTTCCTCTTCGGCTTTGTTTCGGGGTTTCCCGATGCGGAGGATCTGGGCGAGACCCCGTCGCGCGCAGGCGATGTCTGGATCAATCGCAATAACCGCGACCAGTTCCTCGCGGGCGCCGGTGACGACGGCGGGCCGGTCTATGGCCACACCAGCTGGAACACCTACCTGCACGAGCTGGGCCATGCCCTGGGCCTCCATCATCCGAACGAAAACCCCAGCAATCCAAGGACCAGCAACCAATATACGGTGATGTCCTATGCCGCCCACCCGGAGGAACGCGGCGACGGTGCGCTTAAACAGGCCTTTCCGCTGACGCCGATGCTCTGGGACATCGAGGCCATGCAAGAGCTTTACGGCGCCAATACCACCACCCGCACCAGCGATACGGTCTATTTCGGCGATGGCGGCGGCAATCGCGGCGCGCTGGAATATCAATACGCAACCAATGCCGACAACACGCGCGGCATGCAGGTCAAGGGCGAGGATGGCCGCTACCGCGATGTGATCCTGACCATCTGGGATGCCGGCGGGCAGGATCTGATCGATGCTTCGGGCCTTACCACCGACAGCCGCATCAACCTGCGCCCCGGGACCTATTCCTCAATCGGCGAGATCAACGACAATATCGCCATGGCCGCTGCGGTGCGCCAGGAGGGCGCGGTGATCAATTTCATCGAAGACGCCTGGGGCGGCTCTGGCAACGACCGCCTGCGCGGCAATGGCGCGGATAACAGCCTGCTGGGCCAGGGCGGACGTGACCGGCTTTTGGGCGGCAGCGGCAACGATCAGCTCGACGGCGGCACCGGGCGCGACGTTCTGGTCGGCGGCAAGGGCGCTGATGTCTTTGTTTTCTCCGGCGGCAGCGACCGGATCCGGGATTTCACCCCCGGCGAGGACAGGATCGATCTGACCCATGCCACCGGCATCACGGATTTCCAGGACCTCCGCGACAATCACATGCGCAGCCGCAAAGATCATGTGGTGATCGAGGATGAAGACGGAGATCTTCTGATCCTGCGGCACAGCGCGCTTGATGATCTTGGCGCCGAGGACTTTCTGTTCTGATCTGGTCAGAACAGGAAATCATCTGCATCGATCTGGCCCGGGCGCAAATCCTCCAGCAGCAGATGCCCCGCTCCGGTGTCGATCCATGTACCCGCCGGGCGGCGGTTGATCTCCAGATCGTCAAAGCCGAAACCGCGTCCCGGCAGATCTGACAGGTCAATCAGATCCTCCCCCGGGGTGAAATCCCGGATCCGGTCCCCCCCGTGGTTGCGGGCAAAGACAAAGACATCCGCCCCGGCACCGCCTTCCAGCCGGTCACGGCCCTTGCCGCCGTCGAGCTGATCATCGCCCGCCCCGCCCATCAGGACATCCTTGCCGCCGCCGCCGGACAGGCGATCCCCGCCGTCCCCGCCAAAAAGCCGGTCACGTCCGCCCTGACCGAACAGCCTGTCACTCCCGTCATCACCCCAGAGCCCGTCGCTGCCACCGCCGCCCTTCAGCGCATCCGCGCCATCGCCACCGTGTAGCTGATCATTGCCGCCACCCGCTTTCAGCAGATCATTCTCCTGCCCTCCGAACAGGCGATCATTGCCTTTCTGCCCCTTCAGAACATCGGCGCCGAGACCGCCATAAAGCATATCGTTGCCCGCCCCGCCCATCAGCCGGTCGTTGCCCCGCTCTCCCTCCAGGTGGTCGGTGCCGCCATGGCCCTTCAGCACATCGGCGCCATCGCCACCCATCAGCCAGTCATCGCCACTGCGCCCCAGCAGCAGATCATCACCGCCCAGACCCTGCACCGTATCCTCGCCGCTGCCGCCGCCCAGCTGGTCATTGCCGCCACCGCCGTATTGAATGCCATCCGCCAGCGTCACCCCCAGGGCCACCCGGTCGGGGTGGCTGAAATGCCCGCCCGGCCACAGATCGGCAAGGTCCAGCGCGCCGCCATCGGCGCTTTGCACCACCACCACCGTGTCGCCGAATTTCAGGCGGATCCCGTCGCGCAGCTCTGTCACCTGCAGCTGCGCCATGCTGCGCAGCCCCGTCAGCAGGGACAGATCCAGCACATCCTCACCCGGGGTGAAGTCCTCGATCTGCACCCAGCCGGATACCACCTCCGGCAGGAAGACATCGGCGCCATCGCCACCCCGCAGCGTGCTGCCCGTAACCTGCGCCCGCAGCACATCATCGCCCGCACCTCCTGCGACCGTGGTCTGCCCTGTTCTGGCGGTGATCACCTGCCCCAGATCCGACAGATCGAGGGTAAAACGGCTGATACCGCCCGCCGCCCCCGAGGCCGCAAAGACCTGCAGCGTGTCGCCCGTCACCAGGGTTTCCAGCGCCGTCACATTCTCCAGCCCCAAGCCGCTGTCGTGGGCCAGGCTGGTCAGATGCAGCAACTGCCCCGAAGGCAGCATCCGCAGCAGGCTGATCCCGTCATCGCTGCCCGCTGCCAGCACCAGCACGGTGCCATCCGCCAATGTCACCACCTCCAGCGCCGACAGCCCGCCAAACCGGGTGGTGGCGGTGTCGTTCAGCTGATCGGAGAGCGACAGCGCGCCGTTGCGCGCCACCGACATCAGGCTGAGCGAGCCGCTGCCGCCCGCCCCCAGCAAGGCCCAGGTCCGGCCATGCGCCTCAAAGCTTGCGACTGCGCTGATACCGCCCACCGGCAGGCCATCCTCGACGCCGAAACTGCCCGCTGCCGTCAGCGCGCCGGAGCCCGGATCGACCCGGTAGCTGCGCAGCCCCTGAAAGGTGCCGCCTTCGGCCAGAAACAACAGCGGTGCCCCGGCCGGACCGCCGAGGGCCAGCGCCACCGTCTCCGGCTGCAGATAGGCAGTATCGCCCCCCTCCGTGGCAACCGCGCCCTGCATCCGGCCCCCTGCGTCCAGCCGCCAGCCTGACAGGCGTCCGCCGGAGCCAGTGATGCCGTAGATCACCGCATCGCCGCCTCCCAGCGTCAGCGCCGCCAGCGCCCCGAGCCCACCCGCTGCGGCGCCGGGCAGATCCTGCTGCTGCTGATCGCCAAGGCTGCTAGCGTCCTGACCATCGGCCCCGAGGCGGTGAAACAACAGATCACTTTGCCCCGTGTCCTGCAGCAGCAGCCGGGTCTCATCACCGATCTGCGCCAGCAGCACCTCTCCGGTTTCGGCCGTTACCCGCCCGTGCAAGCGGCTGTCCTCTGCCCCGACGGGGCGCGCGGCGCCGGAACCCTCCAGCCGGAACAGGGTCGTGCCGCCGCCCCAGCCATTCACCGCATAAAGCACCGATCCACTCTCCGTCTCCTGCACCGCAAGATCGCGAAGATCCTGATCGAACAGAGGGTTTCCCGTCTCGAAATGCTGCGCAAACACAATATCCATCAGTCTGCATCTCCGACCTGACCGCACTCATCACGGTGGCGAAGATCGGCACCCCCCGTGTCCGCACTGGGACCGGGAATGGGGCGAAAAGGGGAATATTGTTTACATATTGAAGACAATCATCCGGGTTGGGCAGGACTAGCCCGTGTTGCCGGGTCCGCGCCCGCCCGGTTAGCGTCGCCTTGGCGCCTCCCGGGGCAGGCTGTGTTCCGCCCTTTTCGCCTCCGGAGCCGCCCAGCACATGCCAGAACAGACCTCCCCGATCCTGTCCCTGCCCTATCTGATGCCGTCACAGGCGCAGAAACACGTGACCCATAACGAGGCGCTGCAGATGCTGGATGCGCTGGTGCAGCTGCGCGTCGCCGCCTTTGACGCCGAAACCCCGCCTGCCGACCCCGCGCCGGGCGATACCTGGGCGCTTGGGGCCACGCCAACCGGCGCCTGGGCCGGGCAAGCAGGCCGTCTGGCCATCTGGCAGGGTGAAGGCTGGCTGTTCCTGGCGCCGCAGCCCGGCTGGCGCGCCTGGGGTCTGGCCGAGGAAGAGCTGCGCCACTGGGATGGCAGCGCCTGGCGCCAGCCGCCGCATCTGGGCCTCAACACCAGCGCCGATGCCAGCAACCGTCTGGCAGTTGCCGCCCCGGCCACGCTGCTGACCCACGACGGCGCCGGGCACCAGCTGAAGATCAACAAGGCCGCCGCCCCCGACACCGGTGCGCTGCTGTTCCAGTCAGGCTGGAGCGGACGGGCCGAGATGGGCCTTCTGGGCGATGACGATTTCTCGATCAAGGTCTCAAGCGACGGCAGCAGCTGGACCGAGGCGCTGCGCATCACCGGCGACGGCGATGTTCTGGCCGATGGCGCCCTTATCGGCGGCGGCGCCGATTACGCGGAATATTTCGAATGGGCCGATGGCAATCCTTCGGGCGCGGACCGGCGCGGCATCGCGGTGGCACTGGATGGCGGCAAGATCCGCCCGGCCGCGGCAGGCGAGGATCCCATCGGCGTGGTCTCTGTCACACCTTCCGTGCTGGGCGGCGGCGATGGGGGCGGCTGGCGCGGCAAATACCTGCGCGACGATCTGGGCAGCCCCCTGTGGGAGGAAGACGCGGATGGCCAGCAGAGCCGCCGTCTGAACCCCGCCTATGATCCCGCCCGCGCTTATGTACCGCGCGCGGAGCGGGCCGAATGGGCCATGGTGGGTCTGATTGGCAAGCTGCGCCTGCGCCGGGGCCAGCCCACGGATGCGCGCTGGATCAGGCTGCGGCAGGTGTCAGACAGCGTCGAGGAATGGCTGCTGCGCTGAGCGTGCCCTCCCCCTTGGCACCTTACCGCGTGGCTCCTACCCTTTTGCACCCTGGCCGCGGGCATAGACATCCTCGTAGCGGATGATGTCATCTTCGCCGAGGTAGCTGCCGGTCTGCACTTCGATCAGCACCATCGGCACCTTGCCCGGGTTCTCCATCCGGTGAACCGAGCCAAGCGGGATATAGACCGACTGGTTTTCGGTCACGAGGCGCACCTCATCATCGACGGTGACCTTGGCGGTGCCTTCGACCACGATCCAATGTTCCGATCTGTGGTGGTGGCTTTGCAATGACAGCGCCGCGCCGGGATGCACATGGATGCGCTTCACCTGGAACCGCTCGCCCACCGCCAGGCTTTCGAACCAACCCCAGGGGCGGTGATCCATCGGGAATTCGGTGGCCTGTTTGGCGGATTTCTCCTTCAGCGCCGCCACCGCCAGCTTCACGTCCTGCGCGCGGGAGGCATCGGCCACCAGCACCGCATCGGGCATCGCCACGGTGATCACGTCCCGAAGGCCGATCCCCACCACCTCAAGCCCTTCGTCCTCGGAGCGAATGAGGCTGTTGTCGCAATCGATCGCGGTGGCCGCCCCCGCGGTGACAACCCCCCGGTCATCCGGGGCGCTTTCGCGCCAGACCGCGTCCCAGCCGCCCAGGTCCGACCAGCCGGCCGCAAAGGGCACCACGGTCAGATTGTCAGCCTTTTCCATCACCGCATAGTCAATCGAGATATCCGGGCAGCCGTCCCAGGCGCCGGGATCAAGCCGGAAGAATCCGAGGTCCGGCGCCCCTTGTGCAATCGATGCCGTGACCGGCGCCAGCAGATCCGGCGCATGGGCGCGGAAGGCGGCAAGAATGGTTTTCACCGAGAAGAGGAAGATACCGGCATTCCACAGGAACTGCCCCGAGGCGAGCATCTCTTCGGCGCGGGCGGCATCGGGTTTTTCCACGAAGCGTTTCAGGCCGATGGCCCGGGGGGTGAAATCACCCGGCCCCCCATCCAGTTCCAGATAACCATAGCCGGTTTCCGCATGGGTCGGCTTGATGCCGAAGGTGACGATCTGACCGGCCTCGGCGGCTGCCTGCCCGGCCGCAACCGCGGTGCGGAAAGCGGGCGCATCGGGCACCACGTGATCCGAAGGCGCCACCAGCATCAGCCCCTCCGGGTCGCTCTGTTCCAGGTAAAGCGCCGCCGCCAGCACCGCGGGCGCGGTATTGCGCCCCGCCGGTTCGATCAGCACGGCGCCGGGGTCGATGCCGATACCTGCCAGTTGCTCGGTAACAATGAAGCGGAAATCGGCGTTGGTCAGCACCATCGGCGCCGCA
This sequence comes from Pseudophaeobacter sp. A-200-2, assembly GCF_041008815.1. Lineage (NCBI taxonomy): Bacteria > Pseudomonadati > Pseudomonadota > Alphaproteobacteria > Rhodobacterales > Roseobacteraceae > Pseudophaeobacter > Pseudophaeobacter sp. A-200-2. The sequence continues at coordinate 16,192 of NZ_JAXGFU010000015.1, read as the reverse complement.
TACCCCGCCCCCGACAGCCGCTTGGCCGAGGCTTGAAACAGGGTTTCCTCACCCACCAATGGCACGAATTGCTTGGGGTAGCTTTTGCGGGACAGGGGCCAGAGCCGGGTGCCGGAGCCACCGCACAACAAGATGGGAGTGATCGTTGAAGATGCGCTCATCGCCTGTTCCTTTATGCTGTCCTGCCTGCCGGGCGCCTGCCGCCGCGGATCAGAGCGCCGCCAGGGCCGCTACCGCCTCGGGGAGGGGGTAGTGATGATTGCCGACAAACAGCCCGTTTGCATCAATGTAATCGGCATTCGTCAGCGCACCGTGAATGTCATAGTCGAAATATTTCATCACTTCGTTCTTGGCGAAATTACCGGCCACGATGGGGCGGCATTCGAACCCGGCAGCAGCCAGCTGTTTCACCAGATCGGCGCGCATCAGCCCCGCCTCTTCGCGGATCACCAGCGAGAAACCGAACCAGCTCGATTTGCCGATCTCGCGCTGGATCATGAACTTGGGATGATCGGCGAGTTTTTCCTGCACCAGCGCCCCATTGGCGCGGCGCCCTTCGATCAGGCCCGGCAGTTTCTTCAGCTGCTCCTGCCCCAGCGCGCCGGACATCTCCAGCGGGCGCAGATTGTAGCCCGGCAGCACGAAGCGGAAGCTTTCCTCGAAAGGATCATCCGACTTCTCACCGGTGACATGGTTGAATTTCGGCAGGTTGCGGGTCCAGCCATGGGCGCGCAAGCTCAGCATGACGTGGTAGAGTTCCTCGTCATCGGTGACCACCATGCCGCCTTCCATGGTGGAGATATGGTGCGAGAAGAACGACGAATAGCTGCCCATGACGCCGAAGGTGCCGGCTTCCTTGCCGCCATAGGTGGCGCCCATGGATTCGCAATTGTCCTCGATCATGACGATCTTGCGGTCCCCGATCAGCGCCTGGATGGCGTCGAAATCATTGGGGTTGCCTAAGAGATTCACCACCATGATGGCGCGGGTCTTGTCCGTAATGGCCGCCTCCAGCGCCGCCAGATCGTAATTCAGCGTCTCGCGGTCGATATCGACGAATTTCATCCTGAGGCCATATTGGCCCAGGGGGTAATAGGTGGTGGACCAGCTGACCGCCGGGACGATGATCTCATCGCCGCGTTCCAGCTTCAGATCCGGGTTCTTGGTGAAACAGAGCGCCGCGGTCATCAACAGGTTCGCCGAAGAACCGGAGTTGACCATGACGGCAAACTTGCTGCCGAACTGGGCGGCGAACTGCTCTTCATAGGCGCGTACCTCGGGGCCCATCGAGAACATGTCCGAGGCGATCACGCGCTGCAGCGCATCCTGTTCCGCCTGATCCCAGGAGGAGGTGGCAAGAGGGTATGTGAAGGTCATGCGTGTCCGCTTTCCAGATAATAGCGATAGGTCTGCGCGATCCCATCGCGCAAGGAGGTCGGCGCCTGCCAGCCCCAGGCGGTCTGGCGCTCGGTCGAGCAGAGCTTCTGCTTCATGCCCACGGGTTTGCTCAGATCATGGGTGAATGCCCCCTGCCAGCCGATCACATCGGCCACGGTGGCGTAATAATCGTTGATCGAATGATCGTGGCCAAGGCCGATGTTCATCGCACCGGGGAGCGTCTCAAGGTCCTCTGCCGCCTTCCAGATGGCATCGGCCAGATCGGCGGCGAACATGAATTCGCGCCGCGCGGTGCCATCGCCCCAGATCTCGACTTCGGTCTCCCCCGTCTTCATGGCCTGATGCACCTTGTGGATGATGGCTGGCAGCAGATGCGAATGTTTCGGGTCGAACTTGTCGTAAGCGCCATAAAGGTTGCAGGGGATCAGCGTCTTGTAGAGCGCGCCGGGGTCCTCCTGACGGATGTAATCGCACAGGCGCATGGCCATGATCTTGGCCAGGGCATAGCCTTCGTTGGTGGGCTCCAGCGCGCCGGTGAGGATGCTCTCCTCGCGCAGCGGATTTTCCCCTTCGCGCGGATACATGCAGGTGGAGGCAAGATTGATCAGCCGGGTCACACCCGCGGCCCGCGCCCCCATGATGACATTGCGCCCCATGGCGAGGTTTTCATCGAGAAAGGCCACCGGATTGGCCATATTGGCCTGGATGCCGCCGACCCGGCCCGCCGCATGGATCACCAGATCGGGTTTATGCGCCTCCAGATAGGCCTCCACGGCACCCGCATCCGTCAGGTCCAGATCGCGGCTGCGCGGCGCCAGGATCTCCCAACCGGCCGCTGCCGCGTGATCCAGAACATTGCGCCCCACCATGCCGCCGCCGCCGGTGAGGAACAGACGTGGTTTTGCACTCATACCCTCAGTCCTCGCGCGCCACCGGCGTGTCATAGCCGTGCTCCATCAGCACGCGGGAGCGCTGCGCCACCTTCAGATCCTCAGCCACCATCTCGGCGCACATCTCCTGCACGGTAATCTCCGGCGTCCAGCCCAGTTTCGCCTTGGCCTTGGCCGGGTCGCCCAGCAGGGTCTCCACCTCGGCCGGGCGGAAATAACGCGGATCAATGCGCAGGATGACATCGCCCACCTTCAGCGCCGGGGCCTTGTCGCCTTCGATGGCTGCCACGGTGGCAACCTCATCGGTGCCCTCCCCGGTGAACTCCAGGGTGATGCCCAGCTCGGCGGCGCTCCAGGTGATGAACTGGCGCACCGAATATTGCACGCCGGTGGCAATGACGAAATCTTCCGGCGCGTCCTGCTGCAGCATCATCCACTGCATGCGCACGTAGTCCTTGGCATGGCCCCAGTCGCGCAGCGCATCGATATTGCCCATGTAAAGGCAATCCTCGAGACCTTGCGCGATATTGGCCAGGCCGCGGGTGATCTTGCGGGTGACGAAGGTCTCGCCCCGGCGCGGGCTCTCGTGATTGAACAAGATACCGTTGCAAGCGTACATGTCATAGGCCTCGCGGTAGTTCACCGTGATCCAATAGGCGTACATCTTGGCCACCGCGTAAGGAGAACGCGGGTGGAAGGGCGTGGTCTCGGTCTGCGGCACCTCCTGCACCAGACCATAGAGTTCCGAGGTCGAGGCCTGATAAAATCGGGTCTTCTTTTCCAGCCCCAGGAAGCGGATCGCCTCTAAGAGGCGCAGAGTGCCCATGGCATCCACATCGGCGGTATATTCCGGCGCCTCGAAGGAGACCGCCACATGGCTCTGCGCGCCAAGGTTATAGACCTCGTCAGGCTGCACCTCGGACAGGATCCGCGTCAGGTTGGAACTGTCGGTGAGATCGCCGTAATGCAGCTTGAAACGGGCATTGTCGGTATGGGGATCCTCGAAGATATGATCCACCCGCTGCGTGTTGAAGGAGGAGGCACGGCGTTTGATCCCATGCACCTCATAGCCCTTCTCCAGCAAAAACTCCGCCAGATAGGAGCCATCCTGCCCCGTCACCCCGGTGATCAGCGCCTTTTTCATGCTTTTCCTCGTCTTCGCACCTTATCGTCTTAATAGAGGAGGTACGGCCCATACTGTAGCACTGCAAGCGCAATTCTTCATAAGAGCTTATATGGCACAATCGTTCATGCGGGCTCAGGTCAGGCCCACTACACACCGCTTACTGAACCGCACCGGGTTTGCCGGATGCTCCAACTCTTGAGTAGGATGGAGCATCATGAGCAAGACGACGAACAAGTATTCCCCCGAAGTTCGCGAGCGTGCCGTTCGCATGGTTTTGGACAATCTTGGGCAACATGAGAGCCGCTAGTCGGCGGTCCTGTCGATTTCCTCGAAGATCGGTTGCGCACTGCAGACGCTGAACGAATGGGGCAAGAAGGCCGAAGTCGATCGCGGCGATCGCGCGGGTGTCGCGACTGAAGTGGCCCCAGGAAACTGGACAGCGAGCTAAGGTGTATTCCGAACCTTTGAAGTGACCTGCCCCCCACTGGCCCCTCGTTCATAACGAGAGTCTGCAGGTTTGTGCTCTGAGCCCCAACCTTGGACCGCCAGAAGCTGGATTTTTCCGGCTCTGTCACGATGACGGGCTGGTGACGCCATCGGGATAATGCATGGCAATCGGGACGTTGTATCCGATTGCGCTGTGGAGTCTATCCTCATTGTAGTGCCGACGCCAATCCTCCAGCTTTTCGCGGGCATCTGCAAGGCTCATGAACCAGTGTGCGTTCAGGCATTCCGCCCGGTGACGCATATTGGGCGGGCTTGGAAGAGCAATAAGCAGCATGAAACCTAAACCCGATACACCTTAGCAAAGCTGCAAAACTATCCGAAAAGGTGGGACCACTTCACTTATACGCGGCTCTGGAAAGATCAGACATGGCCGCATAACTTAGATCAATCCGCCTCCGGAAAACCCGGTGCAGTTCATATAGCCTGTCAAAGCCCCCGTGATACATATGCATCAAACTGCCTTTTAGAGGTCCACAGTCGGCTTTTTACTTTTTGAGCACATCTGGGAATTTACGAATGCCCGTAGTGCAATCCGGTCGTTTTCACTGAGAGGATCGCTGCGAACCCAGCCTGACGGGGATGTCGTACTGCGGATCTCGCACAAGCCCTTGATGCCTGTCGAAAATATCTTCCGCAGCTCTGCCCGCTCTTTCTCAATTTGCTGCGTGATCGCCTCTGCGGTTTCAAGGTCGATATGCAACGTGGAGCTGCGGAGGATATCGAGATCTGCAGAACCCGTGACATTCGTTTGTAGCAACATTGGACGCAGGCGAGCAAAACCCTCCAGATCCGTGAGCGTCTGCACATATTCCAGCTCAGCAAGCTTGCGAATACTAACACGCTGGTTGCTCCGTTGCGTAGTCTCTGGGGCGGGCAGCTCCAGAAGGCGGCAGAAATCGGCAAGCATATCCGGCTCCGCAAGATCCTGTGGGCTAATTGAACGCAACAGAAGTTCTTCGGAGGTGAAATGCTCCGTCAGAAGGCGGGCAAACTGCAAATTGGAATAGAGTGGGAAGCCCCAGCTATCTTCAAAACAGGCAAGAAATTTCTCGATCGAAGGCGCACCATCAGCATAGAAGCGGCGGCGGGAGATTTGAAACAGCCCGGCCCGGACATATTGCGCATAAGAGGATTCCACAAAATCATATGGGTTGCGGAAATAAGCCACAACCCGGACCTGCCAATCAGGGAACTGAGCGCGCAAGGTTGCGTGAAGTCGGAGCAGGTTGCTGCTGGAAAAGGCGTTGGTCCAATGTTCGCATGACAGCACGATGCGGCTGCACTGCCGGTTGAGCGCTTCAGAGATAATCTCGTCTAGGGCCTGCGGCAAAGATTCCGGTGCCAATTTGGCCAGCGGCAGGTGGTTGCGGTAGCCGTCCGGAGCACGCCAGCTTTGTGGATAACAGACCCCCTGCGTTTGGTGCAGTTCTGCAGATTTCGACATATGCTGCTGAAGAGTCGTCGATCCGCATTTAGGCAGGCCAACATGTAGCCAGACTTGCTGTTCAGGCCGTTTTTCTAGGATTACGGGACTAACCATCGAGCGTACCGAAAGATCACCAACTGAAGGTTCAAGAGGGGTGTCTTGATCCTTGGTCATCATAGCCTGGATGTCCGTCGGTACTTCAGCCTGAATGAAATCTCGGGTCTGGCGCGCAAATTCGGGCTGCAGGTCAGTTCGGATAGAGCCGTTAATCCAATGTAGAAGGCCAGTTGCAAAACGATAATAGGGAATGGCAAAAGGACGGTGCTTTTCCGAAGACCGGATTTTGGCAGATACACGAGACAGTGCCGTGAAAACTTGGAGGCGCTCGGGGCCGTTGCGATTGGTCAGTCGGTTTTGATCGGAGGCAACGTAGTGAACCACTCCGACCCGGTCGCTTGCCAATATGGTTCTTGCATTGAGAAAACTGCGCCAATGCAACTCGATATCATTGTGAACCATGATTTCGGTGCACTGGATATCATGCTCACGTAAAAAATCAGTACGATAGATTTTGTTCCACGGGTAATTGGCAGTCTGGCACAAGTTGAGCGCCGCAGTGGAGGAGACCACTGACAAAGATCCCACATCCGCGGCAGCCGCGTGCCATAGGTGCTGATCTGAAGGCATTTGCCCCCATTTGCCCTCTGTGCTGCGGCGGCTATCGTGATGCTGAAAGATGCAGAAATCAAATGTTTTGCCTACTAGGTCTCGCAGCAGGTCCGGCAACTCTCGTAGCGGCAGATCGTCCGCGTCTAGAAACATCACATGATCCGTTGCCACATGTTGAAGCGCAAGATTGCGAGCCGCGCCCGCACCGCCCGGGATTTCCTGACGTAACAGTGTGATCTGTTCCGGGGGCAGGCCTACTGCGGTCGGCAACGGATCAAAAGCAACCGCAGGTTCTGAACCATCGTCGCAGATGATTACATGGCTAGCGAAATTCAATTGCCGCATATGCCTGAGCAAGCGGTGCAGGTGAATTTCATCATTATGTACAGGGATTATGACGGTTAAAGTCATACGATGAAGAGACGCAGATCGTGTAGGTGCAAGCGGAAACTGTGCAGGGGCAGAAACAGGATCAGTTCACGCCAGGGGGCTTGGGGCGGCAGGTCCAGCTGCTGGCCGATCGGCAAGGCGTCAAGATGGCTGGAGGCCTCCGGATGTGCCAAAATACGCTTTGTGAAAAAACAATCGTCAAAGCCTCCTTCGCTGCGACCCGAGCGGATGCATACGCGGACCACCTCAATCGTCGGCGCGGCACTGCGACAGGCGATGCCTATAATGCCAGCATGAGACAGATCGATGCCGCCAAGCTCCATATGCAGTCCGAACCAGTTCCCCTCGCCGCTGGTGGAAACATCCAATTCTAGTAATCTCCCGGCAGGAGAAGACCAGTGGCCTTGCAGCTTGAGTTCAGGATCCGGATGCAGGGCAATGCCTGGTTGGATTTCAGTCTGTTCGGAAAGATTGCCGCTGGTTTGTCCGTCCCGCCATATTGCAAGAGAATAGTTCAGATTTTCCGCTGGTCCAGCAGCAATATTATCAATCATGAGAGGCACCCCAAAATATTGATTCATTGGGTGCTTGTAGTGCCGTGTCCGCTTTGGTTTGTCCATTGGGAAAAGAGAACGTAAAGAAGGTGAGCTAATATATCGGCACCGTCAAATGAGAGAACAATGCAACATGATAAAGGCCTGACGCAGGGCTATATGGCAGCTGGGCGGATACTAGCAATGCGGCAGCCTGAATATGAGCCTAGGGGATTGCTGCGTCGAGCGCTTGCGGAGGCCAATGGTGAGAGCGACAAACTTGCGCTGGCAGCAGCGGCGCTGGATCTCGCGGAACCCGAGTGCGCTGCGGTAGCGCTTGCGCAGTTGCCGGATGGTCCGGCCCAATCGAGGTTGCAGCAGCGCGCAGAGCATATGTTTGCTCTGAGTCGGCTGCCACAGCCCGCGCGCCCCAAGGACTGGGCGCCAGTGCCTGGGCGTGTCGCTTATGTTCTGTATAGTAGCCTGCCCTGGATCTCGACAGGCTATGCCTTGCGTTCGCAGCACCTGGCCTCGGCACTGCACAATGACGGCGCGGATCTACAGTGCTTGACCCGCCCCGGTTTCCCCTGGGATGAGGACCCGGCGGTGCTGTTGACCGATTTGGTCCACGCCGGATCCTTTGAGGAGGAGGTTTCAAGCTTATCCTACCTGCGCACCCCCGAACCGCAATTCGGGAATTGGCAGAATTACCCGACCTATGTCCGCGAAAGCGCTGATATGCTCACACTGCGATTTCTGGATCTGCGCCCCGAAGTGGTAATGGCGGCCTCGAACCATGCCTGCGCCTTGCCCGCACAAATCGCAGCCCGGCGTCTTGACCTGCCCATGGCTTATGAAATGCGCGGCTTTTGGGAGTTGAGCCGCACAGCCCGGGAACCGGAGTTTCTCGGCACGCCGCAGTACCGCTATGAACGCTGGCTGGAAACCCAGGTTGCGCTGCAGGCCGACCACGTCTTTACCCTGTCGCAGCCAATGCGCCAGACACTGATGTCCCGCGGGCTGGCCGCAGAGGGGGTTACCTTTTTGCCCAATGGCTGCGACCCGGCCCATTTTGCCCCGACAGGCCATGGCAAAAGGCTGGCAGCGGACCTGAATTTACCGGAAGGCGTGCCGGTCATCGGCTATGCAGGCAGCTTCCCAGCCTATGAGGGCTTGGAGGATCTGATCACTGTGGCTGCCAGGTTGAAGACCGCAGGCCATCGCTTCCGGCTCGTGCTAGTCGGCGATGAAAAGGGCACCGGAGTGCGTGGGACCCCAGTGAGCCAGACCCTGCGCCGCCAAGCGGTTGAACTGGGGCTGGGGGACTGGTGCGTCATGCCAGGACGGGTGCCTCCAGAGCAGGTCGCGCACTGGCTGGAAGTGTTCGATATCTGCGTGTTTCCCCGCCGTCCGCTTCCGGTCACCGAAACGGTTGCGCCGCTGAAACCGGTAGAGGCGATGGCCGCCGGCAAAGCCATTGTCCTGTCGTCGGTCGGGGGCATGCAAGGTCTGCTGAAAGATGGCGAAAGCGGACTGGTCTTTGCCAAGGGGGATCGCGAGGATCTACAGCGCCAACTGACAGTACTGCTCACGAATGCGGAGTTGCGCGCGCAGTTGGGGCACAAAGCCCGTCAGCGCGCACAACTCCAGTATTCCTGGAGCCGTATTGCAGACATCATGAACGACAGGCTGAACCGTTTGGTGCAACCATGTTGAATAGTTAGATATGAAAATTGATGCAGGCTCAGGATCTCCGAAGAGCGAGAGACAACTTACGCAACGGTGCCGTCACTTTCCAAGACATGCTATGCTCCAGTGCATTGACACGTTCCGCGAAACGATCACGCTCCTGCTGCACCGCCTTGAGCTGATCCTCCAAATCTGTGATTTTTTGAGATCTTGCTGCGATTTCCTGGCCAAGAATCGCAATATCCGCATAGCGCTCCTCTAAGACCTTTTCCTGCGCCGAAAGTTGCTTGCGCAGATCAGACAGTTCAGTTTGATCAGAAAGTTCCATCACCAGTCCTACATTCTCAGTCATCAAGGAAATACGTCTTCTTTATGAGTTAGCACCATTAAAGGAACAAGGACGGAAAGCCCATTCAACCCAACACGCACAATAACCGCAACCCGCTCCCTTAGCCCCGACCTGCCGCCGGACCACGCAACCTCACAACCCGACCACGTCGATCACTTTCAGGCCCTCAGGCAATTTATCCCTGAGCGTTTCAAAGGCAGAGTGTTTGACCAGAACGCAAGCCACATCGGCCACAGCCAATGCCTCGTCCAACTCCGAAAGCACAATGGTACTTCCTTCCAACTTGGTGGGGAGCCCATCGATATGCGGCTCCACCGCCAAGACCTGAAACCCCAGCTTGCTGAGCTCCAAAGTGATCCCCAACGCCGGGCTTTCGCGCAGGTCATCGATATTCGGTTTGAAGGCCAGACCCAAGCAGGCCACCTTAACGTCAGACATCGATCGCGACGGATCAGCGGATAGCACTTCCATCACCGCCTCGCGCACCTTTTGCAGCACCCATTTAGGTTTGGTGTCATTCCCATCACGGGCAGCGCGGATCAGCTTGGCCTCTTCTGGCGCCGAAGCGACGATGAACCAGGGGTCCACTGCAATGCAGTGACCGCCAACGCCAGCGCCAGGCTGCAGGATATTGACCCGGGGATGACGATTGGCCAGACAGATCAGCTCCCAGACATCGATGCCAAACTTATCACAAATCACCGACAACTCGTTGGCAAAGGCAATCTGTACATCGCGAGAGCTGTTCTCGGTCAGCTTGCACATTTCGGCGGTCTTGGCATCGGTCACGATGCAGTCCCCCTGCACGACCTTTTTGTAAAGCGCGGTGGCCATCTCGCTCGCCCGGGCAGTCATGCCCCCGATGATACGATCATTTTCCACCAGTTCGCGTACCACATGCCCCGGCAAAACCCGCTCGGGGCAATGAGCCACCTGTACATCGGCCCCCTCACCCGCGGTTTGCGGGAAGCTGAGATCCGGGCGCGCCTGTGCCAGCCACACTGCCATCTGCTCGGTCGCACCGATGGGGGATGTGCTTTCCAGAACCACCAGATCACCCGCCTTTAGAACAGGGGCGATCATCGTCGCGGCCGATTGGATATAGCTTAAATCTGGCTCGTAGCAGTCTTTGAAAGGGGTTGGCACCGCAATCATGAATGCCTCGGCCGGTTCAGGTTGAAGCGTGGCGCGCAGCTTGCCGTCGCTCACCGCCTTGTGCACGATCCCGTCCAATTCAGGCTCAACAATGTGGATCTTGCCAGCATTGATCGTCTCAACCACTTTGGAAGAAACATCCACTCCGATTACCTCAATCCCACGGGCGGCAAACAGAGCGGCAGTCGGCAGGCCGATATAGCCGAGACCAATCATTGAAATACGGTCGAACATTTTTCTCTCTATCTGTCAGATTAGAAGGGTAGGTCAGACGCTCAGAAAAGTTGCAGCGATACGTTCCGAGGCCTTGCCATCCCCGTAAGGGTTCAAGGCCCGCGCCATGCTCTCATAGGCTTCTGTATCACTCAGCAATTTCAGAGCCTCATTGCGGATCTTGTCGGCATCGGTTCCCACAAGCCGCACGGTACCCGCTTCTACAGCTTCGGGGCGTTCGGTCGTCTCGCGCATGACCAGAACCGGCTTGCCAAGGCTTGGAGCCTCTTCCTGCACACCGCCAGAGTCGGTGATCAAGAAATAGGAACGCTGCATCAACCACACGAATGGCAGATAATCCTGCGGCTCGATCAAATGTACATTCGCCGCACCCCCAAGGATCCGCCTGACCGGCTCTTGGACATTCGGATTGAGATGCACGGGATAGACCACCTGCACATCGCCCTCTTCGCTGATCGCCCGCAATGCATGGCAGATGTTCTCAAAACCCTGACCAAAGCTTTCACGTCGATGACCGGTCACTAGGATCATGCGCTGACCACCCTCGATGAAAGGGAAACGCGCCTGCATCTGCGCATTCAGCGCCGGATCAATCTCGAACTGCGCAACTACCTGTTGCAGCGCATCGATCACCGTATTGCCGGTAACAACGATACGGTCATCGGAGACATTTTCCGCAAGAAGGTTCTGCCGGGCCGTCTCGGTCGGAGCAAAATGCAGATCGGCGATCCGCCCCACCAACATGCGGTTCATTTCCTCCGGCCAAGGCGCATAGATATTCCCCGTGCGCAGACCGGCTTCAACATGCCCAACTGGCACCTGAGCATAAAATGCAGCCATGGCAGCTGCCATTGTCGTTGTGGTATCCCCATGCACCAGAAGCCGATCATAGCGATGATCTTTCAACACGTCCCGCAGGGCCTGGATGATCCACGAGGTGATATCGGTCAGATCTTGGCCGGGCTTCATCACATTCAGATCAAACCGCGGCGTGATATCGAAAAGCTGTAAAACCTGATCCAGCATCTCACGATGTTGAGCGGTCACGCAGACATCGACCTCAAGACCCTGCGTGGCTTGCAGCTGCTTTACCACCGGCGCCATCTTGATGGCCTCAGGGCGGGTACCAAACACCATGAGAACTTTCAAGACGTACCCTCGCTTCGATGCACTGCATGCACTTCGCGTTCTAGCAACTCTGCTTTCAATTACAACCGGCAAACCGTGCAGGCAAATGAGTTAAAAAACAGGCAAGTCGATTGCACGTAAACTGCACAGCCGGTAGTAGCATTGGGAAGCATAGGACATCGCCTGTTTCCCAATGCGGTAATGACTGGAGAACCCGAGAATGACACGCAAATACTTTGGAACAGACGGGATCCGCGGACGGGCCAATACAGGTGTGATGACGGCCCCCTTCATGGTCGATCTTGCAGCCGCCGTCGGGCAGTACTTCAACGCCACCTCGAAAACCCGGCGCGTGGTCATCGGCAAGGACACTCGACGCTCCTGCTATATGCTGGAAAACGCACTCACCGCCGGTTTCACGGCCGCTGGCATGGACGTTTTTGCCCTGGGGCCCCTGCCCACTCCGGCCGTGGGCCTGCTGACCCGCTCAATGCGCGCAGATCTGGGAGTGATGATTTCGGCCAGCCATAACCCGCATCATGACAACGGCATCAAATTCTTCGGCCCTGACGGGTTCAAGCTGTCGGACCAGGCAGAGCGGGAGATTGAGGCCATCCTAGAGGCCAAAAGCGTGATCACGGACAGCGATCATATCGGCCAGGTCACCCGTCTGAACGATTCCGCTGCACGCTACGTGGAATATGCCAAAACCACCATCCCAAGCCAGGTACGCTTTGACGGTCTGAAGATCGTGGTCGACTGCGCCAATGGCGCCGCATACAAGGCCGCACCGGAGGTGCTTTGGGAGCTTGGCGCCGAAGTCATTCCAATCGGGATCACGCCAAGCGGCTACAATATCAACAAGGGTTGCGGCTCCACCGCCCCTGAACTGGCCGCCAAAACCGTGCTGGAAACCGGTGCGGATCTGGCAATCTGCCTGGACGGGGACGCCGATCGCATCATCATGCTGGATGAAACCGGCACGGTGGTGGACGGAGACCAGATCATGGCGTTGCTTGCCACCTCCTGGGCCCGCAAAGGCATGCTTAAACACAACACGCTTGTGGCCACGGTAATGTCGAACCTTGGCCTTGAAACCTATCTGGCAGAGCAAGGCATCACGCTGCGCCGCACCGCAGTGGGAGACCGCTATGTGGTGGAAGAAATGCGTCAAGGCGGCTTTAACATGGGCGGCGAGCAGTCGGGGCATATCGTGATCACCGATAACACCACAACTGGCGACGGGTTGCTGGCAGGCTTGCAAGTGCTGGCGCTTCTGAAAGAAACCGGCGAGAAAGCCAGTCACCTCACCCGCCAGTTCACCCCTGTGCCACAGCTTTTGCAGAACGTGCGCTACACGCCCGGACAGGACCCGTTGGAGCAGACCGCCGTACAGGAGGCAATCCGCCACGGCAAAGCGGATCTGAATGGCAGCGGCCGCCTGCTGATCCGCAAATCCGGCACCGAACCCCTGATCAGGGTCATGGGAGAAAGTCTGGACGAAGCCCTGCTGCAAAAAGTCGTCGCCAATGTCGCACAGGCCGTTACATCTTCCTCATGATAGAGGGTGAATGATTTCATCCACCCTGACGGCCACCGAACAGCAATATGAGCCACTCAATGAAAGACATTGATCTTCCGCTACCGGATTTCGTGGATGGCCTGCTGTCATCTGGCTGGCATCTGCACGGCACCTCAAGGCATTTATCTTCGTATGTGCTATTGCGCGCGGCGATCTCACATAGCTCATCCGTTTCTCAACTTGAAAGCTGCCTCACCTTGGCAGGTAAAATGGATGAGGAGGCTGCGGTCGATCTATGCGTTCAGAGGTTTGAGGCGCTTTTTTCTTCCGCCATCGGAAATTCGCCCACAACCGAACATCAGGACTTCAAGAAATACGCCCGGAAAATACGCTCGGATATAAAGACAAAATACGTTGATATGGCGACGCCATATCAAGACCTGATTACCTTCAGAGGTTTTGGAAATACACGGCGGCTCCTTTATGCAGATATCGATCTGAACACGGTCGATGGATCGGCGATATGGATGGCCTCGATGGCGAGGATCTTGTCCCGAACGCAGAAAGTCATCATCGTTTCCAAGCAACCAATCCGTCGTGATGCAGTCGTTGGGGATCTGCTGAAACACCCGAACGTGCTGTTTATCACACCGGGCAATACGGCCTTGAAAACGGACATCCTGTCGGTAACCGACTGCGCAGCACTGATCCGGGGTCTTGATCATCTTCTCCCAGAGCTATCGGCAATCTTTGTACGCGGCCTGACCGCAACACAAACCCTGATGGCGGACCGCCAACTGTATAAGCGGGTTTATGCCTATCTGACTGACATTTACGAACACACTCCCGCAGGCATCCAGCCCAAACCAGAGGCCGCGAATGCGGTGGATGTCATTGCCCGCCAGTCCGCTGCATTGCTGGTGCAGACCCCTCAGATCGAAGCTCTATTGCGAGAGTTTACCGATGTGCCCTTCCGGTCTATTCCGCTGCCGCCCCCTGTGCCGGACAACTTCTTCAAAGCCACCCGCGCCGTCACCGAAGATCGGACGATCCGCATTGGTTACGCCGGCAAAATCGCACCGCAATGGGGCATTCGGCAACTTGCCAGCTGGGTGGAAACGCTCCGCTCCGAAGGTCTTGATATCGAAGTCACTCTGGTCGGCGATAAGGTGTCCGGAGCCGGAACTGCAGAGCAAAACAAAAAGTTCAGACATGAGACAGCGGTTCTCCTGGAACGTATCCAGGCGCGGCAATTGGGAGCCATGGAGCGCCAGGACGTTCTCAAAGAAATGCGGCGTATGGATTTCGTATGGTGCTGGCGCCCGGCCGACTTCGAAAACCACACTCTGGAATTGTCCAGCAAGCTGGTGGAGAATGTGATTGCAGGCCTGCCCTGTATTGCCTTCCCCAGCCCTGTGAACACTGGCGTCCTCGAAGAAGACTACCCGTTCTATGCCAAGGACCTGGATGACTTCCGGGCTATTCTGTCCCGTACAGCGCCTGCAATCGATCCGGAACTGCGCCAAACCCTATATGACCGCCATGCGATTTCCGGACAAAGCGCTCACTTCGATCACGTCCTGGAGCACCCAGCCCCATCCCCGCGCAGGAACATCATCCTGGCGGCACATGATCCAAAGTTCTGCCACGCCTATTTTTCCGGCCTGAAAACACAGGGGCACCGGGTCAGCTACGATGACTGGGAATGGGGTGAGCCCAAAAATGAGCAACGCTCCCGCCGACTGCTTGAAACCGCGGATACAGTTTTTTGTGAATGGGGCTTGGCGAATGCGGCTTGGCATTCCCAGAACATCCGCCCGGGCCAAAACCTGATCGTGCGGGTGCATGCGCAAGAAGTCCGAGACCGGGCCCGCAAGTTCGGCCCCCAAATCCGGTACGAAAACGTAAACCATTTCGTTTTCGTAACAGAATGGGTGCGGCAAAAGGCAATCAAACTGTTCGGATGGCCTGAAGAAAAAACGGTTGTTATCCCCAATTTCTTACTCGATCAGGAATACCTATTTAGGCCCAAAGCGCCTTCTAGCGCGATCCATCTCGGCATGGTTGGCATGATCCCGATGAGCAAGCGTCTTGATAGAGCCCTAGATCTTATACTGGACCTTCATGCCAAAGGGCATGAGGCCCATCTACATCTAAAAGGTCCGCAGCCGCATGAACTGCCGTTTATGCTTCATCCGAGCCGTGCTTCGGAAATGGAGCGCTTCGCACATGAGTTCGGCAGGATAGAGCAAGATCCTGTCCTGCAGGGCAAAGTACATTTCTATGGGTGGGGCAATGATGTTGCGGTCTTCTACCAGAAGATAGATCACATCCTGTCCCCCAGCGACACTGAGAGCTTTCATTACGCATTGGCCGACGGTGTCCTCACGGGCTGCCACCCCGTGATTTGGGAGAGAGACGATGCTGGACAGCTCTTTTCTCCCAGCTGGGTCATTCAAGACACCGCTGCCGCAGCTCACGAAATCATACGCTTCCGCGCGCAGGACACCACCGCACGACAACGGGAACTCGAGGCAAACCGGGCACTTCTGGTGGACCGCTATGGCAGCGATAGGATCTTCTCAAAACTTGATGCCCTTCTTCTGAACCGAGATGGCCAATAAGTTCAGGACGTCTATCGCCAACCTCATTGGTGTCCGCCCGCTAGGGCATCGGGACTTGCGCAGACGGCCGCTCAGTCAGAGCTAGCGCAAAAGGCATGGTCGTCTTGGCACATATCCGAGAACAGTTCCGCCTGTCCCTGGGCAGCTATGGCCGCCCGCACATGACCGAAGAATCGAAGGATCTGAGGCTGCTCTGCCCCCTAAAAATTGGATCGTTTGAATCTGGAGTTTTCTGCTAGGATCAGGACTTCGGTAACGGGGGCGTCTCAGTCAAGCGATTTTGCACAGTCAAATTGATCCGCCAAGGCGGTTCGCGTGGATCGTAAGCGCGGGCTTGTCGCCCATCGGTTGGCGGCTTGACTGTAAGACCGCATGTCTTTTCCAGCGGCGCGCGCATGACGGTTCAGCCTGTATCCTGATCGCATAGCGGCTGACCTGCCCCCCGCAAAATCCCTCACCATGAAGTAGAGTCTGCCCAACCTATGTAGGAGCAGACAAATGCGTAAGAGCCGTTTCACCGAGGCGCAAATCATCGGGATGATCAAAGAGCAG
>NZ_JAXGFU010000014.1:0-99682 GCF_041008815.1 Pseudophaeobacter sp. A-200-2 | reverse complement strand
CCTCATCCTCAAAGATGCCTCAGTCTCTCCTGAGCGTCTCAACCGTCTTTCCGATCCGTCAGCAGCGTCTCCGCCGCGCCCCGTAGCGCCTCAGCGCCGCCGGTGAAGGGGGTTCTAGTCCCAACTCCAAATACCCGCAACCCTAAAATCAACAAAAACACATTTTTCAGGGAGAAAGATGGAATAACAAGCGAATACAATGATTTAAGTGAAGACATCGCGCCAAAGAACTGCCAGGAGCCGCCCCATGCCTGCCCAGCAGACGGACGCGTGGAAAGACTCACTCGCGACAAAACCCCACATCTAGACGAATGCCACAATGAGACCACAAGACACCCGCGACTCGCGGCAGCGACTCGGACTGATATCCGTCGCAAAACAGTCGAATCCTCCGCGTCGGCGGTTCTGCTAACAACCGACGGACCATCGTCTGCAGTCTGGCAGCGACGTCGGAGGATATGCCCCCCTCCCCTACCGCCGCAGTTACCTCTGCGGCGTCGCGTGAGGATCCACTTGGCCAAGCGGGACCAAATGCGCATAGTGCAGGCATGAAAGCAGCTGCAATCACCATGGTGCACAAGGACTACTGGGCTTTGCGCCAGTGGTACCGACATTATTCCGGCGCCCTGGGGGCTGAGAATCTCTTTGTCGTCGCCCATGGGCCGGACCCGGTGGTGCAGGAGATTTGCCCGGCAGCATCGGTCATCACGATCCCTCGGGACCGGTTGCAGGGGTTCGATCATTGGCGCGGGCGTCTTCTGAACGGAATTCAGCGAGGCCTGCTGGAGATCTACGACTGGGTGATCCGGACCGATGCGGATGAACTGATCTGCGTCGCCCCGCAACTCTGGTCTTCTCTGCCGAAGATGCTGGCCGCACAAGAGGCCAGCGCCATCTTTGCCCTTGGGGTGAATGTCTTTGCACCCGACGGCAAAACCGGAGCTGCGCCCTATGACGGTGTGTTCTCCGGGCATTACAGCAAGGCCTGGGCCGTGCGTCAGCCGCATGACCTGCGGCGCCACGGGGTACAGGTGCGGCCAAGGCGGCTGGCGGAGTTTCCCTATTGCATGCCACGCGGCGTCTATCTTGCGCATCTGAAGTTCGCCAACCGGCAGGCGGCGACCGAGATGGCCGACATCCGAACCGAGGTTGCAGGCGCAGTAGGCACCGGGACCCCCGGCAAGGCCTGGAAGCAAGCACATCAGGAAATGGCAGCGCAATACGCGGCCCTTGCCGATCTGCCACTGTCGCCATGGGAGAAAGCAGAGGCAGCGGCCTGGGACGCGTTGCAATCGCCGGTGCGGGACGAGGGGATCTCGGTCCTGCGCAGCAAGAGCCTGCGGTTTGACAGCCGGGTGCATCTGCCGGACTGGTTTCCGCCCCTGGGAGACTAAGGGCAGAGGCTAACCTCTGCCCTTTCGCTCTTTCCTTTACAGGTCGACCTCGATGGTGCCGTCCTTTTGTGCTGCGCGCGATTGGCACAGGATGACCGCGCCTTTGCGCTGCGCCTTGGACAGGACGAAATCGCGGTGCTCGACCTCTCCGGAAAGGAGGTCACATTTGCAGACCCCACAGATCCCGTCGGCACATTTCACATCGACGGTGATCCCGGCCTCTGCCAGCACATCGGTCGCACTTTTGTCCGCCGGGACGTGCAGATCCCGCCCAGACTTGCGCAGGCGCAATGTGAAGGGGTGGTTTTCATACTCGGGCGCCTCGGGGACCGAGAAATACTCCAGATGCCGCGCCTCCTCGGGAAAGCCCTGGCGCTCGGCGGCCTCAAGCACCCCCTGCATGTAGCGATCCGGGCCGCAGGTGTAGACGTGATACCCTGCCTGATAGCCCGCCAGAGCCTGATCAAGATCGGCCCGGGTGCCTTCCTTCGAGACATGCACATGGACGCGATCCGCCCAAGGCGCCTGCGCAAGATCGGGCAGATATCCCGCCGCTGCGCGGTCGCTTATGGAATAGTGCAGCTCGAACGGGCGGCCCAGCGCATGCAGACGATGCGCCATCGCGATCATCGGGGTGACGCCTATGCCGCCGCCCATCAGGAAGGACTTTGCAGCGCCCTCCTCCAACGGGAAATGGTTGATCGGCTTTGAAATGAAGATCCGGCGCCCTTCGGTAAAGATCCGGTGCAGCAGTTTCGACCCGCCCCGCCCGGCATCCTCGCGCAGAACACCGATCTGATACTTTGACCGGTCGGCGGGATCGCCCGACATGGAGTATTGCCGCAGGAATTCCGGCGCCACGACGATGTCGAGATGCGCTCCGGCGGTCCATTCCGGCAGGTCGCTGCCGTCGGGGCTGCGGAATTCATACTTGGTGACATCGGCGCTCATATCTTCGACCTTGGAGACGATCACCTGCAGCACGGGACTGTCCGCGTCGTTGGAATAGATGTGATCCCAGGCCCCGGTTTCCCCGCGCGCCCGGCGGGATTGATATTCTTCGGCAGTGACCATCGCCTGATAGGCCTCGATCCCGGCCTCCCGGTCCATTGGGAACGGATAGGGCCAGGGGTGCGGCGCCAGCGGCGCGGGATAGACCGCGAGGGTCTGATCCTCGTATTTCAGATCGAGATCCTTTTGCAGGCCGCGGGCATTGACCGGGTGACGAGTCGGGCGATAGCCACCGTCCTCTTCCAGCTCCAGATCCCACCACCATTTCTTGGCCGGGTTCATCTCGCCATTGCCGAGCGCATCGTCCAGTTTCGCCAGCGCAGGCGCCGCCTTGGGCAGCTTCATGGCCGCCCAGCGGAAGGGTTTTTCGGCAAAGATCCCCTCAAGATTCCACGGACAGGTCTTCATGCAGCGCCCGCACATGGCACCGCCCGGCGTGGTGATCCGGTAGGTGGTGCATTTCTGGCTGTCACTTTTCCAGATCTCATAGCCGTTGAACATCAGCTTGGGTCCGGCCGTGATCGCCCCCGAGGGGCATTCGCGGGCGCATTTGTTGCAGCTCTCGCAAAAGGACTGCAGGCCAAAGTCGATCGGCTTGTCATGCGCCAGCGGCATATCGGTGGTCACCACCCCGGATTTCAGGCGCGGGCCAAGGAAGGGATTCAGGATCACCTCGCCAATGCGGCTGACTTCCCCCAGCCCCGACAGCAGCAAAAG
Source organism: Pseudophaeobacter sp. A-200-2 (assembly GCF_041008815.1). Classification (NCBI taxonomy): domain Bacteria; kingdom Pseudomonadati; phylum Pseudomonadota; class Alphaproteobacteria; order Rhodobacterales; family Roseobacteraceae; genus Pseudophaeobacter; species Pseudophaeobacter sp. A-200-2. Next base: position 96,560 of record NZ_JAXGFU010000014.1, on the reverse strand, counting down.
CGGCGGTTGCAGGACTTCGCCATCCATCACGGTGTGTGCCTTGGCCTTGTAGCCAAGGTTGCGGATCTGCCGCGCGATCACCCCGCCCAGCAGGGAAAACCGCAGATAGGCCCGCATGGATTGCGCCACCGCGATCCAGTCATCACCCGATGTGCCCTCAGTGGTGTCAAATCCCTGATCGACGATCATGCTGATCGCCTGATCGTGGTCGGGCACGATGGGCGTGCCGGTCGCGTCATGGCTGTACCAGGTCCAGTCGGGGCAGCGGCTGATGCCGACCGCGTCGATCCCCAGCCAGTAGCTGGCCGCCTTTACATTGGCCGCGTTGCGCTCTGCATCCGTGGGGCGCGGTCCCTGCGCGGGCTCACCATCCTGCAACAGGACAAAGGCCCCCAGCATCCGCCGCTGCGCCATCGATGGCGCCGCCTTGCGCGCATAAAGCCCACCGGTCGCGGCCTTCTGATTTGCCTTGCCCATGTCGCCGAACTGGCTGCGGGCAAACATGTCGGCGCGTTTGGGAACGCGGGCCACGCGCGCCTCGTCGATATAGGTGGTCGGCGTCTCAACCCGCTTCAGGGTTTCAAAGGGATGCGGCCCATCCTTGAAATCCCGCGCCGCGAAGGGATCCCCATTCAGCGCCGACCGTTCCGAGCCAACGCCAAGCCACCATTTCGGCCCCTTGGTAGAAAGGCCCGGCTGCTGGTCTTCTGGCGCCAGCGGGCGATCCATCGCAAGATCGAAATCGGTGGTCACCACCGCAAGGCCAAAGCGATCCCCCAGATAGGGATTCTCCAAACGGGAGCCATTCACCGTTGCCAGCCCCGCAGCCACGGCCAACTGATTAAGATCCACATCTGCCGAAGTGCCGGTATGCGCTTTTGCGTCCCAGCCCAGAAGGCGAATGTAATTGGCCAGCACCACGGCGGTTTCGCTGGCCCGCAGGCAGGCGCGGTGATGTTCCGCGTCGTGCAGCCAGTCGCAGCCATCCTCACCCGGATGCGGGTCGCGCGGCATCTCGTAAAGAAAGGTGATCGCACGGGTATGCCCGCCGACCCCACTGGGCGGCGCCTGCATGGCATCGCGCAGATCCGCCATGATCATATCAATGCCCGAAGCCAGCGTCTTGGTCTGCTTGGTCTTCAGATCATGGGCCAGCCGGTCGATATCCGGATTGCGATAGGGCTGCTGCAGATGCGCCGACTGTGGCACCGGGCCGATCCCGACCATCGCAGCATCAGCAAAATAGCCAAACGCCTTGATATGATCCGCCCGCACCTGGGGATCCTCCGGGCAGCCTGCCTGCGCCTTGTTGACCAGTCCATCCCGGATGGCATCCATCATCGCCTGATAATCGCCCATGGCGTTGACGATCGACCCCGGCAGATCCGGGCGGCTGAAGGTCAGCGGCTGAAACGGAGGCACCGCAGTGAGATCCGGCATCCTGCCCCGCGCCAGCCGCTCAAGCGGGAAAGGCCCCAGATGAACGGGCCGGTCACGAGTAGAGAAGAAACGCATCGCCATAACACCGGATCCTGCTGTGAACGAAAAAGCTGCGCAGTCTATACCGCAGGTACAGGCCTATCGGTAGCAGCCAATATCCAATTTCACAGAAAATCCACTTAAGTCGCTGAATAGTTTAAGAACAATAATGAGAGACGCGCCCGGTGGCGCAGCTCTCCACTTCTTATCAGGCCGACGGCCAAGCGACGGATCAGCCCGTGCGGCCGTCGAAACGGCGGACATCCACTCCGCCTTCGGTCAAGCTGGCACGCACCGCGCGGGCCAGAGACACCGCCGTCGGTGTGTCCCCGTGCAGGCAGATCGTGTCGATGGCGGTCGGGATACGCTTGCCGCTTTCGGTGATGATCGCGCCTTCCGTGACCATCTGCAGCATGCGCGGACCGGCCAGTTCCGGATCATGGATCACCGCGCCCGGCTGACTGCGATCAACCAGGGTGCCATCGTCGTTATAGGCGCGGTCCGCGAAGATCTCGCCACACCAGTTGCAGCCGAGATCCCGCACCACCTCTTCCATGGCCGTGGCCGCTAGCACCATGATGATGATGTCCGGATCCACCTCCAGTGCCGCCTGATAGCAAGCCCGCGCCATATCGTAGTCGGTGCAGGCCATGTTGGACAGGGCGCCGTGCAGTTTCAGGTGCCGCACCTCGGTGCCCAGCGCCGCCGCCATGCCACGTGCGGCGCCCAGCTGATAACGCACCAGATTGCCCAGCGTCTCATGCGGCACATGCATCCGGCGGCGGCCAAAACCCTGCAGATCCGGAAAACCGGGGTGCGCGCCGATGCCGACGCCATTGTCGCGGGCCAGCCCCATGGTACGCGCCATCACATCCGGATCGCCTGCATGGAACCCACAGGCAATATTGGCAGAGGACACCACGTCCAGCAGCGCCTGATCATCGCCCATATTCCACGGGCCAAAGCTTTCGCCCATATCCGCGTTCAGATCGACAGTTTTGCTCATGTATCGCCTCCAATGGCAAAGGGGTCGGCCAAAGCAGAGACCGCACCGCTGACAAGTTGATAGGACAGAAGGTCCTGAATATCTGCGGGATCCCGCAGCAGAGGATGGCAACCGCCCGGCAAGGCGCGCAGCGCCCGGTCATATGCGTCCTGAATCTGCAACCCCTCCTCCAGCGAGACCCAGCGGAACCTTATCGACGCGCCCGCCTGCGCCTGGGCCACCTTGGGCAGATCGCAAGGCAGGACTGTCCCGATCCGGGGATATCCGCCAGTGGTCTGGGCCTCACGCAGCAGCACGAAGGGTTTACCGTCGCCGGTCATCTGCACATCACCGGGCACGATCACTTCGGACAGGATGTTGAGCTGCCCGGCAGCCGCAAAGCCCTCCCCTTCAGACAGCATCTCAACCCCCATCCGGTTGGCCCGGCTGCCCCGAGTGAACTCTGTCTCCGCGAAGCGGTGGCGCACATCGGGTGGGAACAACGCGCTCTGGAAACTCTCCACGATGCGTAGCTCGCCGCCCTGAAACCGGTCTTCCGCAGCAAGGGTCAGCCCCGTTTCGCCCGGTGCATCCGGGCCGGCAGGCAACAGATCCCCCACCGCGACTGCCCGGCCCAGCCCCGCCGCCACATGGGCGGACCGGGAGCCAAGCACCGGATCCGTATCGATACCGCCCCCTAGGTGCAGATAGCCATAAACACCGCGCTGGGCCGGGCCGATGTCCAGCCGCTGTCCAGCCTCGATCCGGTGGCTGGCGTTCCACGCCAACGCCGCCCCATCCAGCGTCGCGGCCATCGGTGCCCCGGTCAGGGCAATGCGCAGGGGCGCTGTTGCTTCGAAAGTGCCGCCCATGCCGCCCATTTCCAGCGCGGCCAGCCCCGGATCCTGCCGCAGCAAGGCAGCGCCCTCAGCCAACGCCAGCACATCGGCAGCGCCGCCGCGCGACACACCTTGATCCAGTAGACCCGGACGCCCGCCGTCCTGCACCGAGGCCGCCGGGCCGATTTTCAGCACCTTCAGCGCGTTCATGCCGTGATCTCCTTTGAGATGGCGCCGCCCATGGCTGCATCACTCTCTCGCAGTTTCAGGAAATCAGCGCGCGAGACCGGTTCGAACTGCAACTCATCGCCCGCCTGCAGCGCAAAGGGCGCTTCGGATTCGGGGCGGAAGATCATGAAACCCGTTTGTCCGACATGGCGCCAGCCCGTCGGTGTGGCAGAAGAAAACAACACGAACTGACGGATCGCCAAGACCAGCGCACCGCGCGGCACCATCGGCGTCAGCTCGGTCTGGCGCGGAAGATCCCATTCAGGTCCCAGCGGCCCCAGATAGGGCTGCCCCGGCGCAAAACCGATGGTCAGAACCCGCACCCGCGCCGATCCCAGACTGTCGATGGCCTGCGCCTCGCTCATCCCCGCAGCATCGGCGGCCTCTGCCAGTTGCGGCGCCAGATCGGTGCCATAGACGGTGGGGACCCGCCAGAACCTGCGCCCGGGCGGCAGCGCCTGCTGATACCAATCCCGGGTACTCAGCTCTTCCTCAAGCCGGGCCTGTAGCCTGTGATGATCAAGGATCGCGGGATCGAAACGGATATAGACCGAGGCCAGCGAGGTTGCGGTTTCAAGCACGCCATCAAGGCCCAGCGCCTCAAGTCGCTGACGAAAGGCAAGCGTCGCCCGGTTCGAAGGCTCACTCAATGCATCGGCAAAGGTCACCAGCATCCCCGTCAGGCCGACCGTGCGGATCATTGGGAAATCCGAAGCTACGTGCGAAGTCATCCATGCCCCCTGTTTTGCGCGCAAACGTTGCGGCGCAGGGCGGGAGTGTCAACACAGCAGTTTTACACGTCGCCGGGGATCAGCCCCCCGCGAGGGCACCCCCGCCCCCATGACAGGAGACATCTGCGAACCAGCCAAGACAAGGCGGCGCGTGTCAATCAGAGGGTTTAGAAATCTTCCCAGCGCACAGCCTCGGCCGTGGCAGCGTTACCGACCGCGACCGGCGCGGCGGGCCTTGGCCGGGGGGCGGAAGCCTTGGCCGAGGGGCCTTTCCCAGAGCTCTCACCCTTGGTTTCCATGCCGATATCCGGACGCGTCTTGAAGGACTGCACCTCTTGCATCAGATGCGACGCATCGTTGGACAGAATCTGTGTCGCGGCCGTCGTCTGCTCCACCATGGCCGCGTTCTGCTGGGTCACCTGATCCAGCTGCGAAACGCCCGCACTGATCTCAACCAGAGTGGTGGACTGCTCTGAGGCGCCGGTGGCGATCTCGGAAATGTGACCGGAGATCGTCCCCACCGCATCGACGATTCGCTTCAGTTCCTCGCCGCTGCGGCCGACCAGATCGACGCCAGTGCCGACGTTGTCCTTGCTCTCGTCGATCAGTTGTTTGATTTCACCCGCCGCCGTCGCCGACCTTTGCGCCAGCGCCCGGACCTCTGCAGCAACAACAGCAAACCCACGCCCTGCGTCTCCGGCACGGGCGGCCTCAACCCCCGCATTCAGCGCCAAAAGGTTGGTCTGGAAGGCGATCTCGTCAATCACAGTGATGATCTTGGCGATCCGCTCGGATGAGTTTTCGATCGCGGACATGGCGCCAATGGCATCGGACACAACCCGCTCACTCTGCACGGCGACAGACTGCGTGTTGCCAACAATTTCCTCAACCTTGCGCGCGCCTTCAGCAGCAGCGCGCACGGTCGATGTCAGCTGTTCCAAAGCCGCCGCCGTCTGCTCCAGCGTGGCTGCCTGGCTTTCGGTGCGATGCGACAGATCGGTGGACGACTGACTGATCTCGGATGCGGTCTGCTCCACCGCGAAGGACACATTCTTGACCGTGTTAACGGCCTTTTCCAGCTGTTCCATGGAGCGATTGAAGGCTTTGGCGATTACCACCGTGTCTTCCGAGCTGCGCACATTGACCCGCTGACGCAGATCCCCCTCGCTCAACGCCTGAAGTCCGGCGGCAACCTCCTGCAGGGCACGACGGCGGGCTGTGACATCGGTTGCAACCTTGATGACCTTTTCGGTCACACCATCGGCACCAACCACAGGTGCATAGGTCGCCTGGATCCACACCACCGACCCATCCTTGGCAAGTCGGGGATATTGATCCGACATATTGCGCCCGGCTCGCAGCGCCGTCCAGAACTGTGCATAGTCCCCGCTTGCTGCAAATTTCGAATCCACGAACATCGCATGGTTTTTGCCGACAATCTCGTCGAGCTGGTATCCCAGCAACGAAAGAAAATTCTCGTTCGCAGAGATGATGGTTCCGTCAGCTTTGAACTGGATAACCGCCTGAGTTCGCTCGATCATATCCACGAGCACGCGATCCATTTCCGATCTTTCGGGCGCTGCCCGCGTCCTACCTTTAAAAAACACTCCAGCGCTCCGCGATGAGTTGGATTGGTTGTGTACTGAAAGCTCAAACTATCCGGAAATCTCTATCTAAACTTTAACGCTTGCAGAAAATCCGCGGTGCAAAAGAATAGCTCACGCTTCGACGGGATAGATGCCGACGGGAAAATGCGGCATGCCCGCTCCACTGCGAGAGGGCGTCTCTTCGACACCGAAAAAAGTAAAGGGGAGAAGAGAAGCAGTGGCGGACCGAGGAGGATTCGAACCCCCGACCCCTTGATTCGTAGTCAAGTACTCTATCCAGCTGAGCTATCGGTCCACTGCTGCGGGATTTAAGGCTCCCAGACGAATGCGGATTTACCATTCGTCTAACCTGCGCCGTCCACACCGTTTTCAGTGTTTCAGGTAGTGGCGGACCGAGGAGGATTCGAACCCCCGACCCCTTGATTCGTAGTCAAGTACTCTATCCAGCTGAGCTATCGGTCCACTGGTGGCGGGGTTTAATGTGACCCGCAGATAGGCGCAACCCCAAAAACGAAATTAGTTTCAGCGCACCCGCACGGGCGCGTGAGCGACTTAAAACGCTCCGTCTCCTTTGGGCAGGCAGATCTCAAAAACCGTGCCCTCCGGGCCAGTCTGACGCATGTAAACGGCGCCGCCATGGCCCCGCGCCAATTCCTGCGCGATGGCAAGGCCAAGGCCACTGCCCCCCTTGCGCGCGCCACCCTGGAACGGGGTGAACAGGTTGTCCTGCGCCTTTTTTGGCAGCCCCGGCCCGGTATCGGTGATCCGGATTGTCCAGGCGTCATCCTCTTCGCTGGCGGTGATTTTGACCTGCCCCGGCTTTCCGGTCGCGGCAATGGCCTGGCGGGCGTTGCGCACCAGGTTCATCACGATCCGGTAGAGCTGCTCCTGATCTGCCCGCACGGTCAGCCCGGCCGGGACCGCGGCCACGATCTCGACCTCTCCACCGCTGGCTGCCAAGGTCTCGCTTTCGGCGATGTCACAGGCGATTTCATGCAAGGAGACGAAAGCAAATGTTGGCGCGGGTTCTTCGGCGCGGCCAAAGGCCAGCGTGCCTTCGCACAGGGAAACGGCTCTTGTGATCGAATTCACCAGCTTGGGCGCCAGCCTGCGCACCAGTGGATCCTCGCTGGTTTCGATGCGGTCCGTGAACAGCTGCGCTGAGGTCAGGATATTGCGCAGATCGTGGCTAACCTTGGCCACCGCTCCGCCCAGCTGCGCCAGCCGTTCTTTCTGCTTCAGCGCGTGGGTCAGCTCGGTCTGCAGCTTCATCAGCGCCTCTTCGGCTTCGCGCAGCTCAGTTACGCCTGCGTTTGGCTGGATGATTCCCCGCGCATCCTCGGGCGCGGCTGCATAGCGCTGCATATAGCCCACAACGCCCTTGATCGGGCGCACCAGAAACACCCGCACCGCCATGAACAGCAAAAGCGCCGTAAAGACCGAGATGACCGCCGACAGGATCAGAATACGAACGCCATAATCGATCATCGCCGACCGCAGGGGCGCGGTCTCCATGGTGATTTCGATCAGCAGCCCGGCATCTCGCACCGGCGCGCCAATGACCCGGATAATGCGGTTTCCGGGCGTCACCATACGCGTCATCGCATCGGAAATGAGCGTGAACGGCCCGGCCATGCGCAGATCAAAGGTGCCTTCGATCGGCTGCGGAATCGGCGAGGACAGCACCAGCTGGCGCATCTCGTCCCGGCGCAGAACCACGTTGAAGACTCCGGCATTCGCCAGAAGCTCCTTCTCCAGCTCCGAATCCAGCATGTCGTCCGCCAGAAGCGCCAGCGAGGCGAGCTGCGCCCGCTCCAGACGGTCCGACAGGTAATCCAGCCGAAACCGGGAAATGGAGGGCACGAAGATCAGCACCTCGGCCAGCATTACAAAGACCGTGGTCAGAACCAGAAATCTGCCCGACAGCGTATTCAGCATTTCGCCCCTTCCGGCTTAGGGGATCCAGCGCTGTACGAACCGGACCACGCGTTCAACCTTGGGATTATCAAATAGACGAGGAGAGAAATAGGCCCCCGCGACCCGTTTGTTAACCTCACCAATCGTCGGATAGGGCGAGACCATGGCCGCGACCTGACTCATCTTCATATTATTGGCCAGAACAAGCGACCAGAGGTTGATCAGTTCGCCTGCCTGATGGCCGACAATCGTGACCCCCACCGGACGGCCCTTGACCACCATCGCCTTGATGAAACCCTTCGCCTTGCGCTCAGCAAGGGCGCGGTCGTTGTGGCTGAAATCAAACCGCGCGATCTCCAGCTTGCTGCCGTGTTTCTTCCGCGCCTCTGCTTCGGTCAGGCCGACCTGCGCCAGTTCCGGGTCCGTATAGGTGGCCCAGGGAATATGGGCGGTCTTTGCCTTTGACGGCAGCCCGAACAGGACAGAGCGGATGATCACCCCGGCATGATATCCCGCCACATGGGTAAACTGCAGCCCCCCGGCCACGTCACCGATGGCATAGACGCGGCGATTGGTGGTGCGCAGGCTGTCATCGACCTTGATCCCCGAGCGCGCGGTCTCGATCCCCGCTACGTCCAGGTTTAGCCGCTCCGTATTAGTCTTGCGCCCGACCGCCACCAACAGATGCGTACCTTTGAAGATGCGGCCATCCTTTGCTTCAACTTCAATAGCCCCCACCGCGCCGCGAATCTCACTAGCCAGGGCCTGTTCGACAATCTCAACGCCTTCGGAGCGCAGGTGATCCAGCACCAGGGTTGCGGCCTCAGGATCATCCTTTGCCAGCGCGGTGTCACCTTCGATCACCGTCACCTTGCTGCCCAAACGCACATGCGCCTGCGCCATTTCCAGACCGATGGGGCCACCGCCAATGATCAGCAGATGATCTGGGCGCTCGCGCAGATCAAACAGGGTCTCGTTGGTCTCATAAGGCACCTGATCCAGCCCGGGGATTGGCGGCACCAGCGGCGACGATCCCGTGGCGATGACAATCCGCCGCGCGGTGATGACGTGATCGCCCGCCTCCACCTCGCGCGGAGAAATAAACCGCCCGAGCGCACGGATCACCCGCACCCCGAACCCTTCGAACCGCTCCTGACTGTCGACCGGTGCAATGGTGTCGATCACATCCTGAACATGATCCTTGGCCGCCGCGTAATCCGCCTGCGGCACCTGATCAGCCACCCCGAAGGCCGCGGAATGCGCGGCGCCATAGGCCGCCTTGGCGCTGGCCAGCAGCGCCTTTGAGGGTACGCAACCGTAGTTGAGGCAATCGCCGCCCATCTTGTGCCCCTCCAGAAGGACCACATCGGCGCCCATCTGGCTGGCCCCGGCCGCGACAGACAAGCCACCTGACCCGGCCCCGATGACCAGCAGATCACATTTAATACGCTGCATGATCATGCCTCCGGCGTTTTGCCTGCACCCTTGCGGCGCAGCGATTTGACGATGATTGGCATGGCCGCCAGCACACAGAGCCCCAGAATCGGGCCGATCACATGCGGCTCCCACAGGAGCGACAGGTCGGGATCCTCGCCTCGGTCGAACACGGCGCCGACACCAACACCGATCCAGGTAAAGACGATGGCGCCGGGGATGATTCCCACCGCCGTCGTCCACAGAAAGTTTCCGAACTTCACCCCGACCATGGCGGGCAGCAGATTGGCCACGAAAAACGGTACCGCCGGAACAAGGCGTAACAGCAGGAGCACCTCAATCTCGTTTTCCCGCAGCGCCTGTTTCAACATTTGCACGCGTCCTTCGGCGGCTTCGAAGCGGGCCGAAAGTGTTTCGCCCAGCCCCCAGCGCGCCGCCAGGAAGATGCCTGCTGCACCGATGGTGGCCGAGACCACATTGAGCGTGGTCCCGGTGGCAAGGCCGAACAGGAACCCGCCGGTCACCGAAGCAACAGCGGCGCCGGGAAGCGAAAACACGACCATGACGATGTAAACGGCCGCAAAAACCGCCGCGAGGCCGATCAGATTCTCATCACGGAACTGCAACAGCGCCTCCCGATTGTCCCGAAGCGTGTCGAAGGTAAGGTAATCCTTCAGCGTCACGGCTCCGATCACCGCGACCACAGCCACGATAATCAAAGGCAGGTGCCGCGCGATGCCCGGCTTTTTGAGGTCTGTCATCTTGCTCTCACCCATGTCTTGGCTGTTCGGCAGGGCACGGCCACCGGGGGAGGTTCTCCCCCGTTGATCCGCCTGCCCCGGCGCCTTTTGCTGCTCCGGTGCATTTTTCTATGAACAATATGGCCCCGGCACGAGCCTGACGCATAGCAGTTCACGGGCGCTTGATCACCGGACATTTTTCGTGAGAAATCCACTAGTCCGCATGCGCGCCCTGTAACAATCCCACCGGTTTTCGTGACGCGACAGCGCCGCAGCCCCCCGAATTTTGACATAAATATTGCATGAGGGGACGAAAAGCGGCGAAAACACCGGCCAATGGGTTTGACTTGCCGCCCGATCCCTTCTAATGACCGGGCTTCGAGATTTGACCCCGGGAGGCGATTCCGCGCCCTGCCCGTAGATATAATGTGGAGACCGGAGCGATGAAACGCACCTATCAGCCTTCGAACCTGGTTCGCAAACGCCGCCACGGCTTCCGTGCGCGCATGGCCACCAAGGCAGGCCGCAAGATCCTGAACGCACGCCGCGCACGTGGCCGGAAAGAGCTGAGCGCATAAATCGCGCTCACTGCTTGATCCGCGTTGACGGTATGACACCGCCGAAGGCCCCCAAAGACGGCTCTGCCGACGACCGGGACACGCCTTCGGCGGTTTCCGTTTGTCCAGACGGCGCCGAATCCCCGCAAGGGATCGAGGTGTTGACCAAGCGCCGCGAGTTTCTTGCGGCGGCGCGCGCGCGTCGTCAGGGCAGCAAGGGCATGATGGTCCAGGGTCGCAACCGCCGGGATACCGGCGGCATTCGCGTTGGCTTCACCTGTTCAAAAAAGGTCGGCAATGCCGTTGCCCGCAACCGGGCCAAACGCCGACTGCGCGAGGTGGCTCGGATGATTCTGCCCAGTCACGGCCGCCCCGGCTGGGATTATGTGCTCATTGGCCGAGCCAATGAAACCGCCCAGCGCCCGTTCGAAGAGCTGAAACGCGACCTGATCTACGCCCTGAAGAAGATTCACGGCTGATCCTGTCTGCGGGGCCTTCCCCGGGCCCAACCTGCTTCCTATCTTGATCAGCATGACCTTCTTTGCCCGCATCCTTGCCCTGCCCGTGCGCGCCTATCGGCTGATCTTCAGTCCCTGGGTCGGTTTTAACTGCCGGTATCAACCCACCTGCTCGGCCTATGCGCTGGAATCGCTGGAAAAACACGGCGCGGTAAAGGGAACATGGCTGACCCTGCGGCGAATCGGCCGCTGCCATCCCTTGGGCGGAGATGGCTACGATCCGGTCCCGGGCAGCGATCCACAGCACGAGGCCGAACAAAAGAGCAGGTCACAGGGTTAAGGGGCTGCTATTCCCCGCCCAGTGCCCACGACAGGCACTCTCGGCTCAAAATCTTGTGCCCCGCTTTTTTCTTGGCAAAGCCGTTTTGACAGGCTACGGGGCCGTCATGCTTGATGATGATCTGGACGAAATCCATCCGCTCTTTGCCGGTGCGCCCTCCACCACCGAATTCAAGAAGCTGCGCAAACGCATAGTCCGCTATGCCCGCGAAGCGATTGATCAATACGGCATGGTGGAACGACGCACGGACGGCACCACGCCGCGCTGGCTGGTCTGCCTGTCCGGCGGCAAGGACAGCTACACCCTGCTTGCGGTTCTATATGAACTGAAATGGCGTGGGCTGTTGCCGGTTGACCTTCTGGCTTGCAACCTGGATCAGGGCCAGCCCGGATTTCCGGCAACGGTTCTGCCGGAATTCCTTGAAAAGATGGGCGTTCCGCATCGCATCGAATATCAGGACACCTACAGTATCGTCGTCGACAAGGTGCCACAGGGGCGGACCTATTGCGCCCTCTGCTCCCGCCTGCGCCGGGGTAATCTTTATAGGATCGCGCGCGAGGAAGGCTGCTCCGCAGTTGTGCTGGGGCACCACCGCGATGACATCCTTGAGACGTTCTTCATGAACCTGTTTCATGGCGGGCGACTGGCCACCATGCCGCCCAAGCTGGTCAATGAAGAGGGCGACCTCTTCCTGTTCCGCCCCCTGGCCCATGTGGCCGAGGCGGATTGCGAGAAATTTGCCAAGGCGATGAACTACCCGATCATCCCCTGCGACCTTTGCGGAAGCCAGGACGGCCTGCAACGCCAGCAGGTCAAACAGATCCTGGATCAGTGGGAATCAAACAGCCCCGGGCGCCGTCAGGTTATGTTCCGGGCCCTGATGAATGCACGCCCTTCGCATCTTCTTGACCCGAAACTGTTCGATTTTGTAGGGTTGAGCGTGAAAAACCCATCAGAAACAGAAGATTTGGACAAGATTCCCGTATTGCGTTAACTCCGCAGTCAGAAGCGGATCATAGTCTTTGCATGCACCCCTGTGCAGAAGGTGAAAGGTCCGCTCATGCCAAAACTCAATTCAGGTCTGCTGACGCACATCCGGAGAAAGATCGCTCCTGCGTTGTTCACGCCTCCTGTCTTGGCGTTTCTGCCTGCCCTGACACTGGCGACCTTCTGGATTGGCGGCGAGGCTGCGCTGCTTTGGGTGGCACTCGGCCTTCCCATTCTCTTCGCGGCCCTTGGCGGCTTTGACCGCTCACGTAATCGCGGCACACCCCGGGATAGCATCACCGGCATGATGCTGCGCGAAGGGTTCGAACTGGGTGTGCGCGACGTGTTCGAGGATACCTCTGATACCGGGCTGCGCTCGGTCATCTACATCATCGAAATCGACGATTACAAAAACGTGGTGGATCGCTACGGTCAGGAAGCCGGCGATCAGATCATGCAGCGTTGCGGCGACCGCATCGCCAGCACCCTGCGCAATAAGGATATCGTGGCACGGATCGGCGACAGCAAATTCGGCATCTGCCTGACACCCGTGTTGCAGCTGGACCTGGAATCCTGCGTGCAGCTGTCCGGCCGCATGCAGGCCTCGGTCGAAGAACCGATCTCGCTTGATGGCACATCGGTTTATATCTCCTGCTCCATCGGGTTCTGCCTGCGCAGCCGTGCGCCGGGCACCAAACCTTCCGACTGGGTCGCTGCCGCCGCCACCGCGCTGGCCGAGGCGCAGCAAAATGGCCCCTCGGGCATCCGGGTCTATTCCGCAGATATCTATCACCGCACCAAAGCGCGCTGTAATCTGCGCGACGAAGTTGCCGAGGCGCTGGAAACCGGTCAGATCATGCCCTGGTTCCAGCCCCAGATCTCAACGGATACCGGACGAGTGTCCGGGTTTGAGGCGCTGGCCCGCTGGATGCATCCGGTCCGCGGCCTGATCCCGCCTCATACCTTCCTGCCCGCGCTGGAAGAGGCCGGGCTGATGGAGCGATTGAGCCAGGTCATGCTGTTCCACTCTCTCACCGCCATCAAGGCATGGGACGCGGCTGGTGTGGAGGTTCCCTCTGTCGGGGTGAACTTTGCCACCCAGGAGCTGCGCAACCCCGGCCTTGCCGACAATATCCGCTGGGAACTGGAACGCTTTGGCCTGTCGTCGGACCGCCTGTCGGTCGAAATTCTGGAAACCGTCATGACGGACCAGCCCGACGATGTGGTGACCCGTAATATCGCAGCGCTGAGCGCCATGGGCTGCCGGATTGAGCTGGATGATTTCGGTACCGGCCATGCCTCGATCTCGGCGGTGCGGCGCTTCAATATCTCCCGGATCAAGATCGACCGCTCTTTCGTGATGAAATCGGACCGCGATCCGGAGCAGCAGAAACTGATTGCCGCGATCCTGACCATGGCCGAACGTCTGGACCTGGAAACCCTGGCCGAAGGCGTTGAAACCGTGGGCGAGCACGCGCTGCTGTCGCAACTGGGCTGTGACCATGTTCAGGGCTTTGGCATCGGCCGCCCGATGCCCTTTGACCAGACTCTGGACTGGATCACCGCGCATCAGTCCAAACTGCAGGACGCACCGGCCATTGGACGGCAAAACCCCTGATTTTTGGATTTCCCGGCGCCGGGGGCGGAATGCCGCCCCTGTTTTCCCGGATTCCGCTTGACCTTTGGGGTCCACCTCTGTTGAACCACACCCTGTCATTCCATGCACGAGGTGGCGGTCCCCAATGGACGATCAGAACAAGAATCTCATTCTCGCAACAGCACTCAGCTTCCTGGTGATCCTTGGGTGGTACAGCTTTTTCCCGCCGCCGGAACCGGAGCCTGCTCCGGAAACCGTGGCGAATGAAACGGCTCCTGCGGGAGACACGGCAGCTGCGCCCGGCGCAGCCCAGCCTGATACCGCGGTCAGCACCCAGCCCAGCGAAGAGGCCCAGGCCCCCGACGCTCCGCGCCTGACCATCGATACCCCGCGCCTGGCGGGCAGTATCTCGCTTCAGGGTGGGCGGATCGATGATTTGGCGCTGAAAGACTACCACGTCGAGCTGGCAGAGGACTCCGACATCGTGCGGGTCCTGTCCCCGGTGGGCGAGGACAATGCCTTTTACGCGCTTTATGGCTGGGCACCGGGCACCGGGCTTAGCTTTGACGATGTTCCGGGCGCCAATACCGTCTGGTCTGCGGACGAAGGCCAGGTTCTGACACCGGACAGCCCGGTGACCCTGACCTGGGACAACGGCAAGGGCCTGACCTTTACCCGTACCGTCGCAGTGGATGAGGATTATCTGTTCTCGGTCACCCAATCGGTTCAGAACGCCAGCGGCGCCACCGTGGCCCTGGCCCCTTATGGCACCCTGGCGCGTCACGGCGAACCTGCGAATCTGAAAAACTTCTTCATCCTGCACGAAGGCGTCGTCGGCATGGCCGACGGAGAGCTGGCGGAAATCGATTATGGCGACATGGCCGATTTCGACCCCGATCCGCGTGATGGATCGCGCGCCGAGGTCAAGCAGGTCGAATCCAACGGCTGGCTCGGCTTCACCGACCACTACTGGATGTCCACGCTGATTCCCGAACCCGGTCAGGGCTTCCGCTCGATCGCGAAATACGACGAGCGGCGCGAGATCTACCAGACCGACGTCGTGCTGCCGACCGCGACCCTCGCCGATGGCGAAAGCAGCGAAGTCACCACCATGCTGTTTTCCGGCGCCAAGGAATGGGCGACCATCCGTGGCTATCAAAAAGACGGCATCGAAGGCTTCCTCGACAGCATCGACTGGGGCTGGTTCTTCTTCCTGACCAAACCGATCTTTGCCGTCCTGCACTGGCTGCACGCGATGATCGGCAACATGGGCTGGTCCATTATCGGCCTCACCATCTTCATCAAGATCCTGGTCTTCCCGCTGGCATATAAATCCTATGCCTCGATGGCGAAGATGAAGGAACTTCAGCCGCAGATGGAAAAGCTGAAAGAGCGCGCAGGCGACGACCGTCAGAAGCTCCAGAAAGAAATGATGGAGCTCTACAAGAAGGAAAAGGTGAACCCCGCTGCGGGCTGCCTGCCGATCCTGATCCAGATCCCGATCTTCTTCTCGCTCTACAAGGTGATCTTCGTCACGCTGGAACTGCGGCACGCAGCCTTCTTTGGTCCCTTCCAGGACCTCAGCGCGCCCGATCCGACCTCGCTAATGAACCTCTTCGGCCTGCTGCCGTTCTCTGGCCCCGAGCCCGGAACCATCTTTGCCACCGTGTTCATCGGGATCCTGCCCATCCTTCTGGGTGTGTCCATGTGGCTGCAGCAGAAACTGAATCCGGCGCCCACCGATCCGACGCAAAAGATGATCTTTGCCTGGATGCCTTGGGTGTTCATGTTCATGCTTGGCGGTTTTGCTTCGGGTCTGGTGGTTTACTGGATTGCGAACAACACCATCACCTTTACGCAGCAGTATCTGATCATGCGCAGCCACGGGTATAAACCGGACGTATTTGGCAATATCAAATCCAGCATGAAACGCGCTCCCAAGACGGAAGACAAATGACAGACGCCGTTACAGAAATCTGGCGCCACCCGGTCAAATCACACGGCCGGGAAGCGCTGGAAACGGTAACACTGACCGCCGGGCAGACCATGCCCGGCGATCGTGTTTGGGCGGTCGCGCATGAGGCCTCTACCGCCGATGGCAGCGCATGGGTGCCCTGTTCCAATTTCAGCCGTGGCGCCAAGGCGCCGCAACTGATGGCGATTGATGCCAGCTATGACGAGGCCACCGGTCGCGTCATGCTGCGCCACCCCAGCCGGGGCGAACTGACCTTTGATCCCGACGCCGCAGAGGACCTGCCCCGGTTTCTTGATTGGGTGGCCCCGCTGATGCCTGCAGAGCGCGCCGCCTCGGCGCGGATCGTGCGGGTGCCGGGCCGCGGCATGACAGATACTGATTTCCCCTCGGTGTCGCTGTGCAACCTTGCCTCGCACCGTGCGATCGAGGCGGCGATCGGTCATGAGCTGTCGCCACAACGCTGGCGCGGCAACATCTGGTTCGATCTGGGCACGCCCTGGGTGGAAAACGAATGGCTGGGCCGTGAGGTGCAGATCGGGGAAGCGGTCTTTGCGGTGCGCGAACGCACCCGCCGCTGCATGGCGACAACCGCCAACCCGGCCACCGGCGAACGCGATGCCGAAACGCTGAAGACCCTGAACAGTGCCTTTGGCCATCAGGATTTTTCAGTCTATGCAGAGGTCGTGCGCGGCGGAACTATCCGCCTTGGCGATCTGGTAAAGGTGCTCTGATGCAAATGCAATTTTCCCTGGCCGAAGCGCCGGACGAGGCAACCGCCGAAAAGGGCCGCAAACTCTTTGCTGGCCAGTCCGAATTCCTGAAAGGCGTGGTCGCCATGTCGGGCCTGCCCGAAGCCGACCGGGTCGAGGTCTGCTTTGCCGGGCGCTCCAACGTGGGCAAGTCGAGCCTGATCAACGCGCTGACCGGCACCAAGGGGCTGGCGCGCGCCTCCAACACCCCGGGCCGCACGCAAGAGATCAACTATTTCACCCAAGGTCCCGATCTCTACCTCGTCGACCTGCCCGGCTATGGCTATGCCAATGCGCCGCTGGCGGTGGTGGAGAAATGGCAGAAGCTGCTGAAACGCTATCTCAGCGGGCGTCAGACCCTGCGCCGGGCTTTTGTGCTGATCGACAGCCGCCACGGCATCAAGAAGGTCGATGACGAGATCATGGCGCTGCTGGACAGCGCTGCGGTGACCTTCCAATGCGTGATGACCAAGGCCGACAAGGTCAAGGCGAAGGATCTGGACAAGGTTATGGAGCAGGTACGTAGCGCCCTGTCCAAACACCCGGCGGCCTATCCTGAAATCGTGATGACCTCTTCGGAAAAGGGCGAGGGAATCGCCACGCTGCGCTCGATCATCTCCGGCATCGACTAAGCCGCTCGGCGCCCGTCAGACGTGCTGGGCGCCGTTCACCTCAATCTCCGCTCCGGAGATATATGAGCTGCCTTCAGAGCAGAGGAAGTAGATCGCAGAGGCGACTTCCTCGGGCTGGCCCAGACGCTGCATCGGCAGTTTTTCCACGATATGTTCGGTCCCCGGTGACAGGATGGCCGTTTCCACTTCTCCCGGCGCGATGGCATTGACCCGCACGCCGAGCGGGCCGAAGTCATGCGCCATCTCCCGCGTCAGTGCTGCCAAGGCAGCCTTTGACGTGGCATAGGCCGCCCCAGCGAAGGGATGCACCCGGCTGCCCGCGATTGAGGTCACGTTGACCACGGAGCCCTTGGCGGCTGCCAGTTCATCCTTCAACCCCCGCGCCAGCACCACCGAGGCAAAGAAATTGACGTGGAACACCTTGCCCCATGTCATCAGATCAGTGTCGAGCGTGTTCAGCCGTTCGCCATCCGGCCCTTTGGGGGAAATCCCCGCATTATTGACCAGTGCATCCAGCCGCCCGTTCAGACGCTCCTGAATGACCCCAACCGCATTAATGGTGTCCGAGGGGTCCGACAGGTCCAGTTGCACGTGATTCTCTTCTCCGCCGCCCCAGGGGCATTCCTGCGGAAACGGGTGGCGGGAACAGGTGATCACCCGCCAGCCTTCGGCATTGAAATGCCGCACGGTGGCATGGCCAATGCCGCGGCTGGCTCCGGTCAGCAAAAGGGTCTTCTGGCTCATTGGGTGGGTTCCGGTCTGAGGGCTCTACGGCCTGACCCTATCATTCCCGCACCGCGCTGCAACGGCGCACTTGGCACAGGGCGCAGAACCGCGTAACACCACTTGCCAGAGGGACCCAGCCATGAAGAAGCAAGATATGAACCGCGATTGGATTGCAACCGCCGAGACACTGTCGAGCGCCCTGCCCTATATGCAGCGCTATGACGGTGCCATCGTCGTGATCAAGCTCGGCGGACACGCCATGGGCAGCGACGAGGCCATGGAAACCTTTGCCCGCGATATCGTGCTGATGCGACAGGTCGGAGTGAACCCGGTCATCGTGCATGGCGGCGGTCCAATGATCAACGCAATGCTGGACAAGCTTCAGATCAAGTCCGAGTTCGTCAACGGCAAGCGGGTCACCGACAAGGCCACGATGGAAGTGGTCGAAATGGTCCTGTCCGGTCTGGTCAACAAACGCATCGTGCAGGCGATCAATGCACAGGGCGGTATGGGTGTTGGCCTGTCAGGCAAGGATGCGGATCTGATCACCTGCGAAGAGACCAACCCGGATCTGGGATTCGTCGGCACACCGGTAGAAATGAATCCGGCGGTGCTGCACCACCTGTTCGAGAATGACATCATTCCTGTCATCGCTCCGATCGGAGCGGGCCGCAACGGCGAGACGTTCAACATCAACGGCGACACCGCCGCCGGGGCGATTGCTGAATCCCTCAACGCTGATCGCCTGCTGCTGCTGACGGATGTCTCTGGCGTGAAAAACGCCAGCGGCGAAGTGGTTACCGAGCTGAAGGCCGCTGATGTCGAGGAAATGACAAAGGCAGGTGTCATCGCAGGCGGCATGATCCCGAAGACGGAAACCGCCCTGTCAGCGGTCCGAAACGGTGTCCGGGCTTGCACCATCGTCGATGGACGGGTGCCGAATGCGGTGCTGCTGGAGCTGTTCACCGATCATGGCGCCGGGTCGATGATCCGGGCCTGACCCGCACGGGTGACATCAAGACAGTATTGAAACCGCCCCTCCCCCGGGCGGTTTTTCTTTGGGATCACGGGTCCAGAGGCTACATTTGGCTACCATCACCCAGGGAAGCCTATGACATCCGTACCCAGCTATCAGGAGATCGAGCGCGCCGCCAAACACCGCGACCTTGCTGTGCTTGGCGCCCTACACCCGCGCCATAGCCCAGTTCAGGGCCTGACGGGCGGTACGCTGGTCCTCTTGGGCCTTCTGGGACCGGAATGCTGGCCCCGCATCACCGGCGCGCCGGAGTTCAGCGATGCTGCGACCGATCCGCTGGACCGATGGTCTGAGCGGATCATCGACGCCTTGGCGACAGATACCGGAGCCACCGCCCACTACCCCTTTGGCGGGCCGCCCTATACGCCCTTCATCAACTGGGCGCTGGCCTCGGGGCGGGCTTTCACATCCCCGTCGCACATGCTGGTCCATGATACGGTTGGCATGATGATCTCGTACCGGGGAGCGCTTCACTTGCAGCAGGAGATCGATCTACCACCGCCTCCTCTGGCGCAGTCCCCCTGCGACAGCTGTGTGGCCAGACCCTGCCTCAGCACCTGCCCGGTACAGGCGTTGGTGGCGGGTGGCCCCTACGGTGTTACCGCCTGCCACAGTCATCTGGACACCCCGGAGGGCGCTCCTTGCCTTGAAAACGGCTGCCTTGCCCGGCTTGCCTGCCCCCTCAGCCAGGGGGCCGGTCGCGACCCGGTGCAATCGGCCCATCACATGAGCTATTTTCACAAGACATGACCTGCACACTTATTCTGACCCGCCACGCTAAATCCGCCTGGGACACCAGCGCCCCCAGCGACCATGCCCGCCCCCTGAACAAACGGGGCCGCGCCTCGGCCAAGGCATTGGGCGACTGGCTGCGGGACATCGATCAGTTGCCGGGACAGGTGCTTTCTTCCTCTTCGCAGCGCACGCGGGAAACCTATCAGCTGATGGATCTCTTCGCACCGGCTGTCTTTACCGAACGGCTGTTCCACGCCAGCCCGGAGATCATCTTTGAGGTTCTGAAACAGGCCGAACATCCGCGAACCATGATCCTGTGCCACAACCCGGGCATTGCCGCATTTGCCCATGCCATCGTAAGCCATCCGCCAGACCATTCGCGATTTGACGACTACCCCACCGGCGCCACGCTTATCGCCCGCTTTGACATCGACCGCTGGAGCGATCTGACCTGGGGCAGCGGCAAGGTGGTGGATTTCATCGTGCCACGCGAACTTCTGGGCGCCTGAACCCCCACAAAAGAAAAACCCGCCGGAATATCCGGCGGGTTTCTTATTGGCGCAATGATCGGGAAGATCAGTGACCCAGGATCTGGCTCAGGAAGAGCTGGGTACGTTCGCTTTGCGGGTTGTTGAAGAAGGCCTCCGGCTCATTCTGCTCAACGATCTGACCCGCATCCATGAAGATAACCCGGTTCGCCACCTGACGGGCAAAACCCATCTCGTGGGTCACGCAAAGCATGGTCATGCCCTCTTCCGCCAGTTCGATCATGGTGTCGAGCACCTCTTTGATCATCTCGGGGTCAAGCGCCGAGGTCGGCTCATCGAACAGCATGATGCGCGGCATCATGCAAAGCGAGCGCGCGATCGCCACACGCTGCTGCTGACCACCGGACAGCTGGCCCGGGAACTTGTTGGCTTGATCGGGAATCTTGACCTTTTCAAGGAAATGCATCGCCCGCTCTTCGGCTTCCTTCTTGGGCGTCTTGCGAACCCAGATCGGCGCCAGCGTGCAGTTTTCCAGAATGGTCAGATGCGGGAACAGGTTGAAGTGCTGAAAGCACATGCCAACCTCGGACCGGATCTTGTCGATGTTCTTCAGATCCGACGACAGCAGCGTGCCATCCACGGTGATCGACCCCTGCTGGTGTTCTTCCAGCGCGTTGATGCAGCGGATCAGTGTCGATTTACCAGAGCCGGACGGGCCGCAAATCACGATCCGTTCGCCCTCATAGACCGTCAGGTTGATATCGCGCAGTACGTGAAAGGACCCGTACCACTTGTTCATTCCGTCAATGGTGATCGCGACTTTGTCGGATACCTGCATTTGTGAAGTGCCAGTCATGTCTTGGCCTCCTTATCGGTGATCGGTCGCAAGGCGGCGTTCCAGCCATTGCGAGTATTGTGAGATGCCGTAGCAGACGACAAAGAACAGAGCAGCAGCGAAGCCCAGAAGCTCCCAGTAGACGCCGTTCCATTCGGTCGAAGCGAGGATCGGTCCGCGGATCATACCCACCAGGTCGAACATCGAGATGACCGACACCAGCGTGGTATCCTTGAACAGGCCCACGGCCACGTTGACGATGCCCGGGATCGAGATCTTCAGCGCCTGCGGCAGGATGATCAGACGCATTGCCTGCGGGTAATCGAGCCCCAGCGAATCCGCCGCCTCGTACTGCCCTTTGGGCAGGGCCGCGAGACCACCACGGATCACCTCGGCGATATAGGCCGCAGAGAACATGGTGATCATGATGACCACACGCAGGAACAGGTCCACCGTGGCATCAGGCGGGAAGAAATAGGCCAGCATCACCGACGCCACAAACAGCAGCGTGATCAGCGGCACACCGCGCACGAACTCGATGAAGACCACGCAGATCCATTTGATCAACGGCATGTCAGACTGACGGCCCAGCGCCAGGGCAATGCCCAGCGGCAGGGACAGCGACACGCAGGTCACACCCAGCATCAGGTTCAGCATGAAGCCACCCAGGTCACGCGAAGGTACCGCTGGCAACATCGCATTGTCCGACGCCCCTTCGGGGATCAGCAAGCTGCCCAGCCACCAGATGATCAGGGCTGCAGCAATGCCACCAAAGAAGCCCGCGGCGAAGGAACTCCGTCCATAGATCTGGAACACCACGCCGCCAACGATGAACCCCAGAAGGGCTAGGATCGGTGCCATGATTGTGCCACCCCAGATCAGCCAGAAGGCAATAAAGGGATAGAGCGCGGTGAAGATCAGCATCTTGCGGGGCAAATCGAAGAACAGCACTGGCGCAATCGCCACCAGCAGCAGAACCAGCGCCAGGTTCGGGCGCCAGTAGAACTCCGCCGGGTATTTGAACCCGTAAAGAAGCTGGTGCCAGCGTTCGGTCAGAACCGAGAAACAGGCGCCGACCTTTCCATCCAGAACCTCGCGGCACTCATTAAGCGAGTTGGTCGTCCACACGCCATTCACCAGCCAGGGCACGGTGTTCTGCAGGATCATGTAGATCAGGGTCAGCGCCACAAGGGTCAGGATCCCGTTGGGAATGCTGGAGAACAGGTTTTCCCGCAGCCACCTGACCACGCCAGCCTGGCTGGCAGGCGGCGGTGAGGGCGGAATGGTGCCTTCGGCGACAAAGGCAATCTGATGGGTTGTCTTGTCACTCATGGCTTAGCGCTCCTTCAGCTTCACGGAGGCGTTGTAGATGTTCATCACCATCGAGATGACCAGCGATGCCGTGAGATAGAACAGCATCAACAGGAGCACGCATTCGATTGCGCGTCCGGTCTGGTTGAGGGTAATGCCGCCCAGAGTCGCGGTGATATCCGCATAGCCCACGGCGATCGCCAGCGAGGAGTTCTTGGTGATGTTGAGATACTGCGAAATCAGCGGCGGAATGATCACCCGCAGCGCCTGAGGCAGAATCACCAGGTTCATGATGCGTCCGGGCCGCAGTCCCAGCGCGGCCGCCGCTTCGGTCTGGCCCTTGGAGATCGCCTGGATCCCTGCCCGCACGTTCTCGGCGATAAAGGCACCGGTGTAGATCGAAAGTGCGAACCACAGTGCGATCAGCGGACCGCCGATCTTGATACCGCCCTGGAAGTTGAACCCTTTGAGTGCGGGAACTTCCCAGGTCAGCCCCATGATGAGCATCAGCAGGATGAATGGCACCAGCCAGACGCCCAGCACCATCAGCAGCGTCTTGGGGCGCACGCCGGTGGCTTCCTGTTTCGCGGTCGCCCAGGTCTCGATCCGGCGGGTGACGAACAGCGAGCCGATCAGAACCGCCAGCACCAGAACCCAGTTGAGGGCGGTGGAAGCAAACAGACCGCTCTCGAACCACGGCATCGGAATGTAGACACCCCGGTTAGTGAAGGCGAAGAGATCCAGCAGCATCGTCGAATCCGGATTGTCACCGCGGAAGGCCCGCGGTCCCGGCAATACGGCGGTCATGATCGTAAAGATGATGATGATCCAGATCAGAACCGGAATGTTGCGGAAAATCTCGACGTAGACCGCCATCAGCTTGGAGACGAGCCAGTTGTTGGACAGACGCAGAACGCCGGCGATCACGCCGAAAATCGTCGCCGTAACGCAGGCAAGGAAAGCAACCAGAAGCGTATTCAGAACGCCCACAAGGGCGGCACGCCCGTGGCTGTCCTGGTTGTCATATTCGACAAGCCGCTGGTTGATATCATAGCCGGCGGGATTGCCCAGAAAGTCATAAGAGATGTTGAGGCCCGCGGCGCGCAGGTTCTGGATCAGGTTATTCCCCAGATACCAGATCGAAAGTGCAAGCAGGAGCGCGGCAATCGCCTGAAAGGTCAATGAACGATAGCGGGTATCGTTGATCAACATAGACAGCCGGAACCCGTCCTGTGGAGGGTCAGAGAGAGTTGACATGTAAAGAGATCCCCGAGGCTACAGATCTGTGTCCCGGCAGGGTTTTCCCCTGCTCCGCAGAAATCCGAAGCTCATTTTTTTTCAGATAGGAAAAGGGCGCAGGATGTCCTGCGCCCTCTCCGTTTTGTGCTTACCGGAACGGCGGCGAGTACAGCAGACCACCTTCGGTCCACTGTGCGTTCAGACCACGGGCCAGACCGATCGGGGTGTCTTCACCGATGTTCTTGGCGAAGACTTCACCGTAGTTACCGCCAGCGGCGATTGCGTTCTTGGCCCAGTCAGCCGACAGACCCAGCATCTCGCCCAGGGTACCTTCGGTGCCCAGCAGACGGTTGATTTCGGGGTTGTTGGTGCCTGCGGACATTTCAGCCAGGTTGGCCGAGGTCACGCCCAGCTCTTCGGCGGTGATCAGAGCGTTGAGGGTCCAGCGGACCACGTCGCCCCATTCGTTGTCGCCGTGGCGGACAAGCGGACCGAGCGGCTCTTTGGAGATGATCTCGGGCAGCAGCACGTGGCCTGCCGGATCGTCAAAGGTTGCGCGGGTCGCGGCCAGGCCGGATGCGTCGGTGGTGTAAACGTCACAGGCGCCAGCCAGATACTGCTGCTGTGCTTCGGCGTTGGTTTCGATCGGAACCGGCTCGTAGCTGATGTTGTTCGAGCGGAAGAAGTCCGCCAGGTTCAGCTCGGTGGTGGTACCGGTCTGGATGCAGACGGTTGCGCCGTCCAGTTCCTTCGCCGAGGAAACACCCAGATCCTTGGGAACCATGAAGCCTTGGCCGTCGTAGTAGTTCACGCCGGTGAATTCGAACTTCAGATCAACGTCGCGCGAAAAGGTCCAGGTGGTGTTACGCGCCAGCATGTCGATTTCACCCGAGGCCAGAGCCGTGAAGCGGGTTTTGCCGGTGGTCGGCACGAATTCAACAGCGGTCGAGTCGCCCAGAGTGGCCGCAGCAACGGCGCGGCAGACGGCGACGTCAAAACCTTCCCATTCCCCATTCGCATTCGGAGCAGCAAAACCGACCAGACCGGTGGTGACGCCGCAGTTCAGTTTGCCGCGGGCTTTCACATCGTCCAGCGTACCGGCAGCAGCTGCACCAGCTGCAATCCCGGCCACGGTCAGCGCGCCCAAAAATACGGATTTGTTCATTTTTACCTCTTCCTGATGTTCCACCTGTACTGGTGGTTTTTTTCCGCCGTTAGCCATACCGGAACGACGGGATCTAGGGAAAACACCTAAATCACAGGGAAGTTTGGGCGGATTCATAAACAAACGTCAAGGGTTGGATCACCAAATTCGATGGACGCATAGCGAACAGGGGGGCGATTGTTAAAATTTTTCGCTCAACCGTCCCGCTGTGATATTTCCTGTCTCACGTCCTATCCCGGCGGCTGTCTCAACCCGAGAAATCGTAGAACCGTTTAGCGTGCAAAAAAGAATCACGCTTCAGTTCTGCTGTGGTTTGCGCCTCTTCATCGACGCCCCACTGCTCTTCCTGCCAGCGTTCATCCAGCCGGGACAACTGCCAGATCTCCTCGGCGTCGCGCCAGTCCATAGCGGCAGCAAAGCCCAGGATCAGAGACCCCGACATCCCCACGAGATCGTGAAACCCAGCGAGCTGAAATGGGGTCATCCCATGCACCCGGGCGCGCAGGTCAGCAATAGTGGCCGCATCCTGCGGCTGATGAAGAACACCGCTGCGCGGATGCAAGCGTGCGCCCAGCGCCTCATGCGCCCAGTCGAGCGCCGGATCCCATTCCTCTGCCTGACGCGCGACCAGTTCCTTCGGGCTATCGGCCCGGTAGCACAGCAAATCGGAATCGCCATATTCAGCCAGCATATCGGCCACTTCGGCGTGCTGATGGGTCACCTTGTCGATGGCAGCATTGGCCGAGCGGGTAAAAGGCATGGTGGCGGGATTGACCGATTCGGTTTGCGCGTCCCACTCCGCTGCGATGGCTTCGGCCATCTGCTGCGAGGGGACTTCAAGCAGAGCCTTTGCCGGAGTTTTGACCCGGCGCCCGTCCAGTTCAACGGTATAGCCGTCATCCGTTTCGGCGACTGCCGTGGCTTTCCAGAATCGTTTCGGTGCCCATTCGCTCATTGTCTTATGCCTTCCAGATCTTCTCTAGCAGCGGTTCCAACTCGGTAAAACTGCCGATCATATGGTCTGCCTGCAGCCGCTCTGCCGGGTGATAACCCCAGTCCACCGCGATGGTGGTGACCCCAGCCGCGCGGCCCATATCCATATCAAAGCTGGTATCGCCGATCATCACCGCATGGCGCGCGTCCACTCCGGTTTCAGCGAGCGCCGTCAGCACCATCGAGGGATGCGGTTTGGACGGGTGGTGATCGGCCACCTGCCGGGTCACGAAACAGTCCAGATCATGCGCCGCGATCAGCGCATCGAGGCCCCGCTGTGATTTCCCGGTCGCGACACCCAACAGGTATTCGGGCACCGCGTGCAGGGCGTCCAAAGCCTCCCGTGCGCCCGGAAACAGCGGCGAGTGCCCCGCCCCTGCAGCCTGGCGCTCCGACATATAAGCCTGCTTGTAACCGTCCACCAAAGCAGCCTGCGCCGTCGCGCCAGCCTCGGGCGCCAGCTGTGCCATGGCCTGCGGCAGCGACAGCCCGACAATCGACAGGACCGCATCGCGCGAAGGTGCGGGCAGATCGACGGCGGCAAAGGCCGCGCTCATCGCGCTGGTGATGGCCGCCTGACTGTCGGCAAGGGTGCCGTCCACATCGAACAGCACTAGCCGCAGCGGGGCACTCATAGGAGACCCTCGAACGGATCCTCCGCCGCCAGATCCTCGGTCCAGCCAAAGGTATCCCAGCTGTGTTTCATGTGCTCGGGCAGCTCTGCGGTGACCGAGATCTGCTTTTTCGTCACCGGATGCTCAAACGCCATCCGGCGGCAATGCAAATGCAGCTTCTTGCTGATGATGCCACCCAGTTGTGCGCCCCAACCGTCGCCCAGGTTTTCCTGACCCGAGCCACCGTATTTGCCATCGCCGACAATCGGATGGCCGATCTCGGCCATATGCGCGCGCAGCTGATGGGTGCGGCCGGTGACCGGCTCCATCGCCACCCAGGAAGCGCGCCCCGCCACCCGGTAGAGCGTGGCATAAAAGGTATGCGCCCGCTTGGCGCCTGGCGTGCTGTCGATCTCGGAAGGGTGCACCGCGATCATTTTTTCGCCTTCGCCGCTGCGACCATGGCCGCCCGCCTTTACAAGACCGGCCTTAATTTCGCCCAGGTATGGCGTTGGAACGCCGGCAACCAGCGCCCAGTAGATCTTGCGCGTGTTGCGATGGCGGAAGGCGGCGGTCAGCGCCTGCGCGGCTGCCCGCGTTCGCGCCAGAACCAGTACACCCGAGGTATCCTTGTCCAGCCGGTGCACCAGTCGGGGTTTTTCATCATAGCCAAAGCGCAGAGCCTCGGACAGGCCATCCACGTGTTTGGTGGTGCCGCTGCCGCCCTGCACCGCCAGCCCGTGCGGCTTGTTCAGCACGATGACATCATCGTCTTTGTAGATCACGCAATCGCGGATCATCTTGGCATCCGCATCCGAGATCCGCCGCTTTTCCGGCGTGATCGGCTGATGATCGGCCGACGGCAGCGGCGGCACGCGCACGGACTGCCCGGCCTCAACACGGGTGCTGGCCTTGACCCGGCCACCGTCAATGCGAAGCTCACCCTTGCGGCACATCTTCTCGATGCGGCCCTGGCTGACATGCGGGAACAGGCGCCGCAGCCAGCGGTCCACGCGCTGGTCCGCATCCTCTTCGGTGACGGTAATTGTCTGAACGCCGCTCATGCGAAAACTCCTCTGGCGGCCATCAGGCCCAAGAACAGACCGCCAACAGACAGTCCCACAGACAGCACAATATAGAGAGCCGCCTGCCCCATTGCACCCCGTTCGATCATATTTGCCGTCTCAAGCGAGAAGGCCGAGAAGGTCGTGAAGCCGCCCAGCATGCCAGTCATGACAAAGGGGCTGAGATGGGTCAGCCCCTTGTGCGCGGCGGTGACAGCAAAGACCCCCATGATGAAAGAGCCGATCACGTTGACCGTGATGATGGCCAAGGGGAAATCGCCATGGCCGAACAGTCGGACCACGCCAAGCCCGGTAAGATAGCGGCAGGCGGCCCCAAGGGCGCCGCCGAGGGCGACATATAGAACGGTGAGATACATGCGCGGTCTGTCGCGCGGCGGGCCACGGATGTCAAGTTTTCAACGCGCAAGGCGGCCAAGCGCAAAATTCATGCCAACCTTCCAGTGGGTGGATGTCTTGTCAGACCTGCACGCCCCCTTAGTTTGTCAGCCATCCACTGGGAGGAGACCCTTATGCCATCTCGCCGTTCCTTTCTCGCCAGCCTTGCCGCACTGCCGCTTTTGCCCCGCAGTGGCTGGGCCGCGGCGCCGGTTCAGCTTGTGCTGGCGCCCCTGCAGCAACAGATCGCGCCCGCGCAATACGGCAAGACAGATCTTTGGGGGGTGAACAGCAGCATGCCGGGACCGGCCCTGCAGGCCCGGCAAGGGGACCGGCTGAAGGTTCAGGTCAACAACGGGCTGCCGCAGGCAACCTCGATGCACTGGCACGGCATCCGCATCGAAAACGCCATGGACGGCGTACCGGGGCTGACGCAGGACCCAATCGCGCCGGGCGCAGAGTTCACCTATGATTTCGCCCTGCCGGATGCCGGGACCTATTGGTATCATTCCCACGCCCAGTCGGTCGAACAGGTGGAGCGCGGCATTCAGGGCCCGCTGATCGTTGCCGAACAGGACGCCCCCGATGTGGATCAGGATCTTGTGCTGATGCTGGATGACATCCGCCTCACGCAGGATGCGGCGGTGGACCCGGTGTTCGACCACCCCCACGACATGTCCCACGCCGGGCGCATGGGCAATGTGATGCTGACCAACGGCCAGATCGAGGCGCGCTACCCCGTGCAGCAGGGCGACCGGCTGCGCCTGCGGCTGATCAACAGCGCCAATGCCCGGATTTTTGCCCTTGGGCTGCAGGGGCTGACAGGTTGGATCATGGCTTATGACGGCATGCCTCTGACAGCGCCGGAAGATATCCCCGACCAACTGCTGCTGGCACCCGCGCAGCGGATCGACCTGATCGTCGATGTGACGGCCGACGCGGGCGAGGATGCCTTTCTGGTGCAGTTCGAACGCGATGGCGGTTACGCGCAGGCGAGCTTTCCTGTGGGGGCAGGCACAAGCGCCACGCGCAGCGCCCCTGCGCCTCTGCCCCCGAACCCGGACCACCCGATCACCCTCAGCAATGCGCGCAATGTGACTCTGCGCATGGAGGGCGGCGCCATGGGCGGAATGCGGGCGGCTGAGTGGCAAGGCAAGGCGCAAGACATGCGCACCCTGGCGCAGGCTGGTCAGTTTTGGGCGCTGAATGGCGTCGTTGGACGACCGGAGGCGCCGCTGGTGCGGGCGGCCCTTGGCGAGACGGTCAAACTCACCATGGTCAACGACACAGCCTTTCCCCATGCGATGCATCTGCACGGCATGCATTTTGCCGAAGTCCTGCCGGACGGCGGACTTGGCCCCCTACGCGATACGCTGCTGATGATGCGCGGAGAGACACGAACCGTCGCCTTCAACGCCCACAACCCCGGCAAATGGCTGCTGCATTGCCATATGCTGTCACATCACGCGGCGGGCATGGGCACCTGGGTCGAGGTTACGGCCTGACCCGATAAGCGGATCACCCGGTCAGCTGTTCCGCTGTAGCCGCAGCTTGGCAAAGAACTCGGTCCGCCGTTTCAATTCCCGTTCAAACCCGCGCTCGACGGGCTGATAGAGAACCGGGCGTTTGACGCCTTCGGGGAAATAGTTCTGCCCGGAAAAGCCATCCTCGGCATCATGATCATACTGGTAGCCCGCGCCATAGCCCTGTTCGGTCATCAGCTTGGTCGGGGCATTCATGATATGTTTCGGTGGCGGCGTGCTACCCGTTTCCTTGGCCAACCGTCGGGCGGCCTTGTAGGCCATGTAGCCCGCGTTGGTCTTTGGCGCGAGTGCCAGATAGATCACCGCCTGCGCCAGCGCCAGCTCCCCTTCCGGGCTACCGAGCCGTTCGTAGGTCTCCCAGGCTTGCAGACAGACGGCCTGCGCCTGCGGGTCCGCCAGCGCGATATCCTCGACCGCCATCCGGGTCAGCCGCCGGGCCAGAAAACGCGGATCCTCGCCGCCCTCCAGCATGCGCGCATACCAGTAAAGCGCCGCATCGGGATCCGAGCCGCGCACGGATTTGTGCAGCGCCGAGATCAGGTTGTAATGCTCCTCGCCGGATTTGTCGTATTTCGCCGCCCGCCGCATCAGCCGGGTCGCCAGCGCCTCGCGCCCGAGCGGCGCCTCAACCCGCCAGGCAGAGACCTGTTCGATCAGATTGAGCAGCGCACGCCCATCGCCATCCGCCATTTCCTGCAGCGCGTCGCGCGCATCGCCGGTCAGCGGCAGCGCCCGGCCGAGTTCCTTCTCGGCGCGCTGGGTCAGCAGTTCCAGATCCGCCAGCGGCAGGCGTTCCAGCACCAGCACCTGCGAGCGCGACAACAGAGCGGCATTCAGCTCGAAACTCGGGTTTTCGGTGGTGGCGCCGACCAGAAGGATGGTGCCATCCTCCATATGCGGCAGGAACCCGTCCTGCTGCGCCTTGTTGAAACGGTGGATCTCATCAACGAACAGCAGCGTGCCCTGTCCATTGGCGCGCCTGTGCTTGGCCGCCTCGAACACCTTCTTCAGATCCGGTACGCCAGTGAAGATGGCCGAGATCTGCACGAAATGCAGATCGGTTTCCTTAGCCAGAAGCCGCGCGATGGTGGTCTTCCCCACCCCCGGCGGCCCCCAGAACACCAATGAGGACAGCGATCCCGATGCCAGCATGACACCCAGTGGTGCCTCCGGTCCCAGCACCTGCTGCTGGCCGATCACCTCGGACAGGGAGCGCGGGCGCAGACGGTCCGCCAGCGGCCTGTTGGGTTCTTCGCCGCCGGTGGGTTGCGGCGCGTCGCTGTCAAAAAGATCTGCCATGGATCAGAGCCGGAAACGCAGGCTGACGCGCTGCCCGCGCCGCAACAGGTCGAGAACCAACCAGCCCTGCGTGCGGCCCATCAGATCGACCACATCCTGCGGCGCCGTGACCGCTTCGCCGTTGATCCCGAGCAGGACATCACCCGGTTGCAGGCCCGCGCGCGCGCCATATGGCCCCGGGTCGGCGATCACCACCCCCTCTGCCGAAAGCGGCAGCTGCATATCCACGATAAGCCGCGGGTTGATGCGCGCCACCGTCAGCCCCGGCAAGGGGCTGCGCTCCCCCAGCTGGACCGGGTTGGCCGCCGGGCTGTCCGGCGCGCTGTACATCTTGACCCGCACCACTTTTTTCTCACCGCCGCGCCAGCGCGCCACGTCCGAGCTGCCGCCGAGACCTGCAATGGTCATGCGGAACACCATTTCAGAGGGCGAATTCACCGGCTCGCCGTCGACCTCGGTCACCACATCGCCAACCTCAAACCCGGCCTTGGCAAAGGGGCTTTCGGGGTGCAGTTCGGAGATCAGCATGCCTTCGGGGCGTGGCATCCCCAGCGAGGCTGCCAGATCCGCATCCACCGGCTGCCCGGTCATCCCCGCCCAGGGGCGCTGAAAGCTTTCCGCGCCCGCGCGGGCCTGATGCAGGAACTCCCGCACCAGATTGGCCGGAATGGCAAAGCCGATGCCGTTGGATCCGCCCGAACGGCTAAGGATCCGTGTGTTGATCCCGATGAGCTCGCCATTCACGTCGATCAGCGCCCCACCAGAGTTGCCGGGATTGATCGGCGCGTCGGTCTGGATGTAATAGCCAAAACCTTCTCCGGTGCCGGTGCCCGTGCGCGCCAGCCCCGAAATGATACCGCTACTGACCGTCTGCCCCACACCAAAGGGATTGCCGATGGCCAGGGCCAATTCGCCGACCTCAACCTGATCGCTGTTGCGCAGATTGAGGAACGGCAGGCCCTCTGCATCTTCAAGCCGCAGGATCGCCAGATCGCTGGCCTGATCTGCGAGGACCACGCGGGCGTCATATTCGTGCCGGTCAGTGGTCACGACGCGGATTTCCGTCGCCATTCCAACCACGTGGTAATTCGACACAACGATGCCATCCTCGGCAAGGATCACCCCCGACCCCAATGAGTTCTGCACCCGGGGGCGCGGGTTGGAAAAACTGCGGAAGAAATCGTCAAAGAAGGGATCGCCCGCAAAAGGCGATGCCTGCGGCGCCTCGGTCACGATCTTGGCGTAGATATTGACCACTGCGGGGGCCGCCTGTTTCACAAGCGGCGCAAACCCAAGTGAAATCTCAGCCTGCGACTGCGGCACCCGCGTTTCGGCGGGGGCCTGCGTCCCCAAAGCAAGAGCCAGCATCAGAGCGGTCAAAACAGCGCGGATCATATCGCCTCCATTCCTTGGTCAGAACAGGATATGCGGAGGCTGGCAGCGGAATGCAAGCGCAGCAACGGCGCCAGTCGCGGTCCCCTGCCGGACCGGCACGCGAGGACAGAAATGAAAAAGCCCCTGCAGGCACAGCTGCAGGGGCCAGAATGACAGACCGTTGTGGCCTGTAATTTATTATTCGTCGTCGGCAGCCGCTTCGGCTTCGGCAACGCGCGCCTTGTCGGCAGCGCCCTTGGCATTTACGTCGCGGTCAACGAATTCGATGATCGCCATCGGCGCCATGTCGCCATAACGGAAGCCGGCTTTCAGGATACGGACGTAACCGCCCTGACGATCCTTGTAGCGCGGGCCCAGAACGTCGAACAGTTTCGACACATACTGGTCTTCCTTCAGACGCGAGGCGGCGTTCCGGCGGGAGTGCAGGTCGCCTTTTTTCGCCAGCGTGATCAGTTTTTCGACGATCGGACGCAGTTCTTTTGCCTTGGGCAGAGTGGTTTTAATCTGCTCATGCTCGATGAGCGAGCCAGCCATGTTTGCAAACAGAGCCTTGCGGTGCTCATGGGTGCGGTTCAGGCGGCGATATCCACGTGCGTGACGCATTTTCTAGTTCCTTCTAAAGGTTTTGCTTTGTCTGTCAGCCGATGCGTGTCAGCTGCTCTCCTTGGGGCGGGTTTGCCCTGATTGTCCCCACCAGCGTGGGCATTTGTAGTTGGGGAGGACTTGCGCCCTCCCCTTATTCTCAGAACGAATCTTCGAATTTCTTGGCCAGATCTTCGATGTTGTCCGGCGGCCAGTCCTCGACATCCATGCCAAGATGCAGGCCCATGCCCGACAGCACTTCTTTGATCTCGTTCAGCGACTTGCGGCCGAAGTTCGGCGTACGCAGCATCTCTGCTTCGGTCTTCTGGATCAGATCGCCGATGTAAACGATGTTGTCGTTCTTCAGGCAGTTTGCCGAACGCACCGACAGTTCCAGCTCGTCCACTTTCTTCAGCAGAAGCGGGTTGAACTCGAGACCATCGTCCTCGTCCTGGCGGCCAGCCGATTCCGGCTCGTCGAAGTTGACGAAGATCGACAGTTGGTCCTGCAGGATGCGCGCAGCATAGGCCACGGCGTCGTCCGGCGTAACGGAACCATCGGTTTCAACCTTCATGGTCAGCTTGTCATAATCCAGAACCTGACCTTCACGGGTCGGCTGAACGTCGTAGGAGACCTTTTTCACCGGCGAGTAGATCGCATCGATCGGGATCAGACCGATGGGTGCGTCTTCCGGCTTGTTCTTCTCTGCCGAAACGTAGCCTTTACCGGTGTTGACGGTCAGTTCCATGAACAGGTCCGCACCATCGTCGAGGTGGCAGATCACGTGGTCACGGTTCAGAACTTCGATACCGGCGCTTTCCGAGATATCACCAGCGGTGACAACTGCGGGGCCTTTGGCATTGATCGACAGGCGCTTGGGGCCTTCGACTTCCATGCGCAGCGACACACCTTTTAGGTTCAGGATGATGTCGGTGACATCTTCGCGAACGCCAGCGACGCTGGAGAATTCGTGCAGAACATTGTCGATCTGAACGCTGGTGATGGCCGCGCCTTGCAGCGAGCTCATCAGGACGCGACGCAGTGCGTTGCCCAGTGTCAGACCAAAACCACGCTCAAGCGGCTCTGCAACGATGGTTGCCTGCCGTGCGGGGTCATTGCCCGGCTTCACGTCAAGCTGTGTCGGCTTGATCAGCTCTGCCCAGTTTTTATGGATCATGCAGTCCCTCCATTCCTGTCCGTACCCCATGTCCGAAGGTGCAGACGCCCGAGGTTTAAAATGACGCACTGGGGCCCGACAAATCAAGCGGGGCCCCAGCGAAAGTCGTAAATAATTAGACGCGGCGGCGCTTTGGCGGGCGGCAGCCGTTGTGCGCGATCGGGGTCACGTCACGGATCGAGGTGATGTTGAACCCGATTGCGGCCAGGGCGCGCAGTGCGGATTCACGACCCGAACCGGGGCCCTGAACTTCGACTTCGAGGGTTTTAACACCGTGATCCTGAGCTTTTTTGCCTGCATCTTCTGCAGCCATCTGCGCCGCATAAGGCGTGGACTTACGGGAGCCCTTGAAGCCCATGGTGCCAGCGGAGGACCAGGAAATCGCGTTACCCTGAACGTCAGAGATCAGGATTTTGGTGTTGTTGAACGAAGAGTTCACATGTGCAACGCCGGTGGCGATGTTCTTGCGCTCTTTACGCTTCGTGCGGGATTTATCGCGTGCCATTGATCAAACCCTCCCTTACTTCTTCTTACCAGCGATGGCCTTTGCGGGGCCTTTGCGGGTGCGAGCGTTGGTGTGGGTCCGCTGACCGCGAACGGGCAGGTTACGACGGTGGCGCAGGCCACGGTAGCTACCCAGGTCCATCAGACGCTTGATGTTCATGGTCACTTCGCGACGCAGGTCACCTTCAACGGTGTAGTTTGCGTCGATGTGCTCACGGATGGCCAGAACTTCGGAGTCGGACAGCTCGTTGACGCGACGGGTTGCGTCGATGCCAACGGCTTCACAGATGGCTTTCGCCGAAGTGTTGCCGATTCCGGTGATATAGGTGAGGGCGATGGGGACCCGTTTGGCAGTCGGGATGTTTACGCCGGCAATACGTGCCACGTGTCACTTTCCTTTTCGTTGCGGTTCCGTAACTCCAGAACCTTTTTTCACAACACCTGATGACGCCCCGAGAGGCTTTTCATCAGATAATGTATCGAGGTACTCACGCGGCACGGAATCGGGCCGCCTGGATTGATTCCCAAGAGGGATGGGCTTCCCTATTGAGAATTCCGCATGTCGTCAACCCGGCGCCCGGCGGAAACGTCAAAGTTTATGGGCCCAGGGGCAACATCCCTCCCCGACACCTGCGTGGTGCCCGGATGGCGTCAATCCGTGCAGGAATAGAACCGCGTCGTGTATTCGTTGCTGTCGAACAGTGCGATCTCCCCCGGGGCTTCTTCACTCATCACGAAGGTGAACAGGGTTGGCATGAAAACCGGACCGGGCGTCTGGCAATGCCCCACATGGGTCGTGACTTGATACCCGTCCCAATGATACTGCAGATCCGGATCGAAACTGCAGAAATACTCCATTGAGCTGAAGCCGTCCTCCTCCAGGATCAGCCCACCGTCATTGGCAAAATCCATCAGCTGGTCCTGCTCCTCCGCGTTTGTCGGGCAGGCGGCAGGATCATTGACGAAATAACGCTCGGCAAATCCGGGGGACGTCGTCGCCATACAGAGAACAGCCGCGGCGGTGATCATGGAACGGGTGGGTGTCGTCATTGGCAAGGTCCTATTACAAGATCCGCCCACCCTCTCCTGTTCGCCTTTCCAAAACGAAAAGAGCCGGGACATGCCCGGCTCTTTTTTCATTCTGTGCTGACATTTCAGATCAGCCGAGGACCTTGGCGATAGAGGCCTGAACCTCGTCGATGGATGCCAGACCGTCGATCTTGTTCAGCTTGCCCTTGGCATAATAGTAGCCGATCAGCGGCGAGGTTTTCTTGTAGTATTCCATCAGACGGGTCTTGAGGCTTTCCTCGTTGTCGTCCGCGCGCCGCTTGATGTTGCCGCTGCCGCAGTTGGCGCATTTGCCATCGGCGGGCCAGGGTTTGGTTTCATCATGGTAGACTTCACCACAATCGCCGCAGGTCGACCGCCCGGTGATCCGCGCCACCAGCGCTGCATCGTCCACCGCCATTTCAACAACGGCGTCCAGGCTCTGCCCCATCTCGGCCAAAAGGTCGGTCAGGGCATCTGCCTGCCCCAGTGTGCGCGGGAAGCCGTCAAAGATGAAACCACCCTCGGCGCCTTCGGCAATCTTTTCGCGGATCAGACCAATTACGATCTCATCCGTGACCAGCTCACCGCGGGCGATGACCTCGGCCACCTTCTTGCCCATCTCGCTGCCGCTGGCTTGTGCATCGCGCAGCATGTCGCCAGTGCTGAGCTGTACCATGCCCCGGGTTTCGACCAGATGACGGGCCTGCGTGCCCTTACCCGCGCCCGGCGGGCCCAAAAGAATAATATTCATCGACGAGCGGGCCCCCGTTTTGTGCGTTTCTTGCTGCGGCCACGCAGCTGGCTTTTCTCGATCAGACCTTCGTACTGGTGCGCCAGAAGATGGCTTTGCGCTTGCTGGATCGTGTCCATGGTGACCGAGACAACAATCAGAACCGAGGTGCCGCCAAAGTAGACCGGAATGGCGAACTGACCGCGCAGGATTTCCGGCAGCAGGCAGACAGCCGCCAGATAGGCCGAGCCCAGAACCAGAACGCGGTTCACAACGTATTCGATGTACTCAGCGGTTTTCTTGCCGGGACGGATGCCTGGGACAAAGCCGTTCTGGTTCTTCAGGTTCGTCGCCACTTCATCAGGTTTGAAGGAGACGTTGAAGGTGTAGAAATACGCGAAGAACACGATCATCGACACGAAGAACAAGAGGTACAGCGGCTGACCGGGGCCAAAGTTGGCCAGCAGCCAGGACATCACCGGACCAGAGGCCGAACCCGCCGAGAAGGTGGAGATGGTGGTCGGCAGCAGCAGCAGCGAGGAGGCGAAGATCGCCGGGATCACGCCCGCCGGGTTCACCTTGACCGGCAGGTGCGACGAGCCGCCATCATAGACCTTCATGCCCACCTGACGGCGGGGGTATTGAATGTGAATCTTGCGCAGGGCGCGTTCCATGAAGACCACGAACATGATTACCGCGACAACCATCACGATCACGCCGATCAGAACCGCCGGGCTGATGGCACCGGAGCGGCCGGAAGCAAAGAACTGCGCGATGGCTGCGGGAACCTCGGCGATAATGCCGACAAAGATGATCAGGGAGATACCGTTACCGATGCCCCGCTGGGTGATCTGCTCGCCCAGCCACATCAGGAACATGGTGCCGCCCACCAGGGTAATCATGCAGGCCAGACGGAAGTACATGCCCGGATCGGTCGCAAGATCGCCCGATTCCAGCGAGACCGCCAGACCATAGGCCTGCGCCGTTGCCAGCGCGACGGTGCCGTAACGGGTGTACTGGTTGATCTTCTTGCGGCCCTGGTCGCCTTCTTTTTTCAGCTGTTCCAGCGCCGGAACCATGGAGGTGAGCAGCTGAACGATGATCGATGCCGAGATGTAAGGCATGATCCCGAGGGCAAAAATGCCCATCCGTCCAAGCGCACCGCCGGTAAACATCGACACCATGCCGCCGATGCCCTGCCCCGCCGACTCCATAAATTCGCGCAGTGCCGAGGCATCAATGCCCGGGACCGGAATGAATGTGCCAAGACGGTAGACGATCAATAGGCCGAGGGTGAACAGGATGCGGTTGCGCAGATCCTTGGCCTTGCCGAGCGCGGACCAGCTGGTGTTCGCCGCCATTTGTTCTGCTGCTGATACCATGAAATGGGTCTCTTTTTGCGAAAACGCCGCCCGGAACCGTTTTCCGGCTCGGGCGGCGTATGGAAAAACTGTGACCTATGTAAGCGGCATCGGCGCCGCTCACAAGCCGTTACTCAGCAGCAGCTGCTGTCGCCACGGTCAGGGTGCCGCCCGCTTTTTCAACTGCCGCGATGGCAGATTTGGACGCGCCGGTCACGGTGATGTTGGATTTGGCCGAGAAATCGCCTTTGGCCAGGATCCGCACACCGTCTTTTTTGCGGCGCAGCAGGCCCGATTCGACCAGCGAATCTTCGGTGATGGTTGCCGCGTCCAGCTTGCCCGCGTCGATGAACTTCTGGATCAGGCCCAGGTTCACAACAGCGAAAGTCTTGCGGTTCGGCTTGGTGAAGCCACGCTTAGGCAGACGTTGGTAGAGGGGCATCTGGCCGCCTTCGTAGCCATTGATCGAAACACCCGAACGGGATTTCTGACCTTTGATACCACGGCCACCCATTTTGCCTTTGCCGGAACCCGGGCCACGGGCCACACGGGTGCGTTTCTTGGCGGCGCCGGGATTGTCGCGCAGTTCATGAAGTTTCATATCGCTTCTCCTTGCCGGATGTGACCCCTGAAGCGTAAGCGGGCCAACCTCGGCTCTTCTTGATTGTTGATTCTGTGGCTTGGATTGCCACCGGGGGCGTATAGACGCTGTGCCGGGCGATATCAAGCCCTGCCTCCGGGTACGCCCCCCCCATGTCCGCTACAGGCTTCCCGCGCAAGGCGACGCCGGACAAATTAAAAACGCCCCTGCGCAGGGCAGAGGCGTCTTTCGATCCCGGCCAGTCCGGGGGAGGCAATAAGTCAGGCCGGGCTATGGTGTCCGATCAGTTGCCGTAAGCGTGCAGCCGGGCAATGTTGCTGATATCGCAGCGCCGCACGCCGATATCGGCCAGCTCGCGGTTGGAC
This sequence comes from Pseudophaeobacter sp. A-200-2, assembly GCF_041008815.1. Classification (NCBI taxonomy): domain Bacteria; kingdom Pseudomonadati; phylum Pseudomonadota; class Alphaproteobacteria; order Rhodobacterales; family Roseobacteraceae; genus Pseudophaeobacter; species Pseudophaeobacter sp. A-200-2. Next base: position 58,095 of record NZ_JAXGFU010000014.1, on the reverse strand, counting down.
AGGTTTTCCAGTTCCGCATAGGTGCGCCGGTATTCGGACCGGCGGGCCAGAGTGGTGCGGAAGTTCGCAACTGCGGCGCGGATGCGGGCGCCAAAGGAATAGGTCTGGGTAGCGGAAGTTGTATAGGCCATCGTCGTCGTCCTTGATCTCGGCAAAACCGGGATCCCTTCCCGGCTGGTCGTTCATGTCTGTTTTGTGACACCGGGGAGATAGGTCGCATTTCATGACCTAACAACCGACACTAGCGTTTGACCGCTATGCGTTTTCGGAATGGCTATAAAACAGGCGATAATGGGGATTTTGCCCCCATCCGTGCAGATAATCGCAAATCTCCCGAGAAATCCGTTGAGTTACGTGAACTGCTTCACACTTCGCGCTTGCACATCGTGATAGCGGGCAGCGAATTGTAACAGTTTTTTAACAAGGCGGTTTCGGAATGATTGCGAGTCGGGACCTCGGTATAGCAACCTCTTATCTCAACTCAGGCGCCTACAAACCGGCCCTGAAGATTGCAAAACGCCTGCAAAAATCCCATCCGCGAGACCCGCAGCCGTGCAACATTGCCGGTATCTGTCTCTCAGCCATGAACAAGCTGCCCGAGGCGATCGCTCAGTTTCAGCGCGCGATGAAGATTGACCCCGGCTTTGTTGACGCCCGGCACAACCTTGCACAGACGTTGATTCTGGCAGGGCGCCACACGCAGGCCATCAGGGTCGTCGAACCCTTGCGTGACGGCGACGCGACAGCCTGTTTTTTTCTGGCTCAGGCCCATGTGCAACTGGGCGATCTCACCGCGGCAGAGGTTGCGATCAATCAAGCGGTGACCTTGCGCCCGTCATTTGCACCTGCCCAGAATCTGCGCGGCCTGATCCTTGCCAACCTCGGCGAAGAGACGGATGCGATCGCGGCCTACGAAGCGGCGCTATCGCTTGATCCCAACAACGTGGAGGCCCTCGTCAACATCAGCCTCCCGCTGGCCCGCCAGAACAGACACGCCGAAGGCCACGAGATGGTTGAACGCGCCGTTCAGCTCGCGCCCGAGCACATTGGTGCCCGGCTCCGGCTCGGAACCTCATTCATCGAGGCCGGACGGTTCGAAGAGGCCAAAGAACAATTCCGGGCTGTCCTGGCCCTGCAGCCCGCGCAGACACAGGCGTTTGAACAATTGTCGCTGTTGCTCGACAGGGACGAGATGAAAACCCTGGTCGGCCCCGCACAAAAGGCGCTCGGCAAACTCCGCTCAGGCTCGGTCGAAGCTGCCGAACTGCAGTTTGCCTTATCCCGGATCGAAGATGCCACGGGCGACCGGCAGGCCGCCGCCAAGGCGCGCGAGCGTGCAAACGGTATCCTTGCAAAACAAATGCCCTATGACGCAGAGGAGGACACCCGGCAGACTGAGCGCATCCTGAGCCGCTTTCCGGACATCACTCCCTCTCCGACCGACAAACCCGACGGACCATATCCCATCTACGTCCTCGGCCTACCCCGCTCCGGCACCTCGCTGGTCGAGGCAATGCTGAGCCGCCTGCCAAATGTGGAAACGATGGGCGAACGCGCGGCAACCGGGTTTCTGGTTCAGGATTTCGTGAGCAACGACATTCCGTTTGATGCCGAGGCGGCGCGCATCTTTGCCCATAAAGATGCAGCGCGGCTGCCCCCCTGCCCTGACGATACGCGCGCCTATGTCGACAAGATGCCGGAAAACTACCGCTACATAGGGTTTCTCAAAACGGCCTATCCGCATTGCAAGATCGTGCACGTACGGCGTGACCCACGCGACGTGGCCTTGTCGATGTGGAAATCGCACTTCACCGGTACAGCCCTGTCCTACACCTACGACCAGACGGGTCTGGCATGGCGCGTCGGCCTATATGCGCGCCTCATGCATCACTGGCAAACCGTATTCCCGGATCAGATCCTGACGGTCGACTACGAAGACCTTGTTGCAGACCCGGTGGCGGGCAGCCGCGCAATCGCAGATTATTGTGGGCTGGAATGGTTACCGGAAATGGCCGCGCCGGAAGGTAGCAGCGCCCCGACCCTGACGATGAGCGCCTCGCAGATCCGCCAGCCGGTTCACCAAAGATCCATTGGCGGTTGGCGTACGCAGGCCGATGAACTGGCTGAATTCCTTGAGGCCCTAGACACGAGCCTGTGGCCGGACCTGGCGGACTGATCTGACGCCTCCGCGCCATCTCACTTTTCGCAACCCTCAGCAGAGACCGTTCAAACGAAAAACGCCCCCGCAATGCGGAGGCGTTTGTCAGGCTATGCCGGGTAAGGCTTAGCCTTTTTCTTCAACGATCTCGACCATGTGCGAAATCTTGTTGATCATGCCACGCACGGCCGGGGTGTCTTCCAGCTCGCGGGTTTTATGCATCTTGTTGAGGCCCAGACCGATCAGCGTCTGACGCTGTTTGGCGGGGCGACGGATCGGGGAGCCGATCTGCTTTACAACGATGGTTTTAGCCATGTGTCCGTCTCCTTACGCTTCAGCGGCTTCGGCAGCCGGTGCTTCGTCCCGCTTGGGCAGGATGTCGGCGACCTTTTTGCCACGACGCTGTGCAACGGCACGCGGGCTCTGCTCTTTGGTCAGGCCGTTGATGGTTGCGCGGATCATGTTGTAGGGGTTCTGCGAGCCGATCGACTTGGACACAACGTCCTTGACGCCCAGCATTTCGAACACGGCACGCATCGGACCACCGGCGATGATACCGGTACCTTCCGGAGCGGTGCGCATGACGACCTTGCCGGCACCGTGACGACCGTTCATGTCGTGGTGCAGGGTGCGGCCTTCTTTCAGCGGCACACGGATCATCTGACGCTTGGCCTGCTCGGTCGCCTTACGGATGGCCTCGGGCACTTCTTTCGCCTTACCCTTGCCAAAGCCGACGCGGCCTTTCTGATCGCCTACGACGACGAGCGCGGCAAAGCCGAAGCGCTTACCGCCTTTAACGGTTTTCGACACGCGGTTGATCGCAACCAGGCGATCTGCAAATTCCGGTGTTTCTTCTTCGCGGCGGCCACGGCCACGGCGGTTTTCACGTTCTGCCATGAGGCATTCCTTTCTGACTGGCGCGTCCAACAGGCGGGGCGCCGGTTATCTCAATCCTGGTGAGGGACCCCATGCAGGCTCCCTCCCGGATCATCGGGGCGGCGAATTCGCCGCCCGCAAGTCTTAGATCTTCAGACCACCTTCACGCGCAGCGTCGGCCAGGGCCTTCACCTTGCCGTGGAACAGGAAGCCGCCACGATCGAAATAGGCCTCGGAGACGCCTGCCGCCTTGGCGCGCTCGGCGATAACCGAACCCACTTTGGTGGCTGCTTCGACGTTGTTCTTGCCAACGAAGCCGAGATCTTTTTCCAGGGTCGAGGCCGCTGCCAGGGTCTTGCCCTGCACATCGTCGATCAGCTGAACCGAGATGTTCTTGTTCGAGCGGTGCACGGACAGGCGTACACGGCCTGCGTTGACCTTGCGAAGTTTGTTCCGGACGCGCAGGCGACGCTTCAGAAACAGGGTACGTTTGCTGTTTGCCATTTTGCTTGTCCTTACTTCTTCTTGCCTTCCTTGCGGAAGATAAACTCACCCTTGTAGCGGATGCCTTTGCCTTTGTAGGGCTCGGGACGGCGCCATTCGCGGATTTTCGCCGCGACTTCGCCCACCTGCTGCTGGTCGTTACCTTCCACAACGATTTCGGTCTGCTTCGGTGCGGTAATGGTGATACCTTCCGGAGCAACGAAGTCGACGTCGTGGCTGTAGCCGAGGTTCAGTTTCAGGGTGTTGCCCTGAACCTGCGCCCGGTAACCCACACCCTGGATCTCCAGCTCTTTTTTGAAGCCGGTGGTCACGCCGGTCACGAGGTTCGCGACCATGGTGCGGGACATGCCCCACTGCTGACGGGCACGTTTGGACTTGCCGCGCGGCTCGACCATTACAACGTTGTCGTCAACGGACAGGGTGACGTCGTCGGTGGCGGTGAAGCTACGGGTCCCTTTCGGGCCTTTCACTTCTACGGTCTGGCCGGATACCGAAGCGGAAACGCCGCTGGGCAGTGCGACCGGTTTTTTACCAATACGGGACATCTGTAAGCCTCCTTAGAAGACGGTGCAGAGCACTTCGCCGCCGACGTTGGCTGCGCGTGCGTTTGCGTCCGACATCACACCCTTGGGGGTGGAGACAATCGACACGCCCAAGCCCTGACGGACCGACGGGATGTCATTGACGCCCATGTAAACGCGACGACCGGGTTTGGAAACCCGCTTCAGTTCACGAATGACAGGTTCGCCATCGAAGTATTTCAGGCTGATTTCAATAGCCGGGTGGCCATTTTCACCAGTGGTCTTCTCATAGCCGCGGATGTAGCCCTCGTCCGCCAGCACATCCAGAACCCATGCCCGCAGCTTGGAAGCCGGGGTCAGGACGGTGGATTTACCGCGCAGCTGAGAGTTACGGATACGGGTGAGCATATCGCCGATAGGATCGTTCATATCTGTCTCTCCCTTACCAGCTCGATTTCACCATGCCGGGGATCTGGCCGTTCGAGCCCAGTTCCCGCAGAGCGATACGGCTGATCTTCAGCTTACGATAGTAAGCGTGCGGACGGCCGGTCAGCTGGCAGCGATTGTGCAGACGAGTTGCCGACGAGTTGCGCGGCAGTTTCGCCAGTTTCAGACGCGCTTTGAAACGCTCTTCCATCGGGCGGTTTTCGTCATTCGCGATTTCTTTCAACTCGGCGCGCTTTGCGGCATATTGTGCCACCAGGCGCTCGCGCTTCTTTTCGCGTTCGATCATGCTTTTCTTAGCCATGTCTCTTCCTTCCCGCGCTTAGCTGTTGAAGGGCATGTTGAAAGCTTTCAACAGCGCCTTTGCTTCCGCGTCGGTTTTCGCGGTGGTGGCAATCACAATGTCCATGCCCCAGGGCTCATCGATCTTATCGAAATCGATTTCCGGGAACACCATGTGCTCTTTCAGGCCCATGGCGTAGTTGCCACGACCGTCGAACGAGTTACCCGATACGCCGCGGAAGTCACGGATACGAGGCATTGCGATGGTGATCAGGCGGTCCAGGAATTCGTACATCCGTTCGCCGCGCAGGGTCACCTTGGCGCCCATCGGCATGCCTTCGCGAACGCGGAAACCGGCGATGGAGTTCTTGGCCACAGTGGTCAGAGCTTTCTGGCCCGCGATTGCGGTCAGGTCAGCCTGGGCCGACTTGGCTTTCTTGCTGTCTTTGACGGCAGCACGACCACAGCCGATGTTCAGAACGATCTTGTCCAGCTTGGGGATCATCATCTCGTTCTTGTAGCCGAATTCCTCTTTCAGGGCGCCACGGATGGTGTCCTTGTAGAGATCCTTCAGACGCGGGGTGTAGTTAGCGGAATCAAGCATCGATCACGTCCCCCGTGGTCTTGGCAAAACGCACTTTCTTGTCGCCTTCCATGCGGAAGCCAACGCGGGTTGCTTTGCCGTTTGCGTCCAGCAGAGCCAGGTTCGACAGGTCGATCGGCAGTGCCTTGGGCAGGCGGCCGCCCTGTGCAGTCTGGGACTGACGGGTGTGACGGATCGCCATGTTCACGCCGTCAACAACGGCTTTACCGGCTTTGGGGTCAACGGAGGCGATGGTGCCTTCTTTGCCCTTGTCCTTACCGGCCAGCACGACGACCTTGTCGCCTTTGCGGAGTTTAGCAGCCATGATTACAGCACCTCCGGAGCAAGCGAGATGATTTTCATGAAGTTCTTCGCGCGCAGCTCACGAACAACCGGGCCAAAGATACGGGTACCGACCGGCTCGTTGTTGTTGTTCAGGATAACGGCAGCGTTGCGATCGAAACGGATCGCGGTACCGTCTTCGCGGCGGACTTCTTTGGCGGTACGTACGACGACGGCCTTACGGACGTCACCTTTCTTTACGCGACCGCGCGGGATGGCTTCCTTGACCGAGACGACGATGATGTCGCCAACGGATGCGTATTTACGCTTGGAACCACCCAGAACCTTGATGCACTGAACTCGGCGAGCGCCGGAGTTGTCAGCAACATCCAGATTTGTTTGCATCTGGATCATGTGGTTTCTCCCGACCTTTGGGGCAGCGATGCGTGCTGTGATCCCCCAGGGTTTCGACTGTGCTAAAAAGCCTAGTCGCCAGGAGCCTCAAGTGAGGCTCTTAGGCTTCCAGAACTTCCCAGCGTTTCGTTTTCGATTTCGGCGCGCATTCGATGATGCGTACGGTGTCGCCGACCTTGAAAGCGTTCTTTTCATCGTGAGCCCGATACTTCTTGGACTTACGGATGGTTTTCTTCAGAACCGGATGCGTAAAGCGGCGCTCGACGGAAACGGTAACGGTTTGTGCGTTTGCGTCGCTGGTCACAACGCCTTGCAGGATACGTTTGGGCATCTCAGAGGCTCCTTATTCAGCTGCCGCAGCGGCTTTTTCATTCAGGATGGTTTTAACACGGGCTGCGTTACGGCGCGCGTTGCGCACTGCAGCGGTGTTCTCCAGCTGACCGGTTGCCTGCTGAAAGCGCAGGTTGAAGCTCTCTTTTTTCATGGATGCAAGCAGATCGCGGAGTTCATCCACGGTCTTTTCGCGCAGATCATTGGCGTTCATCGCCTTTGTTCCTTTTCCTTGGCACCAGAGGGCCCCTTTTGATGGGTCACCCTTACGTCTGGTGGGTTATGTAGCCCGCGCCCGAAGAGTTCAGGGCACAGAAAATGGATCACCGCGACTCATCACTGAGCGCGGTGATGGGTTCATATAGGAGAGTTGGTGGTTGGGGGCAAGGGAAAGATGCAGCTTGTGCCAAACGGGCGGCAGAGAACCACACAAGTCTATGCGCACAACTCAGTACGCCGTTTAAAGTCAGCCTGGAACGGGCTGATGCCCGGGCCGCGCCCAACCCTCCCGACAGGGAGGTGCTTCACGCCCGCCCAGGGTCAGGCACTGCACTCATGTTGCGCAAATCCCAAGCAAGCAATGGACTCCGCCCGTTCGCGCCTGAAATGATCCCCCAGATCATTTCCAAGACGGCGCTCACTCCCACTTATAGTTGAAGCTCACCGAAATCCGCTCTTCCTCGGCCATGTTCAGCGGCACCTCGTGGCGGATGAAGCTCTCCCAGAGCAGCACATCGCCCACCTTGGGGGACTGGTAGACGAAGGTCTTCAGCTCCTGGCGGCAGTCCTTGCGGCGTGGCGGGTGGGCCATCATCATCGCGTGGCGCGGGTCTTCCAGCTTTAGGGCGCTAGCGCCTTCGGGCATCGACACATATGTGGTGCCGGAGATCACCGAATGCGGGTGGATATGGCTGGCGTGTGTACCGCCCTCGGGCAGAATGTTGATCCAGAGATCCTCCAGCACCAACGCGCGATCATCCAGATCCAGTTCCAGGTCCTCAGCAAAAGCCGCCACATGGGCATCCAGCGATCTCACCAAATCGGCGAAGATCGGGAACCGCCAGGGCAGATCCGTCAGCGAGGCATAGGAGGTATAGCCGGGATAGCCGTTCTCCTCGCACCAGTCCTGTCCGGCTTCATCATCACCAGCGATGACAAGGCAGGAGTTTTCAAGTTCGCCTGCGTCGATGCTCGGTTCGTGTTCGGACAATGCAGCGCGGTAGAGACGGGTAACGAAGAGAGAGTCGATCTGTGCCATAGCTGCCTTTTATCCTCGCCCGGCGCACTATTGCGAGTCCCAATTGGCTGCACCCCGCGCAATGGAACCCACTCCGGACAACGTCCGCCACATCGGGACATATATCAGCACGGCCAGCCATGACACTCTGGCAAGCCTGCCATGCCCAGACCGCCACTGGGGCGCAACACAATATTAGCGCGGCACTGCTACCCTGCCCCAGTATGACCTGAGTTCCGGTTGTCACCTAGCATCCCTATCTACCGAGTGCCCCACCATGAAGTTCAAAGTATCCATCAATCTCGCCATCCTGTCGATCATCGTGCTGGCCGCCGGCATCATGTTCACCCTGGCGGGCATTTCTCTTTATACCCATCAGGTTCGCGACGACATGCAAGTCCGGGCCGCGCAGATCGAAGCGGTCGACATGTCTCTTGTCGATCTGGAGCAGCAGTTTCTTTCGGCCCGCCGTGCTGAAAAGGATTTCCTACTGCGGAAGGACGAAAAGTACACTGAGCGCCATGCCGCGATCATGGATCAACTGGCGTCGACCTTTGACGGCCTGAAGCAAAATATCGCGCAGGTTCCCGAACTGCGGTCTACTGCCGTCACGCTGCCTGAACTGGAAACCGCGATCGCCGCTTATGGGGCAGCCTTTCTAAGTCTCGCGGACAGCAACCGGCGCCTGGGGCTTGATGAAAACGACGGACTGCAGGGCAATCTGCGGACTGCGGTGAAGAACGTCGAGACCGAGTTGCAGGGCCTCGAACAGCCCGAGATGCAGGTCAAGATGCTGATGATGCGCCGCCACGAGAAGGACTTCATCATGCGCAAGGATCCGAAATACCTGGATCGGTTGAATGCACGTGTCGATGAGTTCCACGCCTTTCCCGAAAGCTATTACGCGGATCGCGCGCAGTTTCAGTTGATATCGGATCTGATGGACACCTATCAGACGTCTTTTGCGGCCTATGTTGATGAGACCCTGAAAGAACAGGATCTCCGGAAACAGATGTCAGAGACCTATGCAGCTGCAGAACCTTTGGTCGAAGCCCTGCACAAAGAGTCCCGTATCGTCATGAGTCAGATCCTTGCCGACACTGCCGCGATCAGCGAACAGGCCGCCAGTAACTCGACCCGCGCAGGTCTGGGCGGCGCAGCTGTTTTCATTGTGCTCGCGCTGCTTCTGGCCCGCGGGATTTCCCGGCCCCTGAAACGCACTGACAGGGTTCTGAAAAAGATGCGGGAAAACGATTTCACCCCTGCACTCCCCGTGACCCCTATCCGAGAAATCTCGGCAATCGCCGAGGCGGTTGGTGACTTCCGCAAGGACGAAGAGATCAAGCACCGTATGACCAAGGACATCGCCCGCGTCATCGACGCCTGCGCCGAAGGTGACTTTTCCAAACGGGTCGATACCGCTGGTAGCAGCGGCATGTTCGCAGAACTGGGTAACGGAGTGAACGCCATTGGCACCGTCGCCGAAAAGGGATTGAAGGACGTTCAAGAGGTGATCGGCGGTCTGGCAACCGGTGACTTGAACCAGGCGATGCAACCGGGGCAAAAGGGCGTGTTCCGGGAAATCTCTGATGCGATTGACCACCTAACCAACAGCCTTGATGGCATGATCCGGCAACTGACCGGCAGCAGTGAAATGCTGAACAACACCGCCAACGAGATTTCTTCAGCCATGAACGATGCCTCGCGGCGCGGCGAAACCTCAGCCGCCGCGCTGGAAGAAACCGCCGCCGCGCTGCAGACCGTCAGCGACACGGTGCGTGACACTGCCTCCAGCGCGCAGGACGCCAAATCGCTGGTCGACAATGCGCAGAACAATGCAGAGGGCACCCGCTCGATCGCTGAGCAGACCGTCACAGCCATGCAACGGATCAAGGACTCCTCGGATGCGATTTCCAAGATCACCGACATGATCGACGATGTCGCCTTCCAGACCAACCTGCTGGCGCTGAACGCCGGGGTCGAGGCCGCCCGCGCCGGAGAAGCCGGACGCGGCTTTGCCGTGGTTGCCTCTGAAGTCCGCGCGCTGGCACAACGCTCATCGGATGCCGCTCAGGAAATCAACAACCTGATCAACACCAGCAGGGGCGAGGTCACCGTCGGCGTGAAGCTGGTCGACGAGACTGGCGAGTCCCTTGCAAAGATCGTGCAGACCATCATCCAGGTCGTGGAGCGCATGAATACGATTGCCGACAATACGGTGGAACAGTCCAACGGGCTGACTGAAGTCAATGTCGCTGTCGACTCGCTCGACAAAGACTCCCAAAAAAGTGCTGCCATGCTGGAGCAAACATCCGCTGCGGGTCAGCTGTTGCAACAGGAGGCACACCGCCTGTTCGAGGCGATCTCGGGCTTCCGCCTGAAAGGCAGCCACGCGCACCATGGTTCTGCCCCTGCCGCTGCGGAAAACGACTGGGCCGCATAGACCGGGAGCTCCGGCGTGCCGCCCCTGGACTGACGCCCGCGCGCAAAACGATGGCCCGCTCTGCACTCCGCCGAGCCGGCCATTTACTGCCTTCCCGACACTACGCAGCCCCCACGCCATACTGCCGTTCGCCCCAGGAAGGCAGACGGATTTTCCGGGAGTGACCACAAAGAAAAACCCCCGCCGATTGCTCGGCGGGGGTTTCTGATTTTCCAAAGAGCCTGGGCTTACCAGTCTTCGCGAACCACGACGCGGGTCTTGATCGGCAGCTTCATCGCAGCAAGGCGCAGAGCCTCGCGGGCGATGTCGTCATTGACGCCATCGATTTCGAACATCACGCGACCGGGCTTCACTTTGCATGCCCAGTAGTCGACGGAACCTTTACCTTTACCCATACGAACTTCGACGGGCTTGGAGGTCACCGGGGTATCCGGGAAGATCCGGATCCAGACACGACCCTGACGCTTCATGTGACGGGTCATGGCACGACGTGCGGCTTCGATCTGACGGGCAGTTACGCGCTCGGGCTGCAGAGCCTTGAGACCGTAGGTGCCGAAGTTCAGGTCAGAACCACCTTTGGCGAGACCGGAAATCCGGCCTTTGTGCATTTTGCGGAATTTCGTACGCTTTGGTTGAAGCATCTCATCCCCTCCTTAGCGACGACCGCCACCAGCACCACGGGGTGCAGGGCCGTCCTGGATTTCCTGAGACTTACGATCACGCGCCTGCGGGTCATGCTCCATGATCTCGCCTTTGAAGATCCAGACCTTGATCCCGATGATCCCGTAGGGGGTCATGGCTTCGGAGTGAGCGTAATCGATGTCGGCGCGCAGGGTGTGCAGCGGCACACGACCTTCACGGTACCATTCGGTACGGGCGATTTCAGCACCACCCAGACGACCCGCGACGTTCACCCGGATACCCAGGGCGCCCATGCGCATTGCGTTCTGAACGGCACGCTTCATCGCGCGACGGAAGGACACACGACGTTCCAGCTGCTGAGCGATGGACTCGCCAACCAGCTGTGCGTCCAGCTCGGGCTTGCGCACTTCAACGATGTTGAGGTGCAGTTCCGAGTCGGTCATCGCTGCCAGCTTCTTGCGCAGGACCTCGATATCGGCGCCTTTTTTGCCGATGATCACGCCCGGACGTGCGGTGTGAATGGTCACACGGCACTTCTTGTGGGGGCGTTCGATGATCACGCGGGCCACACCGGCCTGCTTGCACTCTGCCTTGATGAACTCACGCAGTTTCAGATCTTCCAGCAGAAGATCACCGTAGTCCTTGGTGTCGGCGTACCAACGGCTGTCCCAGGTGCGGTTCACCTGCAGGCGCATGCCGACCGGATTGACTTTATGTCCCATTAGGCTTGCTCCTCAACTTGACGCACCTTGATGGTGATCTCAGCGAACGGCTTCAGGATCTTGCCGAAACGACCACGGGCCCGCGGGCGACCGCGTTTCATGGTCATGTTCTTGCCAACCCATGCCTCGGCGACAATCAGTTCATCGACGTCCAGGTTGTGGTTGTTCTCGGCGTTCGCGATGGCGGACTGAAGGCATTTCTTCACGTCCTGCGCGATCCGCTTGTTCGAGAAAGTGAGGTCGGTCAGAGCCTTGTCCACTTTCTTGCCACGGATCATCTGAGCCACCAGGTTCAGTTTCTGCGGGCTGGTCCGAAGCATGCGGGTTTTCGCCATTGCTTCGTTGTCGGCCACGCGGCGGGGATTTTGTACCTTGCCCATGACTTACTTCCGCTTCGCTTTCTTGTCCGCAGCATGACCATAATAGGTCCGGGTCGGCGAATACTCACCGAACTTCTGACCGATCATGTCTTCCGAGACGTTGACAGGGATGTGTTTCTTGCCGTTGTACACACCAAACGTCAGACCCACGAACTGGGGCAGAATGGTGGAACGACGCGACCAGATCTTGATCACTTCATTGCGGCCCGATTCACGCGCAGCTTCGGCTTTCTTAAGCACATAGCTGTCGACGAAAGGACCTTTCCATACAGAGCGAGACATAGATTAACGTCCCTTCTTCTTGGCGTGACGCGAGCGGATGATCAGCTTTTGCGACGCTTTGTTTTTGTTGCGGGTGCGCTTACCCTTGGTCGGCTTACCCCACGGGGTCACCGGGTGACGACCACCCGAAGTCCGGCCTTCACCACCACCGTGCGGGTGGTCGATCGGGTTCATAACGACACCACGGACCGAGGGACGCTTGCCCTTGTGGCGCATACGGCCAGCTTTACCGTAGTTCTGGTTGCTGTTGTCAGGGTTGCTGACGGCACCGACGGTGGCCATGCATTCCTGACGGACCATGCGCAGTTCGCCCGAGGATAGGCGGATCTGAGCGTAGCCACCATCACGACCAACGAACTGAGCGTAAGTACCGGCTGCACGGGCGATCTGACCGCCTTTGCCGGGCTTCATTTCGATGTTGTGAACGATGGTACCGATCGGCATGCCCGAGAACGGCATCGCGTTGCCCGGCTTGATGTCTGCCTTCGCGGAGGCGATGACCTTGTCACCCACTGCCAGACGCTGCGGAGCGAGGATATAGGCCTGCTCGCCGTCTTCGTACTTCACCAGTGCGATGAAGGCAGTACGGTTGGGGTCATATTCAATGCGCTCGACGGTCGCGGCGACATCAAATTTATTCCGTTTGAAGTCAACGATCCGGTAAAGACGCTTTGCGCCACCACCACGGCGGCGAGAAGTGATCCGTCCGGTGTTGTTCCGGCCGCCCGATTTGGTCAGACCCTCAGTGAGAGACTTGACCGGACGCCCTTTCCAAAGCTCCGAACGGTCGATCAGAACCAGCCCACGCTGGCCCGGCGTCGTCGGTTTATACGACTTAAGTGCCATGCTTTCTGTCTTCCGTTTAGCGTGCCGAGCCTTAGGTTCTTGTCTTTGGCCCAGCTATGTTAAAGCCCCCTGACGTGCCGCATGCGGCGGTTCAGGTGACCGATGTAGAGGGCCCCGAAGGTCCCAGGTTATTCAGTATCCCGACAAAAGAGACAGCCCCGGACGAATCCGAGGCCTTCAGGATTGGAGCCATGTAGCAGTGATGTGGAAGGGTGTCTAGAGGCATTGCCACGAACAAAAGCGCACCATGGCTAGCACTTTATGTCAAAAAGGGCTTTAAGCACACGACAGACAAGACTGCGGTAGTCTTCTAGCTCTGCATCCGTGATTTGTACGGTCGCTCGCTCATGGATCAGCTTGTTTCGACGATCGTAGTAATGCCGAACTTTCCCCCAATCTTCATCATTAATTTGTGGCAGATGTTCTTTGACTTTGTTGATTACCTCATGCCTTTTCTTGAACAACTCAAGAAGTTGAGCGTCCGTATTTTTTGTGGTGGATATAAATCGACCCGATGCACAATGAACTCTTTGAGAGCAATCTCCAGATTGCTATCTAAAATGATCAAACCTATTCTGTTCTTGGTATGCAGGCGCTTTCGGGCTATGGTATCTGCCACGCCCATCGCCTCAACCAGCCCTAGAGTCCAAGGCTTGCTAAGTGTGATTCCAGCGTTTTCGTCAATTATTCTCTCAGAATACGCCTTGCGACGACCTCTTGGCAAAGGAAGATCGACTACCTTCTTGTAACTTTCTTTATGATCTAAAGAAATCTCTTCCATTTCTCCCTTTTGGTGGGCATAGACCTTCTCCTCTCGCTCGTTCTTCAAACGCCTGCTGACTTTTACGAAGTGGGCGTTCAAAGAAACTATTCTGCTTCGTATCTCCAAGAATGTAGGATGACTCCAGTTGATACCGCTTTTGTTTGAGGTCCATGGCATCAACTCTGGCGCCCCATTTATCTCCACAATCGTGCGAGCAAGAGAAGCATCGGGGTGTGGCACACCTGCTTCGCCCTTATAGAAGCCAACTTCATGGGATTTTTCGTGCGCAAGAATCAGGCGGTCGTTGCAGTATATGTATACACCATAGTTGCCCTCTTTGGGCTCCCTATCCTGAATGAGACCTGCCGAAAGGCGCACAGCAACCGTAGTACCATCTTCACTTGGTGAGATCGCGAAGTTCGATATCTTGGGACGGTGCTCGGGAGGGTAGGCCCAGTTGTCAAATTTGGTTCTTCCAACGCTATTGCCGTTCAGCCTAATATCACAATTCTCTCCAACGAAGTTTGCGTATATCTCAGCCAAGCGCCTACCCAATGCGTCGATGTCGGAAAACGAAAACCCCTGCCTCAGGCTGGAAATAGACACATTAGTTGATCCGGGTTCAATCTCTGGGACTCGTTCAACTTCCACCTCCCATGTATCTTGTGTCAGCCAATCATCCGACAATACGAAACGAAGTGTCTCTCCTTCTCCATGGCGGCTAGTAACCTCGACACGTTGGCCCAATGCTATTCCCGCTCGCTTGCCGCCAACACCGAAATTCCCAATGAATTGATGACCAGCCTCGTCTCTTGAGGCGCCGGGTGACACCAGCAATTGAATGTCACTTCTCGGCACGCCCCCAGCATTATCCCTTATGGCTATCAGTTGCCTATCAGCGTTCAAAAACAGTTGGATTAGCAAGGTTCGTTGACGGCCTGATGCTGTCCAATGGTCTATAGCATTATCAATCAACTCACATATCGACGTTAGCAGGCCATAGTCAGCGATGATTGACCTAAAAAGCCTTTTTTGCGGTGTGCCATCAACGATGAATGAGTCAGGGGCCACTTTGAATGGACTTTCTACAATATGATCACACAACCATGATGACTCGTCAAACCAACCTTTTCAACTAAAGCCTTCCCTAGGCAACGAAAAAGGCCCCCGCTTTCGCGAGGGCCTTCGATCTTTTCAAAAGGAACAGATCTCAGAGTCCGGTGGACACATCGATGGTGTTGCCTTCTTCCAGGGTCACATAGGCTTTCTTCACGTCCTTGCGACGGCCGATCTGGCCGCGGAAACGCTTGACCTTACCCTTGGTGATGGTGGTGTTGACCGCTTTGACCTTCACACCAAAGAGGGTTTCAACCGCCTCTTTGATCTGGGGTTTGTTGCTGTCGATCGCCACTTCGAACACCACTGCGCCGTTTTCGGACGCCATGGTGGATTTCTCGGTGATGATCGGCTTGCGGATCACGTCGTAGTGTTCTGCCTTCGCGCTCATTTCAGTCGAGCCTCCAGTGCTTCGACACCCGCCTTGGTGATCACCAGGGTGTCACGCTTCAGGATGTCATAGACGTTTGCACCCATCGTCGGCAGGATATCCAGACCGTCGATGTTACGCGATGCTTTGAGGAACCCTTCGTTCACGGCTGCACCGTCGATGACCAGCGCGCGTTTCCAGCCCAGGTTTTTCACCTGCTTGGCCAGAGCAGCGGTCTTGCCCTCTGCGGTTGCGTCCTCGATCACGACCAGTTCACCCGCTTTCGCCTTGGCGGACAGCGCGTGGCGCAGACCCAGCTTGCGGAACTTTTTGGTCAGCTCGTGGCCGTGGCTACGCGGGGTCGGGCCCTTGTAGATACCACCCTTGCGGAAGATCGGTGCGTTACGGTCACCGTGGCGTGCGCCGCCGGTGCCCTTCTGGCGATAGATCTTCTTGGTCGAGTAGGAGGTTTCCGAGCGGGTCTTGACCTTGTGGGTACCTGCCTGCGCGTTGTTGCGCTGCCAGCGGACCACACGGTGCAGGATGTCCGCACGCGGCTCCAGACCGAACAGGTCTTCGGACAGTTCGATGTCGCCTGCCTTGCCGCCGTCGAGTTTGATCACATCAAGTTTCATGCTTCACCACCTTCCGCGGGAGCTTCCGCCGGTGCTTCGGTTGCTGCTGTCTTCAGAGCCGCCGGGAAGGGCAGACCTTCGGGCGCTTTCTTCTTGACGGCATCCTTGACGGTTACCCAACCGGATTTCGGACCAGGTACGGCACCTTTGATGAACACCAGGCCACGGTCGGCGTCGGTCTTGACGACTTCCAGGTTCTGGGTGGTCACGCGGGCAGCGCCCATGTGGCCGGCCATCTTCTTGCCTTTGAAAACCTTGCCGGGATCCTGACACTGACCGGTCGAACCGTGCGAACGGTGCGAGATCGACACACCGTGCGAGGCACGCAGACCGCCAAAGTTCCAGCGCTTCATGGCGCCCGCGAAACCTTTGCCGATCGAGGTGCCGGTCACGTCCACTTTCTGACCTGTCAGGAAGTGTTCGGCCGAGATTTCGGCGCCAACTTCGATCAGGGCATCGGCGGGTACGCGGAATTCAACCAGCTTACGCTTGGGTTCAACCTTTGCAGCGGCAAAGTGGCCTCGCATCGCCTTGGAGACGCGCTTCACTTTGGCCGAGCCTGCGCCCAGCTGAACGGCGGTGTAGCCGTCTTTGTCTTCGGTGCGTTGCGACACAACCTGCAGACCATCCAGGTGAAGAACGGTCACAGGAATCTGCTTGCCGTCTTCCATGAACAGCCGGGTCATGCCGACTTTCTTTGCGATAATACCAGAGCGCATATTCATTACCCTCCGATCTTACGACTGCAGCTTGATCTCGACGTCCACGCCAGCGGCGAGGTCGAGCTTCATCAGCGCGTCCACGGTCTGGGGAGTCGGATCAACGATGTCGAGCATGCGCTTGTGGGTGCGGATCTCGAACTGGTCACGGGATTTCTTGTCGACGTGGGGACCACGCAGAACGGTGAATTTCTCGATCTTGTTCGGAAGCGGGATCGGGCCACGAACCTGCGCGCCGGTGCGCTTTGCAGTGTTCACGATTTCCTGGGTGCTGGCGTCCAGCACGCGGTAATCGAAAGCCTTCAGCCGAATGCGAATGTTTTGACTTTGCATTTCGTCAGCCTTTTATAGGCGTTGGAGTTGAGAGGAGGGCCCACGACCACCGCACACCCTCATCGAACCCAAAAGGCGGGAATCACCCCGCCTTGATATTCTCATTGAGAACTCGCGCGTCTTAAGCCTGCAGCGGCGGTATTGCAAGGGCAAATGAGGCCCGTGCGAATGCTCCCACGCTTTGGGTCCACCTCAGAAGCCATTACGGCGATCGGGCAAGGTCACTCCCCAGAAATCTTGCCGTCCCGTGTTAAAAACTGACGCAGGGCGGCCAGTGGCCCTAGTGGCGCCCTCCAAGTCCGGTTAATCTTGCGCAAAGCCTCACAACGGACAACCCAATAGTGCCGCCTCACAGCCCCGAAACCGAGCAAGTTCTGCTGATTGCGCGCAGTATCGCTGGTGAAACCGGTCATGCGCTCCTGGCGCGCCTGGTTGAGGCCCTGAGCGAGCATCTGGATGCAGCCTTCGTCGCAGTCACCTTTGGCGAAGGGGTGCCACCCACCCACGCGCGGGCGCTCTACGCTCTGCAGGACCACAAGGTTGCCCGCGGGATACGCTACGAATTGCAGGGCACCCCCTGCGCCCGAGTATATGCCGGGGAGGTGGTGATCATCCCCTGCGGGATTGCCGATCTTTATCCGCGCGAAGCGAGGTTTGAAGGCTACATAGGGATTCCACTCCGCGACACCACCGGCGAAGTAACCGGCCACCTGGCGGTTTTTTCCAACCGTGAGATCAAGGAGTCCGAGATCGCCACCGCGATATCGACAATTTTTGCCCTGCGCGCCGAGGCCGAATTGCGCCGTCTCTCCGTGGAAAAGGAACGAAAGAAGCTAATCGCGGATCTCGCGCGGATGAACCGGCGCCTGCAGCAGGGCTATTCCGAGGTGCGGCGCGAAAACGCGGAAAAGATCGCGCTCATGGGTTTGATTGCCCACGATCTGCGCAGCCCGCTGGCCGCAGTCTTGTCGCAGGCGGAACTCGGGCTCGCCAGAACCCGCAGCAACGCGCCGGATCAGGCCCGGATCGAAACTGCATTTCAGAAGGTCATCGACAATGCGGACCGGATCGCGCAGTTGATCGACGCGACGCTGGACCGGGCCAGGGTCGAAGGCGAAGCGCTGCGCCTGGATCGCAAGCCGGTCGATCTGACCGGGTTGCTGCACATTGCTGCCGAAGCCAACCGGGAAGAGGCTGCACGCAAATCTATCTCCTTGTCCGTCGACCCACCGCAGCGGACCATCGCAGAGGTTGATGAAACACTGGTCATCTCTGCCATCGACAATCTGATTAGCAACGCCGTGAAATATACCTATCCCGGAGGCGAGGTCCGGATTTCGGTCGCGCAGGAAGGTGAAAGCGTCACCGTTGCCGTCTCCGATACCGGTCAGGGCCTGACGCCAGACGACCTGACGCGCGCCTTCGGCCGTTTCCAAAGGCTTTCCGCGCAGCCAACGGATGGTGAAAAGTCCACTGGCCTGGGACTCGCGAATGTACGCGAAATTGCCTGTGCGCATGGCGGCAGCGCTCATGCCGAAAGCGAAGGCCCGGGAAAGGGAAGTCGTTTCGTTCTGACGCTGCCCTGTTCAGCTTTGTACACATAGAAAAAGGGCCTCCCAAAGGAGGCCCTTTCCATCCACAATCAGGAGACCTGGTTGCTCGATGATCCTCGACACAGTCTTTTTGGTGCGTCTCGAGATCATCGCGTTCAAACAAAAAGGGCGCCACTGGGGCGCCCTTTCCGTTTGATCATTCGCGAGTGCGAATTACTCGATGATTTTGGAAACAACGCCAGCGCCGACGGTGCGGCCGCCTTCGCGGATGGCGAAACGCAGACCGTCTTCCATCGCGATCGGGGCGATCAGTTCAACTTCGAACTTCAGGTTGTCGCCCGGCATCACCATCTCGGTGCCTTCCGGCAGGGTCACGGTGCCGGTCACGTCGGTGGTCCGGAAGTAGAACTGCGGACGGTAGTTCGCAAAGAACGGGGTGTGACGGCCACCTTCTTCTTTGGTCAGAATATATGCTTCTGCCTCGAATTTGGTGTGCGGGGTCACGGAGCCCGGCTTACACAGAACCTGACCACGCTCAACGCCGTCACGGTCAACGCCACGCAGCAGCGCGCCGATGTTGTCGCCGGCTTCGCCGCGGTCCAGCAGCTTGCGGAACATCTCAACACCGGTGCAGGTGGTTTTCTTGGTGTCGTGGATGCCGACGATTTCGATTTCGTCGCCAACGTTGATCACGCCACGCTCAACACGGCCGGTCACAACGGTACCACGACCGGAGATCGAGAACACGTCTTCGATCGGCATCAGGAACGGCAGGTCAACGGCACGCTCGGGGGTCGGGATGTACTCATCCACAGCCGCCATCAGTTCCTTGATTTTGTTTTCGCCGATTTCCGGGTCACGGCCTTCCATCGCCGCCAGAGCGGAACCTGCGATGATCGGGATATCGTCGCCCGGGAAGTCGTAGGACGACAGCAGTTCGCGGATTTCCATCTCGACGAGCTCGAGCAGCTCTTCGTCGTCGACCTGGTCAACCTTGTTCATGAACACGACCAGCGCCGGAACGCCAACCTGACGCGCCAGCAGGATGTGCTCGCGGGTCTGGGGCATCGGGCCGTCAGCTGCGTTCACAACCAGGATCGCGCCGTCCATCTGCGCCGCACCGGTGATCATGTTCTTCACATAGTCAGCGTGGCCGGGGCAGTCGACGTGTGCGTAGTGGCGGTTCTCGGTCTCGTATTCCACGTGGGCGGTCGAGATGGTGATGCCGCGGGCTTTTTCTTCCGGTGCGCCGTCGATCTGGTCGTAGGCTTTGAAGTCACCGAAGTATTTGGTGATCGCTGCGGTCAGCGTGGTTTTGCCGTGGTCAACGTGGCCAACGGTGCCGATGTTGACGTGCGGTTTATTACGCTCAAACTTTTCCTTAGCCATGGTGGCCTCCTTTTGATTGGAAGAAGGTCCGCGCGGGCCGCGAACCTTCCAATGTCATGACGCTTACGCGTATTTCGCCTGGATCTCGTCCGAGATGTTCTGCGGAACCGGATCGTAGTGACCGAACTGCATGGTGAACTGGGCGCGGCCCGAGCTCATCGAACGCAGGGTGTTGATGTAGCCGAACATGTTCGCCAGCGGCACGTTTGCGTCGATCGCAATCGCGTTGCCGCGGGGCTCCTGGCCGGACACCTGACCACGACGGGAGGTCAGGTCGCCGATGATACCGCCGGTGTATTCTTCCGGGGTGATCACTTCGACCTTCATGATCGGTTCCAGCAGCTTGGCGCCAGCTTTGCGCATGCCTTCACGCATGCACATACGTGCTGCGATTTCAAAGGCCAGAACGCTGGAGTCAACGTCGTGGAACTTACCGTCGATCAGGGCAACCTTGAAGTCGATCACTGGGAAGCCAGCCAGCGGGCCGCTATCCATGACCGAGTTGATGCCTTTTTCAACACCGGGGATGTATTCCTTCGGAACAGCACCACCAACGATGCGGGATTCGAAGGAGTAGCCTTCGCCGGCTTCTGTCGGCGAGATGATCATCTTCACCTCGGCGAACTGACCCGAACCACCCGACTGTTTCTTGTGGGTGTAGGTGTGCTCGACCTCGTGACCGATGGTCTCACGGTAGGCAACCTGCGGGGCACCGATGTTGGCTTCAACCTTGAATTCGCGTTTCAGGCGATCAACCAGGATGTCCAGGTGAAGTTCGCCCATGCCCTTCATGATGGTCTGACCGGATTCCAGGTCAGTTTCCACGCGGAAGGACGGGTCTTCGGCGGCCAGACGGGCCAGACCCTGGGACATTTTTTCCTGGTCAGCCTTGGTTTTCGGCTCAACCGCGATCTCGATCACCGGATCGGGGAAGGTCATGGTTTCTAGAACCACCGGGTCGTTGACGGCGCAGAGCGTGTCACCTGTGGTGGTGTCTTTCAGACCAGCCAGCGCGATGATGTCGCCCGCGAATGCTTCCGTGATTTCCTCACGGTCATTCGAGTGCATCATCATCATCCGGCCAACGCGCTCTTTCTTACCCTTGGTGGAGTTCAGAAGGGTATCACCCTTGTTCAGAACACCGGAGTAGATGCGGGTAAAGGTCAGCGAACCGACGAAGGGGTCGTTCATGATTTTGAACGCCAGACCCGAGAACGCCATGTCATCATCCGCGCGGCGGGCGATGTTACGGGTTTCGGTTTCGTCACCGGGTTTGAAGCCCATGTAATCGACAACGTCCAGCGGGCTGGGCAGGTAGTCGATCACGGCGTTGAGCAGCGGCTGAACGCCTTTGTTCTTGAACGCGGAACCGCCCAGAACCGGAACGAAGTCCAGCGCCAGAGTGCCCTTGCGCAGCAGAGCGCGCAGTGTTGCAACGTCGGGCTCTTCACCTTCCAGGTAGGCTTCCATGGCGTCGTCGTCTTGCTCGACGGCCGCTTCGACCATCTTGCCACGCCATTCGTCGGCCATGTCCTTCAGGCTGTCACGGATCTCGACCTGCACCCAGGAGGCGCCAAGGTCTTCACCCTGCCACAGCCATTCCTTCATGGTGACCAGATCGATCAGGCCTTCCAGCTCGTTCTCGGCGCCGATCGGAATACCAACCGGAACCGCGCGGGCGCCGGTGCGGTCTTCGATCATGTTGACGCAGTTGAAGAAGTCAGCGCCGATCTTGTCCATCTTGTTGACGAAGACGATGCGCGGAACCTTGTAGCGGTCAGCCTGACGCCAAACGGTTTCGGTCTGCGGTTCAACGCCAGCGTTGGCGTCAAGAACACAGACAGCACCGTCGAGAACCGCCAGCGAACGCTCAACTTCGATGGTGAAGTCGACGTGGCCGGGGGTGTCGATGATGTTCAGGCGGTGCTTGGGCGTGTCAGCAGTTTCGCCATCTTCGGTGCGTTCCCAGAAAGTGGTGGTCGCAGCCGAGGTGATGGTGATGCCGCGTTCCTGCTCCTGCTCCATCCAGTCCATGGTGGCTGCACCATCGTGCACCTCACCGATGTTGTGGGATTTGCCGGTGTAGTACAGGATACGCTCCGAGCAGGTGGTCTTACCTGCATCGATGTGCGCCATGATACCGAAGTTACGGTAATGGTTGAGTGTATAGTCGCGTGCCATAGGTCTAAGCCCCTTGGGTTACCAGCGGTAATGCGAGAAGGCCTTGTTGGCCTCTGCCATCTTGTGGGTGTCTTCGCGCTTTTTCACCGCGGTACCACGGGACTGGACAGCGTCCAGCAGCTCGCCTGCCAGGCGCTCTTCCATGGTGTTTTCGTTGCGGCTACGGGCGGCTTTGATCAACCAGCGGATTGCGAGTGCTTCGCGGCGCTCCGGGCGAACTTCGACCGGCACCTGGTAGGTTGCACCACCCACGCGGCGCGAACGAACTTCGACGGCGGGTTTCACATTGTCCAGAGCTTCGTGGAAGACTTCCACGGGAGCGCGTTTGATCTTGGCTTCAACGCGATCGAACGCGTTGTAGACGATTTTTTCTGCGACCGATTTCTTACCATCGATCATCAGGTTGTTCATGAATTTGGTCAGAACGCGGTCGCCATATTTGGCGTCGGGCAGAACTTCGCGTTTTTCAGCAGCGTGACGGCGTGACATCTGTGCTTATCCTTCTTCTTACTTAGGACGCTTCGCGCCGTACTTGGAGCGACGCTGCTTACGGTCTTTGACGCCCTGGGTATCCAGAACACCGCGAAGGATGTGGTAACGCACACCGGGAAGGTCTTTTACACGACCGCCGCGGATCAGAACCACAGAGTGTTCCTGAAGGTTGTGGCTTTCACCCGGGATGTAGGAGATGACCTCGAAACCGTTGGTCAGGCGGACCTTCGCAACTTTCCGCATAGCGGAGTTCGGTTTCTTCGGCGTGGTGGTGTAAACGCGCGTGCAAACGCCACGCTTCTGGGGGCACTGCTCCAGATGCATGGATTTGGAGCGTTTAACTTTCGGCTGCCGCGGCTTGCGGATCAGCTGTTGGATCGTTGGCATTCCGGTCTATTCCCCGTTTCGCAACTTTCATGTCATGCACGCGCAAGGGCGTGCGGCTCATATTTCCGGCACTTACGCGTCCGCAAGCGCAAAAACCGCAATCGTTCCCATTCCGAGGTGAACGACGCGGTGGGTCTACAGAGGATCCGGACGATAAAACTGTCCGAACCTTGATCCACTACAATAGTGATATCGGCTTTAGGGGCGGCCCCCGGATGCCGGATAGGCGCGCGTATATGGGGAGTCGCGGGGCTTGTCAACTGTCAGGCGCCCAGTGACGCCCAGGGTCGGCGGATGGCTGCACGGGAACACGCCGCTGGCAATACATCCCCTGCCACACCCACCGTCTTGTCGCATCGGTACCGGCGATGCATAGTTCAACAGGTCGCAATAAGATTGGGCCATACGCATACTCAGGACGCCCCATTCATGCAAGTCATCGGTCTTTGTCGTTTTTCTTATCCCGCGATTGGCGGCTTTCAGGTTGAACATGCCAGCCTGGAGGAGCGCATTGCCTACCTTTATGCCGAAGACCGTCTAGAGGAGCGGTTCCAACTGATGGAGACCGTCGCCCTGCCCTGTCTGCGCGAACAGACAGATCAGGATTTCGAGCTGATCATCGTCATTGGCGACAGCCTGCCGAAACAGCACCGGGAGCGGCTTCAGGACATCACCGCCGACATACCGCAGGTCCGCATTCACAGCGAACCGCCGCGCAAACAGCGCCAGGTGATGAAAGAGATCCTCAACAAAGCCCGCCGGGATCCAGACGCGCCGTGTCTGCAGTTCCGGCATGACGACGACGACGCAGTGTCGGTGGATTTCGTCGAACGTCTCCGGCAGACGGTTGAGGATTGTTCTGGCCTGGTCGAAAAGAGCAAAACGGTCGCCGTTGATTTCAACCGTGGTTATGTGGCCGAGGTTGGGGCGTCCGGGATCGCCGCGACCGAGATACACCGGCCCTACTATGTCGCTTCGCTTGGCATGTATGTGCGCGGCGGCTGTAACCTGACGATCATGAACTTCGCGCATGAGAAAATCCTTCGCTTCATGCCGACGGTCACCATCAGCGATCAGCCGATGTTCGTGCGTACCCACAATGGCTATAACGACTCGCGCCAGAAACGGGTCAAACCGGTGCCCGTCACCCCACTGACGCCGGATCAGGTGGGTGAGTTTGAAGCGCGGTTTGCCATCCGGCAGGATGATCTCAAACGGGTCTTCGCGGCTGACTAGCCCCCACGCTTTTGTTTTTATCAGGGATCGCATGTTATGCAGGTTATCGGATTGTGCCGCTTCTCTTATGTAGGGCACGGCGGCTACAAGCAGGAGCACGCCAGCCTAGAGGAACGCCGCGCCTATCTTTATGCACCCGAACGGCTTGAGGAGCGGTTCCGCCTGTTCGAAACTGTCTGCCTGCCCTCGGTCATCGGTCAGACCGACGCGGATTTCCAGCTGCTGGTCGTGGTCGGTGAGTGCTTTCCCCTCCCCTATCTCGACCGGCTGCTGACCCTCACCGAACCTTTGCCGAATGTGGTCATTTCCGTGCAGCCGCCGGGTCGTCACCGGCGGGTGATGATCCAGATGCTGAACGACGCGCGCGAAAACCCGGATGCGCCCTGCCTGCAGTTTCGTCTAGACGATGACGATGCGATGGCGGTGTCATTCGTGGAACGGCTGAAACAGGCGGCGCAGGACCTAGAACCGGTCTGGCCGCGCTATCCGATGACCACCATCGATTTCAACCGCGGCTATGTCTATCGCGCCAGTGCCGATGGGCTGGCGATCAAACCGGACCGCTACCCCTACACTGCGCTTTCTATGGGAGTCGTAGTTGCGGGCGGGTCCAACCAGACGATCATGCATCACGGCCATCATACCCTTTGGCGGGTCACACCAACGCTGACCATTCCGGATGGCGACATGTACCTGCGTGGTTACAACAGCTTCAACGATTCCCGCTCCAAGGGGCGCGGCAAGGAGATCAGCGTAACCCCTGTCACACCAGAGGAAGCGCACCATCTGAAACAGACCTTCAACGTCGATAGCGCCGCAGTCGCGCGGGCGTTCTCATCCCCCGGTCTGCTGCCGCTCCCGGTAGAAGGTGAATAGGCCGGCCGCCACAACGACGGCCGCGCCGGTCAGAGTAAGTACACCCGGCCAATCACCAAAGACTGCCCAGCCGAGGAACAGCGCCCACAACAACCCGCTGTACCGGAAGGGCGAGACCACGGCGACGTCTCCGACCCGCATGGTCATGACCGAAAACAGATAGCCGGCAAAGATGAAGCAGGCCGCCCCCATAAGCAGACCCAGATGCCAGCCCTGCATCGGTTGCCAATCCTGCTGGGTGCTGTAGATCAGGCCAAAACTCAGCACTGTCAAAGAGGCCATTAGGGTCACCGTCATCGACGGAACCGCAGCCGACATCCGCCGGGTGAACAGATCCCGGGCCGTGACGCAGCCAACCGCACCCAGTGCATACAATGAGGCGCCATCGAACCCCTCTGGCCCCGGCTGCACGATCAGCAGCATACCGCAGAACCCCGCAAGGATCGCGGCCATGCGCCGCCAGCCAATGCTTTCGCCAAAGAACAGCGCCGCCCCCAGCGTTACGGTCAGCGGCAGCATCTGCAGTACGGCAGTCACATTGGCGAGCGGCATCAGCATCAGCGCGCTGAGGAAGAGGTAAGTCGCCCCCGCTTCGGACAGACAGCGGCCCAGAACCAGCATCCAGTCGCCCCGTGGCAGGTTCATCCGCAAGCTGCCCAGATAGCGCGCCAGCAGGAAAATCAGCAGTGACGCAACCCCGCCGCGGACCACAAGAATCTGCGACAGCGGCAGATCCGCCCCCACAGATTTCACCAGCGTATCATTGAAGGTAAAGGCCGCCATGCTGCCCATCATCAACAGGGCACCGGTCTGATTGGGTTTCATGCGCTATACCGCCTTCAGCTGCGACAGCGTCAGACCGAAATGGCGTTGCAGCGCGCCGTCGATCTTTTCCTCGGCCATCTGATGAGTGATCCCTTTTTGGGTGGGATCGGATTTATTGTCACCATGGATAGTGCGCAGGAAGGATGGCGCCGAAATATCCGAATAAAGGCTGTAGTGCCGCGCCAGTTTGCGGTGGTTGAACTTGTAGGGGTTCGCGGCGCTGCCAACCGGGGCCACCAGCGCGGTGCCTGCCGACAGGGGCGCCTGTTCGACCGCGTCGAAGACCTCCGGCCCATCCAGCGTCGCCCGCATGTAAAAGCCCCGGTTATAGGCAATGACAAAAGCACCGCCTTCGGGTTGCAGCGGCAGGATCCCAGCCGCCAGACGTTTTGTGCGTGCCACAAAATCAATATCAACCGCGTCATCATCATCCAGACGGAACAGGATGCGGTGACTGCCCTCCCCTGCCGGAATGGAATCATACCCCCGGCGTAACAGCCGGTAATGATTTCGGGTTCCGACCGGACGGCAATGCAGATTGCGATGCGGCGCAAGCAGCGCCTTCAGCCTTTGCATATAGAGATCAGGCATCGACGCCGCAGTCAGCACCACGACGTCAAATTCGGGATCGCTTTGCCGAAGCAGCGAAGGCAGGCACAGCTCTTCGAAAACGCGAAAGCGGAGCTCCATCCGGTCCTCGGAAAACAGATGTGCCGCCGTTTCCTCCAGTGTGCTGAAGCGTTCGGAATAATAGGTAGGCGTCAGAACCGAGAACCGGACCAGTCCAACCATCTTCAACTGCTCTGACATTTCCCCTCCCCCGGTTGCGCGCACAGAAAACACCGGGGCGCAGCACTTGGGAAGAGACATTCGCCGGTTGGGGGACGTCAGACAAAAGAAAACCCCCGCGCCATCGGCGCGGGGGCATTCATTTTCAAAAAGTCTGTCGACGGATCAGTCGCGGCTTTCCGGTGTTTCCACCAGATTGTCGAAGTCGCCACCGGACACGTCGTCCTCCATCACCGGAGCGGCCAGGGCAGCTGCGGCCTCGGCTTCTTCGCGGCGCGCTTCCAGAACCACATTGTCGCGGGACTGAGCGATATGGCGCATCTGCTGGGTTGCACCACCGGTACCGGCCGGGATCAGGCGACCAACGATGACGTTTTCCTTCAGGCCAACCAGCTTGTCCTTCTTGCCCTGAACCGAAGCCTCGGTCAGCACGCGGGTGGTCTCCTGGAAGGAGGCCGCCGAGATGAACGAACGGGTCTGCAGCGACGCCTTGGTGATACCAAGCAGGATCGGTGCGCCCTGTGCCGGACGTTTGCCGCGCGACAGTGCCTTCTCGTTGGCAGCGTCGAACTCCTGCTTGTCCACGTGTTCGCCTTTCAGCAGCGTGGTTTCGCCGGAGTCGGAGATCTCCCACTTCTGCAGCATCTGGCGAACGATCACCTCGATGTGCTTGTCGTTGATCTTCACGCCCTGCAGACGATAAACGTCCTGAACTTCGTCGATCATGTAGTTGGCCAGAGCCTCGACACCCATAATTGCAAGGATGTCGTGCGGCGCCGGGTTGCCGTCCATGATGTAGTCGCCCTTCTGCACGAAGTCACCTTCCTGCACCGGGATGTGCTTGCCCTTGGGCACCATGTATTCGACGGTTTCCAGGCTCTCATCCGCGGGTTCGATCGAGATGCGGCGCTTGTTCTTGTAGTCGCGGCCAAAGCGCACGTAACCATCGATTTCGGCGATGATTGCGTGGTCTTTCGGACGACGGGCTTCGAACAGTTCGGCCACACGCGGCAGACCACCGGTAATGTCCTTGGTCTTGGCGCCTTCACGCGGGATACGCGCAACAACGTCACCGGCCTCGATCTGCTGACCGTCTTCACAGGACAGGATCGCATCAACGGACATCGGGTAGGTAACCGGGTTGCCCAGATCGTTGCGGACCGGCTCGCCGTCAGCATCCACAAGGATGATTTCCGGCTTCAGGTCGTTGCCTTTCGGTGCCGCACGCCAGTCGACCACGATCTTCTGGGTCATGCCGGTGGCTTCGTCGGTCTCGTCGCGGACGGCAAGGCCCGAAACCAGATCGACGTATTTGGCAGTACCTGGCTTTTCCGCGATGATCGGCAGGGTGTAGGGGTCCCATTCGAACAGCTTGTCGCCACGGGCAACGGATTGACCGTCGGTGACGAACAGCTTGGAGCCATAGCCCAGCTTGTGGCTGGCGCGCTCTTCGCCGTGCTCGTCCTGAATGATCAGCTTCATGTTCCGGCCAACCACCAGCGTTTCGCCGTTGGCGTTCTGCAGGATCTGAGCGTTCTCGAAGACGATCTTGCCTTCCTGGCTCGCCTCTAGGAACGACTGCTGACCACCCTGGGCAACACCGCCGATGTGGAAGGTCCGCATCGTCAGCTGTGTACCAGGTTCACCGATCGACTGCGCGGCGATGATGCCGACAGCCTCGCCCGAGTTGACCATGGTACCGCGCGCAAGGTCACGGCCATAGCACATGGCACAGACGCCCTCTTCGCTTTCGCAGGTCAGAGGCGAACGGATCCGCGTGGATGCAACACCGGCTTCCTGCACGGCGTCGGCCATGCGTTCGTCGATGAGCTGCCCCTGTGCGACGATCACCTCTTCGGTGCCCGGACGTTTGATGTCCTCGGCCGCAACACGGCCCAGCAGACGTTCACCGATGCTGGCAACCACTTCACCGTCGTTGACCGCAGCCTCTGCTGTGATCGCACGCTCGGTGCCGCAGTCGCGCTCGCGCACGATGCAGTCCTGCGCCACGTCCACCAGACGACGGGTCAGGTAACCGGAGTTCGCGGTCTTCAGAGCCGTATCCGACAGACCCTTACGGGCACCGTGGGTGGAGTTGAAGTACTCCAGAACCGTCAGGCCTTCTTTAAAGTTCGAGATGATCGGGGTCTCGATGATGTCGCCGTTCGGCTTAGCCATCAGGCCCCGCATACCGCCCAGCTGCTTCATCTGCGTAACCGAGCCACGCGCACCGGAGTGGGCCATCATGTAAACCGAGTTCGGCTCCATCACGGCACCGTTCTCGTCCCGCTTGTCGGCGGAGATGGTGCTCATCATCGCCTCGGTGACCTTGTCGTTACACTTCGACCAGGCATCAACAACTTTGTTGTACTTTTCGCCCTGAGTGATCAGGCCGTCCATGTACTGCTGTTCAAAGTCCTTCACCTGCTCGCGTGTCTCGTCAACGATGGTCCACTTGCCGTCCGGGATCACCATGTCGTCCTTGCCGAACGAAATGCCTGCCTTGAACGCTTCACGGAAACCCATGGTCATGATCTGGTCACAGAAGATCACGGACTCTTTCTGACCGCAGTAACGGTAGACGGTGTCGATGACCTGCTGCACCTCTTTCTTCCGCAGAAGACGGTTGACCAGTTCAAACGGCGCCTTGGCGTTCTTCGGCAGCAGCGCGCCCAGACGAACACGGCCCGGGGTGGTCTCAAAACGCTTGAGAACCTCGTTGCCTTCTTCGTCGATCTGGGTGATCCGCGCGGTGATCTTGGTGTGCAGGTGCACTTCGCCGGCGTCCAGAGCGTGCTGAACTTCGTCGATGGTCCCAAAGACCTTGCCTTCGCCCACCATGCCTTCGCGTTCCAGGGTCACATAGTAGAGACCCAAGATCATATCCTGCGAGGGAACGATGATCGGCGCGCCGTTTGCGGGCGACAGAACGTTGTTGGTGGACATCATCAGGACGCGCGCTTCCAGCTGGGCCTCAAGGCTCAGCGGCACGTGCACGGCCATCTGGTCACCGTCGAAGTCCGCGTTGAACGCCGAGCAGACCAGCGGGTGCAGCTGGATAGCCTTACCTTCGATCAGCGTGGGTTCGAAGGCTTGAATACCAAGACGGTGCAGCGTCGGTGCGCGGTTCAGCATCACCGGGTGCTCGCGGATCACCTCGTCGAGGATATCCCAGACTTCGGGGCGCTCTTTTTCCACCAGCTTCTTCGCCTGCTTCACGGTGGAGGACAGACCTTTGGCCTCCAGACGCGAGTAGATGAAGGGCTTGAAGAGTTCGAGTGCCATCTTCTTGGGCAGGCCACACTGATGCAGCTTCAGCTCGGGACCTGTCACAATGACCGAACGGCCGGAGAAGTCGACGCGCTTACCCAGAAGGTTCTGACGGAAGCGACCCTGCTTACCTTTCAGCATGTCGCTGAGCGACTTCAGCGGGCGCTTGTTGGCACCTGTGATAACGCGGCCACGGCGGCCGTTGTCAAACAGCGCGTCAACGGATTCCTGCAGCATCCGCTTTTCGTTGCGGACGATGATGTCAGGCGCGCGCAGTTCGATCAGACGCTTCAGACGGTTATTCCGGTTGATCACACGACGGTAAAGGTCGTTGAGGTCGGAGGTCGCGAAACGACCGCCATCCAGCGGAACCAGCGGACGCAGTTCCGGCGGGATGACCGGGATCACGGTCATGATCATCCACTCGGGACGGTTGCCCGACTCGAGGAAGGATTCGACCACTTTCAGACGCTTGATGATCTTCTTGGGCTTCAGTTCGCCGGTGGCTTCGGCCAGTTCGGCGCGCAGCTGCTCGGCTTCGGCTTCCAGATCAATCGCGGCCAGCATTTCACGGATCGCTTCGGCGCCGATATTGGCGGTGAAGGCGTCCATGCCGTACTGGTCCTGGGCGTCCATGTACTCTTCTTCTGTCATCATCTGGCCGTAGGTGAGGTCGGTCAGACCCGGCTCGATGACAACGTAGTTTTCAAAGTACAGCACGCGTTCCAGATCGCGCAGGGTCATGTCCAGCATCAGGCCGATGCGCGACGGCAGCGACTTCAGGAACCAGATGTGCGCAACCGGCGAGGCCAGTTCGATATGGCCCATACGCTCGCGGCGGACCTTTTGCAGGGTGACTTCCACACCGCATTTTTCGCAGACAACGCCGCGATATTTCATCCGCTTATATTTGCCGCAAAGGCATTCGTAGTCTTTGATCGGGCCAAAGATACGGGCGCAGAACAGACCGTCACGCTCGGGCTTGAAGGTCCGGTAGTTGATGGTCTCGGGCTTTTTGATTTCGCCATAAGACCACGACAGGATCCGTTCCGGCGATGCCAGCGATACCTTGATCTCATCGAAAACCTTCGGCGGGGTCAGCGGGTTGAACGGGTTATTGGTGATTTCCTGGTTCATTTTGATACCTCAAATCTTGCGGAAGGGGGGACGGGAGAAGGGCAAACGCCCTTACTCCTCAACCTCCGCATCCAGGAGTTCCATATTCAGGCCAAGGCCACGGACTTCTTTGACCAGAACGTTGAACGATTCCGGTACGCCCGCCTCGAAGTTGTCTTCGCCTTTGACGATGCTTTCATAGACCTTGGTCCGGCCTGCGACGTCATCCGATTTCACGGTGAGCATCTCCTGCAGGGTGTAGGCGGCGCCGTAAGCTTCCAGAGCCCAGACCTCCATCTCCCCGAAGCGCTGACCACCGAACTGCGCCTTACCACCCAGCGGCTGCTGTGTGACGAGCGAGTACGGACCGGTCGAACGCGCGTGGATCTTGTCGTCGACCAGGTGGTGCAGTTTCAGCAGATACTTGATGCCGACGGTGACCGGGCGGGCAAACTGCTCACCGGTGCGGCCGTCAAACAGGATCGACTGACCGGATTTGTCAAAGCCCGCGCGGACCAGCGCGTCATTAACGTCATCCTCTTTGGCACCGTCGAAGACCGGAGTCGCGATCGGTACACCACGGGCAACATTGTTGGCCGCATCGATCAGGTCGGCTTCGGACATATCCGCAATGCCTTCGTCATAGACGTCCTGACCATAGGCGTGATGCATCGCATCGCGCACCGGGGTCAGATCGCCTGAACGACGGTATTCCTGCAGCGCCTCATCCACCTTGATGCCGAGACCGCGTGCAGCCCAACCCATGTGGGTTTCAAGGATCTGACCGACGTTCATACGCGACGGAACGCCCAGCGGGTTCAGACAGAAATCGACCGGGGTACCATCCGCGAGGAACGGCATGTCCTCCATCGGAACCACTTTCGAAATCACACCTTTGTTGCCGTGACGGCCGGCCATCTTGTCGCCCGGCTGCAGCTTACGCTTCACAGCGATGAAGACTTTGACCATCTTCATCACACCCGGCGGCAGGTCGTCGCCGCGGCGGACTTTTTCGACCTTGTCTTCGAAACGGGCATCCAGAGCGCGCTTTTGCACTTCGTACTGCTCGTTCAGGGCCTCGACGATCTGGGCGTCTTTCTCGTCCTCAAGGGCGAGCATCCACCACTGACCGCGGCTGAGGGAGGCCAACAGATCCTCGGTGATTTCCGAGCCTGCCTTGATGCCTTTCGGGCCTTTGACAGCGGTCTTGCCGACCAGCATGTCCTTTAGACGGGCATAGATGTTGCGATCCAAGATCGCCATCTCATCGTCGCGGTCACGGGCCAGACGTTCGACTTCCTCACGCTCGATCTGCAGCGCACGTTCGTCTTTTTCGACACCGTGACGGTTGAAGACGCGGACTTCGACCACGGTACCGTAGTCACCCGGCTTCACACGCAGCGAGGTATCGCGGACGTCCGAGGCTTTCTCACCGAAGATGGCGCGCAGAAGCTTTTCTTCCGGCGTCATCGGGCTTTCGCCCTTCGGCGTGATCTTACCGACCAGAATGTCGCCCGGCTCAACATCCGCACCAATGTAAACGATGCCAGCCTCGTCGAGGTTGCGCAGCGCTTCTTCACCGACGTTCGGGATGTCGCGGGTGATCTCTTCCGGACCCAGCTTGGTGTCACGGGCGGCGACTTCGAATTCCTCGATGTGGATCGAGGTGAAGACGTCGTCACGCGCAATACGCTCGGAGATCAGGATGGAGTCTTCGTAGTTGTAGCCGTTCCAGGGCATGAAGGCGACGACGACGTTCTTACCGAGGGCCAGTTCGCCCATATCGGTCGACGGACCATCGGCGATAACTTCGCCCTTGCGCACTTCCTGACCCACTTTCACCAGAGGACGCTGGTTGATGCAGGTGTTCTGGTTGGAACGCTGGAACTTGCGCATACGGTAGATGTCAACGCCCGCATCGCCCAGCTCTAGATCGGAGGTGGCGCGGATCACGATACGCTGGGCATCGATCTGGTCGATGATACCGCCACGTTTCGCCATGATCGCAGCGCCCGAGTCGCGGGCCACGATTTCCTCGATACCGGTGCCGACCAGCGGCGCTTCCGCGCGCAGCAGCGGAACCGCCTGACGTTGCATGTTCGAGCCCATCAGAGCGCGGTTGGCGTCGTCGTTTTCAAGGAACGGGATCAACGAGGCCGCAACCGAGACCAGCTGCTTGGGCGAAACGTCGATCAGGTCAACGTTTTCGCGCGGCGCCAGCGTGTAGTCGCCGGACTGACGGGTCGAAACCAGATCGTTCTGGAATTTGCCTTCATCATCCAGGGTCGCGTTGGCCTGCGCCACGGTGTGACGCATTTCCTCGGTCGCGGACATGTAGTGCACTTCGTCGGTGACCTTGGCGTCCTTGACGACGCGGTAAGGTGTTTCGATGAAGCCATACTTGTTCACGCGGGCAAAGGTCGCCAGAGAGTTGATCAGACCGATGTTCGGGCCTTCCGGCGTTTCAATCGGGCACATCCGGCCATAGTGGGTCGGGTGAACGTCGCGAACCTCAAAGCCTGCGCGCTCGCGGGTCAGACCGCCCGGGCCAAGCGCCGAGAGGCGGCGTTTGTGGGTGACTTCCGACAGCGGGTTGGTCTGGTCCATGAACTGCGACAGCTGCGAGGAGCCGAAGAATTCGCGAACAGCCGCAGCCGCCGGTTTCGCGTTGATCAGATCCTGCGGCATCACCGTGTCGATCTCGACCGAGGACATACGTTCCTTGATCGCGCGCTCCATGCGCAGCAGGCCGACGCGGTACTGGTTTTCCATCAGTTCGCCAACGGAACGGACACGACGGTTACCCAGGTGGTCGATGTCGTCGATGTCGCCCTTACCGTCGCGCAGCTCCACCAGAGCCTTGATGCAGGAGACAATGTCTTCCTTGCGCAGGGTCCGCTGGGTGTCTTCGGCGTCCAGTGCCAGGCGCATGTTCATCTTCACACGGCCAACCGCGGAGAGATCGTAACGCTCGGAGTCAAAGAACAGGGTGTCGAACAGAGCCGAAGCCGCTTCGACGGTGGGCGGCTCGCCCGGACGCATCACGCGATAGATATCCATGAGCGCGGTGTCGCGGCCCATGTTCTTATCCATCGCCATGGTGTTGCGCATGTAGGGGCCGACGTTGACGTTATCGATGTCCAGAACCGGAATCTCGGTGACGCCCGCGTCCAACAGTTCCTTGACGGTGCCGCCGATGATCTCGCCGTCCTTGTCGTATTCCAGCGTCAGCTCGTCACCGGCTTCCACATAGATGGCGCCGTTTTCTTCGTTGATCAGATCCTTGGCAACGAATTTGCCGACGATCTGCTCGAAGGGCACCAGAAGTTCGGTGATCGAACCCTCGTCGATCATCTTCTTCACGGCGCGCGGTGTGACTTTCTTGCCCGCTTCGCAGATGATTTCGCCGGTTGCAGCGTCGACCAGGTCATAGGTCGGACGGGTACCACGGACGCGCTCGGGGAAGAACGGCGTGACCCAGCCGCGGCTTTTGTCCAGCTTGAAGGTGACGGTGTCGTAATAGGCATCCATGATGCCTTCCTGGTCCAGCCCCAGAGCGTACAGCAGGGTGGTCACAGGCAGCTTGCGGCGACGGTCGATCCGGGCAAAGACGATGTCTTTGGCGTCGAATTCGAAATCGAGCCAGGAGCCGCGATACGGGATGATGCGGCAGGCGAACAGCAGTTTACCCGACGAGTGCGTCTTGCCCTTGTCGTGGTCAAAGAACACACCCGGCGAACGGTGCATCTGGCTGACGATCACACGCTCGGTGCCGTTGACGACAAAGGTACCGTTCGGGGTCATCAGGGGCATATCGCCCATGAAGACGTCTTGCTCTTTGATGTCCTTGACCGAACGGGCGCCGGTGTCTTCGTCGACATCGAACACGATCAGACGCAGGGTGACCTTCAGCGGCGCCGAGTAGGTCATGTCGCGTTGCATGCACTCTTCGACGTCGTATTTCGGTTTTTCCAGCGCGTATTTCACGAACTCGAGCACGGAGTTTTCATTGAAATCCTTGATCGGGAAGACAGATTGAAAAACACCGTTGATACCTTCGCCGTCCAGCGGTGCTTCGGCGTCACCCGAGCGAAGGAAAAGATCGTAGGAAGATTTTTGAACCTCAATGAGGTTCGGCATATCCAGCACTTCGCGGATCTTGCCATAATATTTGCGAAGACGTTTCTGGCCAAGGAACGTTTGAGCCATGTCAGATGTCACCTTTCGAATTTCTCACCGGACAAGGATGCCGCCGGGCTTCGGCATCTTGCCCATACGAGATAGAGCGTTCGGATCAATTCATGGCCGCCGTCCCGAATGGCTGCCTCCCGATCCTGTGAACCGCGCCTAAGAAAGAGACCAAATCAAAAGGTCCCTTTCTGAGACAGGTTCGGCTGGACCCGGGTTTCCCCGGATCCAGCCAAATTCTAAGGGAGCGCAGAGCAAGATTTCGCAGGGAAACCGCTGCCCTTATGTCCCGCCAAAGGTGGCTTAGGCCACTTCGACTTCGGCGCCAGCTGCTTCCAGCTTGCCTTTGATGTCTTCGGCTTCGGCTTTGTCGATGCCTTCTTTGATCTTGCCGCCGGCTTCAACCAGTTCCTTGGCTTCTTTCAGGCCCAGGCCGGTGATCGCGCGAACTTCTTTGATCACGTTGATTTTCGAAGCGCCGGCGTTCTTCAGAACGACGTCGAATTCGGTTTTCTCTTCTTCAGCTGCGCCACCGGCGTCGCCACCAGCTGCAACCATCACAGCGCCGCCAGCTGCGGGCTCGATGCCATACTCGTCTTTGAGGATGGTTTTCAGTTCTTGTGCTTCAAGCAGGGTCAGACCAACGATCTCTTCTGCCAGTTTCTTCAGATCAGCCATTTTATCAGCTCTTTCCGTTTGTAAGTATGTGTTTCCAGCGTATGAACATTTGCTCCACGCCGGTCATTCAGTGCCAACCGCTTACGCAGCTTCCGCCTTCTCTTCGATGGTCGAAAGGATGCTTGCGATGTTGCTTGCAGGTGCGCCAACTGCGCCAGCGATGTTGGAAGCGGGTGCGCCAAGCATGCCTGCGATGGTAGCAATAAGCTCCTCGCGGGACGGCATTTTCGACACGGCTTCGACACCGGCACGGTCCAGAGCGTTCTCACCCATTGCGCCGCCGAGGATCTCAAACTTCTTGTTATCCTTGGCGAAGTCCTCGGCCACCTTGGCTGCTGCCACGGGGTCCTCGGAATAGGTCAGTACGGTCATCCCTGTCAGCAGGTCAGACATGCTTTCACACGGCTTACCCTCGAGGGCGATTTTGGCGAGCCTGTTTTTGGCAACACGCACGGCACCGCCCGCGTCACGAGCACGTGCGCGAAGGTCCTGCATCTCGGCAACTGTCAGACCGGTGTAGTGGGCTACGACCACCACGCCAGAGCTTTCGAAGATCTGGCCGAGTTCCTCGACCAATTTCTCTTTCTGGGCTCTATCCACAGTTCTCTCCAGGTTTTGGGGGGCTTGCGCTCCCCGGCTCTTTGATGTGCCGAACCAGATGGCCCGGCGTTCAAGTCCGCAATACGGGGTTAGCCAAAGTCGCCCGAGGGTATAGAAACCCTCGATCTATTGGTCTTTCCCGTCTCAGGAGGGAAATTAAGGCCCGATCGAGAGGCCACCCACCATCTTGGACGAAATGAAATAAAGCGCACGACGAATCGCACGCTTTACCTCATGGCCGTAGTTAAAGCGTTGAGACGTGATTTCCAAGCGGAAATTTGACCCACAGAGCAGTTCGCACTCAGGCCGCCGATCGCCCTGGCAGGGTCAGCACGGAGAGATCCAGCATTCGCGCCAGCGGCGCGGCCGTATCCACCTCTGCTTCTAAACATACACCATGGGCCCGCATGCGCGCCAGCACTTCGGGACGGACCCGGTGCAACCGGTTGTAAAGGGCCAAAAGCGCAGCCTCTCGCGCCGCCTCGGCGTGCCCCGCTGCCTCAATCTCCCGGATGCAATCTCCGACGTATTTGGTGAAGCCGCTGGACGCCAGGCGCCAGGCCATCTTGCGGCGCCAGCCCTCATACTCCGGGGCCAGGTAATGCAGCAGGTAAAGCCCGCTAGCGGCCCCCAATACGACTTCAGGCAAGCGCTGCCCCTCGGCGTCATGCGCCCAATGCTGGCGCAGATAGATATCCTGCAGCCCAGCCCGGATAAAGGATTTCCCCTGCGGGTGGCCGACAAGCCCCATCCGGCGCGGCCCAAACAGCGGCACATCCTCACCATAGACATCACGCCGGACCGCCCGTGGCATCGGGGTGCGGAACACGGTTTTCTCAGACCGTTCAAGCGCCGGAACCACTTCGGCGGTTTCAATCCGTAGCGCCTGTGTCTCCACCCCCTGCCCGGCCAGCGCTGCGCGGATATCACCAGCCCCGCCGTTCGCAAATAGAAACTCATCCGCATCGACGGACAGCACCCACCCAGAGGCGATCTGGCGATAGGCCCAGGTCAGCGCCCGGATCTGTCGCTTGGGAAAGCGGGCGCGCGCGGCAATGCCGATGCTGCGCCAGAACCCGGTTGTGCAGGGAATGCAGGTGATGGCTGGATGTGGGGAAAGTACAGGGATGGCCGGATCATCGGGATTGTCGAACAGCAGGATCAGACTGCGCGCGCCAAGGTCAAGATACCAGCTGGCAAAACGCAAAGTCTCCTCCAGCGGCTCATTGACCACTGCGATCAGATGCCAGGCATTGCTCCCCTCTGCCATCCGCTGCTCCTCTAAGAAACGGCCCACCAAACAAAAAAAGGGCGGCGCCAACGGCACCGCCCTTCGACATTTATCATGCCAGCTTATTCGCTGACAGCTTTTTCCACGTCGACGGTGACGCCCGGGCCCATGGTCGAAGACAGCGCGATCTTCTTCATGTAAGCGCCCTTGGCACCCGACGGCTTTGCCTTGGCAACAGCCGAAACAAAGGCGCGGACGTTTTCGGCCAGCTTGGCTTCGTCGAAGGAGGCTTTGCCGACACCTGCGTGCACAACGCCGCCTTTTTCCGCCTTGAACTGAACTTCACCGCCTTTGGCTGCTTCCACGGCCGCTTTCACGTCCATGGTCACGGTGCCAACCTTGGGGTTCGGCATCAGGTTGCGCGGGCCGAGGATCTTACCCAGACGGCCGACGACAGGCATCATGTCCGGGGTTGCGATGCAGCGATCAAATTCGATGGTGCCGCCCTGGATGGTTTCCATCAGGTCTTCGGCGCCAACGATGTCCGCACCGGCTTCCTTGGCTTCGTCCGCCTTGGCGCCACGTGCAAAAACAGCAACGCGCATGGATTTGCCGGTGCCGTTGGGCAGACCGATCACACCACGAACCATCTGGTCGGCGTGACGGGTGTCGACACCCAGGTTCACGGCGATCTCGATGGTTTCGTCGAATTTCGAAGTGGCGTT
The DNA here is from genome assembly GCF_041008815.1 of Pseudophaeobacter sp. A-200-2. NCBI lineage: Bacteria > Pseudomonadati > Pseudomonadota > Alphaproteobacteria > Rhodobacterales > Roseobacteraceae > Pseudophaeobacter > Pseudophaeobacter sp. A-200-2. The sequence continues at coordinate 19,677 of NZ_JAXGFU010000014.1, read as the reverse complement.
GGCCTTCACCAGGGCAACAGCTTCTTCGATGGTCAGGTTCTCTTTGCCAGCGAAGGCTTCGCGCGCTGCGCGGGTACGTTTACCGAGCTTTGCCATCTTACTTCACCTCGATGCCCATGGAGCGGGCGGAGCCCAGGATGATCTGCATCGCCGCTTCGATATCGTTGGCGCTCAGATCTTTCATTTTCGCTTCGGCGATTTCCTTCACCTGAGCAGCGGTCACCGTACCAACGGTTTCACGGCTCGGGGTCTTGGCACCGGATTTCACCTTGGCAGCCTTCTTCAGGTAGTAAGACGCGGGCGGCGTCTTGATGTCCATGGTGAAGGACTTGTCCTGATAGTAGGTGATCACGGTCGGGCACGGCGCGCCGGGCTCCATGTCTGCGGTCTTGGCGTTGAACGCCTTGCAGAATTCCATGATGTTGATGCCGCGCTGACCCAGAGCCGGACCAACCGGCGGGGAGGGGTTCGCTTGACCTGCAGGAACCTGCAGTTTCATTGTACCAGCAAGCTTCTTGGCCATCTGGTTTCTCCTTATCCAACACCCTCGGGACGCGTCCTTCGGGCCTTACTGTTGTGTGGTCTGGTCCGGGTGCCGCGGCCCCCTCGCCTCCCACGATGTACGCGCACCGCACAAACGGCGCGCCAAAATCACATCAGGCCTGTTTGGTGACCTGTGTGAAATCCAGTTCGACCGGGGTTTCCCGGCCAAAGATCGATACGGTGACCTTGAGCTTCTGATGCTCGTCGTCGACCCCTTCGACAGTGCCGTCGAAATCCTCGAACGGGCCGTCGTTGACCTTGACCCGCTCACCGATCTCAAAGGAGATCAGGGTACGCGGTGCTTCTTCGCCTTCCTGAACTCGGTTCAGGATGCCGTTCACCTCGGCGTCGCGCATTGGCATCGGACGACCCTGCGGACCAAGGAAACCGGTCACGCGGTTGATCGAGTTGATCAGGTGATAGCCCTGATCGGACATTTCCATGTGCACCAGCACATAGCCCGGCATGAAACGGCGCTCGGTCGAGACTTTTTTGCCTCGACGAACCTCGATCACCTCTTCTGTGGGGACCAGAACTTCGTCGATTTCGTCCTCAAGACCATTTTCGGCAACCGAGGCGCGGATCTGCTCTGCGATTTTCTTTTCGAAGTTCGAAAGAACGCTGACCGAATACCACCGTTTCGCCATGAGCCTGATCGTCCTTGTTTTGCCGGGCGCGCTGCGCCGCCTTCACTTAAATTCGCTATCAGCCTCGGGACTGACCCTTTGGCTGTGCCCTAACAAAAATCGGCGCGCAACACGATTCGCCGCACGCCCATGCCAGAGTTACCGGCTCACCTACCGTCCAAAGGGATCAAGATCAAGAGGTAGGGAGGTATTTCCATGCAAGGAAACCCCTGCTCCGGAATCACCCTGCGGCTGTCAGCCGAACATGCCCAGGATGCCGGTCAGACCGGTGCGGATCAGCAGGTCGACCAGAGCAAAGAACACAGCCGTCAAAGCCGCCATGACAAAGACCATCACGGTGGTCAGCAGCACTTCGCGGCGGGTCGGCCATACGACTTTGCCAACTTCAGCGCGAACTTGCTGGATGAACTGAACGGGATTTGTGGTGGCCATGTGGCTTGGTCTCTCTGCTAGCAGGTTCGCCGGGATTTAGCCGTTGCGAGCGCTGAATTCAAGCCCGGAAGCACGCAACGCCTTCACTCAACGCCGCAAGCAGGAGCCAAAACGGACCAAATCGGCTGCGTCTTTTTTACCTGCTGCGGTCGCGAACAAGATCAATCCGATATTAATGCTCTTCCTTCATGGTCGGGACCAACGCCCCGTAAGCCACCAGAAGGTGCAGAGGCTGACCATAGCGTGCAATTGAGACAGGATGCCATGACCATCGCAACTTCTATGAACGAGGCTCAGCGCCTTGAACGCGACGCAAAGCTGGATGACGCAGCGCTCGTCTACACCGATATTCTGAACCGGTTTCCCAAAAATGCGCGGGCACGCAAGGCTCTGGAAGCCCTGCAGCAGCGGATGCAGCATGAACAGGAACTCCCGACCGACGCAAAAGAAAAACTGTCGGCCAGTTTCGCAGCAGGTCACTACCCACAAACGGCCTCTGTCTGCGCCACCCTCCTGAATACTTACCGCAAGTCTCACTTTCTTTGGGATACACTGGGTCAATGCCACCTCCACTCCGGCAATCTGGATGAAGCCGCAACCTGCCTCAACAAGGCGTGCGAGCTAAATCCGCGTGCGCCGGGCACCTATTCGGCAATGGGCGACGTCTGCGCCAGAATGGGCCGCACGAGTGATGCGATTGCCCTCTATAAAAAAGCCCTGTCGCTCGATTCCGATCACATTGTCGCCTTGAACAATCTGGCCAATCTGCTGGCAGGCCAGGGGCAGCAAGGCGAAGCCGCGCAACTGCTTGAACGTGCTTCCTCATTGGCCCCGAATAATCCGAGCCTGATCTACAACCACGCCAACACTCTGCGCCGCCTTGGGGATCTGGCCAAGGCCAAGACCCTGTTCGAAAAAGCCGCCACGCTGAACCCCGATTTGACCGAAGCACGCTTCAATCTGGGTCAAATGGAATTGGCTGCCGGCAATCAACATGAGGCCATCCGCAATTTCGAGGCCGTGTTGCAAACAAACCCCGGGAACGACCGTGCCCGCGTCCAGAAACTGCACATGATGGCACAACTGAACGACTGGAACTGGGTCACTGAATACAACGAACACCGGCGTCATCTGGGATTGCAGGGAACCTCTTGCGCACCCTTCATCATGATGACCCTTGAGGACAATCCGGATTTGTTGCGCCTGCGCACCCAGGCCTATGCTAACGAGCGGTTTGGTAATCGGCCTGCAGCGAAACCGGCGCGGGTTGCCAAACGTCCCCAAAAGCTGCGTATTGGCTATTTTTCCTCCGATTTTCACAGTCACGCAACCATGCACCTCATGGGCGGCTTGTTCTCACGTCATGACAGCACCCAGTTCCATATCAGCGTCTATTCCTATGGCGCCGCCCCTGCCGACAGTGAACAGGAGCGCGTGGCCCGCAATGTTGCGCAATTCCGCAATGTCGCGGGCCTACCGGACAGCCAGCTCCTGGATATTGTCCAGTCAGATGGACTGGATATTGCGGTTGACCTGAAAGGCTTCACCGGAGACACCCGAACCGAGCTGTTCGGCAACCGCCTCGCACCGCTTCATGTGTCCTATCTCGGCTATCCCGGCACCATGGGGACCACCGCTTTTGACTACCTGATTGGCGATGCAATGACCTGCCCCCCCGGCAGCGAGCGTTTCTTCGAAGAGCATCTGATCCGGATGCCGAACAGCTATCAGGTGAACGATCAGGATCGCGAGATTTCCGGCAAACAGTACACCCGGCGTGAGTGCGGACTTCCTGACACTGGCACCGTCTTCTGCTGTTTCAACAACAGCTACAAAATCACACCCCGGGAATTCGAGAGCTGGATGCGGCTGCTAAATCAGTCAGAAGGCAGCGTCCTGTGGCTGCTGGACAGTGGGGAAACCTCGAAGCAAAACCTGCGCCGCGAAGCACAGGCACGCGGGGTCGATCCGGACCGGTTGATCTTTGCCCCCCGCATGCCGCACGCTGAACACTTGGCCCGGCATCGCGCCGCAGACCTGTTCCTCGACACATTTGCCGTCAACGCCCACACCACCGCGAGCGATGCGCTCTGGGCTGGGTTGCCGGTGCTGACTATGCCCGGACGCCAATTCGCCGCCCGCGTCGGGGCCAGCTTGGTCAATGCAGTCGGATTGCCGGAGCTCATCGCCAAGGACGAAGCCGACTACGAAGAAAAAGCTCTGACCCTGGCCAATGATACGGAAGCCCTGGTCGCGCTGCGCGGTAAGCTGATGAGCAAGCGTCTGAAATCGCCTCTCTTTGACACGGACAGCTTTGCCCGTGATCTGGAGCAAGGTTTCAACATGATCTTTGACCGTCACTTGCAGGGACTGCCCCCGGCACATGTCGACATCCCAAGCCACCGGCAACACAAAACCTTGTCGAGCGAAGCGCGGGCCAGTGCAGCGGCCTGATCAGACACCCGGAACCTGCTAGAGATTCAATAGGCCGCAGAGGTTACCCACTGCGGCCTTTGTCGTGCCGCCGATCCACGCAGCGCTTCGGCCCAGCACCTGCGATGTTGCGCGCAACCGCAACGAATTCTCAGATGTCCGCATGTCCATGCTTTCAGCACTGCATTTTGCGGACTTCCTACTCCCAACGGGGCAGAAGGGCGCTATGCATACGCACATGGCGAGCCATCCGGGCAGGCATTGCTACAGGCACACACCATCCGCCATCCATACCCCCAACGGCTAGAGAAACGGCCTCGGGAGACACCGCCCTTGATCCACGCTTCCCGTTCTCCTGTCATGCCGTTGTACTACCGTCCTACGACCACGGCGCGACGGTCGAAACGACCAAAATGGGATGAGGCCTGACAATCCCTCCCATGGAAAAGCCCATCACTCCCCCAACAATCCGGAGCGCCCGCCGAACGCCTGACCACGTTTTAAAACGCGCCAAACCGCCCTGCTGGCCTGCCTTGGCCTTATGGGCGCGCTTTCTTGCTTTTCCCTGTGTGGGGTAGCCTTGACGGGTGACATGCCGGAATGACCGCCCCGGAAATGGTCGGGTTGTTGTGGCAGACGCCAGTGGGTAATGCACTGATCTACCAGATCTCTGGCGGCATCGCCCCCTGTTAGCAGGTGCCCTCATACCCCGCATTGAGCCCTGGGTTTAACTGGGCGGCGGCACGATGACATTGTGGTCCCCGGCCCAAATTGGCCGTGTGCCAGAGATTGGGTAGATCTGGTTGCGTCCGCTGTTGGTCCTGCGACTGACCCGCGCCGCATTCTGGGTCGGCATTCTTGCGTCGCTGTGGCACCCGACGCGGTGTCCGGATCTTTCGAAACCTCAGCACAGCTTAGCCACCGGTTCGGGCAGACTGCGGCGCTCGTTGTGCCCCGCCTGATCCTGGTCGGCCACATCATGGCCTGGCTCCTGCTGGGAGGTCTGGCCGCCCTTTTCTCCACCTCCTATGGCTTGGCGCTTGTTTGCAAGCAGGCCCTGGCCGCAGGTCGTTCGCCCCCCCCCGCAGCAGCAAACAAATTGCATTTCATTCCGGCCATGCAGCGCGGCGATCGCAACGCGGTGCACCATCTGCCCTGCTCAATCATCGTAGAGGCTTTTGTGATCCTCCTCATTCTGATTGCATCAGCCTATCTGACCAATAGCCTCAGCCCGCCGGGATAAGGTCATGCAGGGAAGCAACTGATTCTGTTTCCCCGTAACCTCAGCCCCGTGCAGGATCTCTTTTGCGCTGAAACCTATCGAAAGCCCCCGATGTTTCGCCTCGCGATGTAGGGGCTCTCAAAAACGTGATCCAAAATCTGTATGTAGGAATCGGCCTTCCAAAAAACATTACACGAAATTGTGAATCTACGTTATTGAGCCGGCCCTATTTGCCCCCACTTGGTTTGGAAAAGATTTAGAAACGGCCAGTAGGTGTACTCAAAGACCTAAATAAAAGCGGAAAGTTACCTGCTCGCCCGCGAAACACCTTTTTGCTTTACACGAACAGAAGGCTTTGCCGAATAGATCAGGCAGGCGATCGAATACGGTGAGCCCAAAATCAATCGCGCTCTGATCTACTGGGAAACAAACACTAGTTCACCCCACGACGCCAAAGAACCCTAGTAGACTTTTTTCCCTTAAATTCAGCACCTTAAAAAACACTCGCAGCACACTTCAAACGGGATACCTGCGCGAATACCCACCTCAAAGGTGATTAAAGTTGTAATATAATTTTTCCACCTCAAACTTCACACCTTTGCGAAAGCATTAAGAGTCCCGAGCGCATTAATTATCGGGAACCCTCACCAGAAATAACGGAGCTCCCAAATGTCACTCAGAAAAACAATGTTTGCAGCCGCCACTTTTGCAGCGTTGCCATTTATTGCGCAGGCAGATCAGGGGGTAACCGCGAACAATGTCTCTTTTGCCCAGGTCGCGGCCTTTGAAGGTCCGGCGGCGGCTCTTGGCCAAGGTATGCGCCTGGGGATTAGCGCTGCGTTCGAAGAGGCAAACGCCGCAGGAGGCGTGCATGGCCGGACCCTGACATTGGACAGTATGGATGACGGCTATGAACCTGATCGCTCCGCGGCGCTGGTCAAATCGGTGGTGGATGCAAACGACCACATCGGGCTGATCGGCGCTGTCGGCACCCCGACGGCCTCTGCGACCCAACCGATCGCGACCGCGGCAAATGTACCATTTATTGGTCCTTTCACCGGCGCCGGCTTCCTGCGCGATGCAAGCCACGGCAACATCTTCAACGTGCGCGCGACCTATGCCACCGAAACCGAAGCATGGATTGAATACCTCGTCGACCAGCAGGGAATGAAATCCATCGCACTGCTCTATCAGGACGATGGATTTGGCCGGGTTGGCCTCGCGGGCGTGACCGCCGCCCTTGAAAAGCGTGGCATGACGCTTGCTGCGGAAGGCACCTATACGCGCAACACCACCGCCGTCAAAAAGGCCCTGCTTACCATCCGCAAGGCAAAGCCGGACGCGGTCGTCATGGTTGGCGCTTACAAACCCGTGGCGGAATTCATCAAGCTCTCGCGCAAACTGAAGCTCGACGCGACCTTCGTGAACATCTCCTTTGTGGGATCCGAAGCCCTGGCACAGGAGCTGGGCGATGAAGGCGAAGGCGTCATCATCAGCCAGGTCGTCCCCTTCCCGTGGGACAGCTCCATTCCGGTAGTGGCACAATACACCGAAGCCTTGAAAGCCTATGACGCCGCAGCCAAGCCGGGCTTCGTATCGCTCGAAGGATACATCGTCGGTCGTCTCGCCATCAAGGCGCTGAAGGATGCGGGCAAGGACCTGACCCGCGAAAGCTTCCTGGCGGCGCTGTCTGGCCTGTCCACGGTGGACCTTGGCGGCGCCAAGATGGTCTTTGGCGCCGACGACAACCAGGGCATGGATGACGTCTTTCTGACCCGGATCACCGCGGATGGTGGTTTTGCACCTGTCGTGCCGGGCGGCGGATCCTGATCTCCAAACGCGCGACCTCTGACCGCGCAAGATAGGCGCCTGCCCGATACGCGGGCAGGCGCAGACCAAAGTTTCATCGCAAAGGTGTCATCATGATCCGGGAACTGGGATCCACCCTCTTACGCCGTCTGAACGTGCTGTCGAGTATTCGGGGCAAAATCACGTTCATCCTGCTGACCTTCACAGTCGTGACCGGCGGCGCAGGATATCTTATCTATCAGTCGTTCGACCGTGTTTCGGCCAGCGTCGCGGAAATGACCTCCGACGATTTGCCGACGCTGGCGCAAAGCAACGGGCTGATTGCGGCCGCGTCCAAAACCAAAGATGCCATGGTCGGTGTGATGATCGCGCAAAACATCGCTGCCCTCTCGTCGGCGGCCTCCGAGGTCGAGACATCTCTGAGCGGCCTGCAGACCTCGATCGCAGCCCTGCCGCCAGAGGCCCAGGAAGAATTCGAGACCGCCCGCAGCCAGGTCGAAGGCACCCTGCTGACTTCCATTGAGGCCCGCGAGAATGTTTTTGAATACTCCGACCGCTTTGCCACTATGACCAAGGAATTGCAAAACATCGCCGCCGAGCTGCAGGTGGTTTTGCTTGAGACGGCAGACAATGCCTACTTCGATATCTCGATCAATGGCGAAGACACGATCTCCTCGATCGAGGAGACCATGTTCGATCTGGTCGAGAACAAGTTTGCCACGCTTCAGTCCCTGTTGGAAATTCGTGCCGAAATCAACCTGATGTCCGGCGCAGCCCTGGCCCTAACCACGACCCGGGACAGCGCCATGGTGTCGATCATCCGGGATATCGCGGTGTCCTCGAACGACCGGCTCACCGGATCGATAGAGGTTCTCAAGGGATCGGAAAATGGCCTCTCCGTCGTGGAAGAGCTCGATAGCGTCCTGAGTACGCTGAACACAGCAATCGCTGCCGCAGGCACCTTTCGGCAGGTCGAACGCGACGCAGTGCTAGAGGCGCGCCAGTCCGCTGACGTCGCCCTAGCCTCTGCTGTGGATGACATGGTCTTTGAGCTGACCATCGCCGCCGAAGATGCCAGCACCAACAACCGCGACACCATCCAGAGCCTTCTGGACAACGAGGTCGCCTTCATGAACACGCTGCTGGAAATCAACGCCAAACTGGGCGCCTTCCAGATCGAAGCCCTGAAGATCGCGACCTCTGCCACCGTCGAGCAGGCGAAGGCCAGCCAGAAGGCGTTGTCCGGAGCCGCCACGGCTCTGGCCGGATACCGGGACTTCGGCGACGGCATCCTTGCTGCTGGGCTGGACGGTCTTGCCGCGATGGCAGCGCCCGACACTGGCCTCGCCCATTTCCGCATTCAGTCACTGCTTGCCGATGGCACTGCGGTTCAGGCGGCAGATGACACTGCCAAGGCGGTGCTGGAAATTGCCGGTCTCGCCTCGCTAAGGGGCCGCGCCAGCCAAGACGCGATCACGGATCGGGCGGTCAATATCGCCGAGGATTCGACTGAGGTGAAAAGCAACCTGGTGACTCTCGCCTGGATGGGCGCGGCCTTCGTGTCCTGCGTGCTGGTACTCAATCACCTGCTGATCGTGCGTCCCCTCAACCGGATCAGCCTGACAACCGAACGGCTGTCGCAGGGCGATATGAGCCCGGTCACGGGTTTCGACCGCGCCAGCGACGAAATCGCCCGCATCGCCGGGGCGTTGAAAGTGTTCCGGGATGGATTGGTCGAAAAAGAGGAAATCGAACGCGTTGCAGCGGAAGAGCGCGCGGCGAACCAGGCCCAACAGACCGCAGCCGTGAACGCGGTGGGCACCGGGCTTGCGAATCTGTCGCGTGGTGATCTGACCTATCGGATCGAAGAGGAACTGACCGATGGCTATGCCCAGCTTAAGGACGATTTCAACAGAACCGCCGAGACGCTCAACCTAACGGTGGTGGATGTGGTCGCCGTAGCGGAATCGATCCGCAATGGGTCCAGCGAAATCAGCCAGGCCTCGGACGATCTCTCGCACCGTACCGAAAGCCAGGCTGCAACTCTGGAAGAAACCGCAGCCGCGCTTGAGGAATTAACGGCCAGCGTCCGCTCTGCCGCCGATGGCGCACGGGATGCAGCCACGACAACGCAGGATGCCCGGAGAGAGGCAACCGACAGCGGTGAAGTCGTGGAAAACACAGTCAAGGCGATGAAAGATATCGCGGATAGCTCTGACCAGATTGCCCAGATCATCGGCGTGATCGACGATATCGCCTTCCAAACCAACCTGCTGGCGCTGAACGCGGGGGTCGAAGCTGCACGCGCGGGTGATGCCGGCAAGGGCTTCGCGGTGGTGGCATCTGAGGTCCGCAGCCTGTCCCAGCGGACCGCCGATGCGGCTCATGAGATCAAGGTTTTGATTACCAAAAGCACCGAACAGGTCGGGCTTGGGGTCAAACTGGTTGACCAAGCCGGGCAAGCTCTCAGGAGCATTGTCGACCGGGTCTCGTATATCTCCAGCCTCGTTGGCAATATTGCGGACGGCACCAGCGAACAGGCGACTGGACTGTCCGAAGCCAACATCGCGGTGTCCCAACTGGATCAGGTCACCCAGCAGAACGCGGCCATGGTCGAACAAACCAACGCAGCGGGCCACTTGCTCAGCAGCGATGCCGAAAAACTGGCAACGCTGATGGGCGGGTTCACGGTGTCTTCTTCAGCGCATGTGGCCGGTGATATCCTGGAACTCCGAGAGGTTCCTCCGGACGAATGGCCCATGGCCCAGTCCGCCTGAGACACGCTTCTCCCGAGCAGCCCCGGATCCCTCCGGGGCTGTTTCCATTTCGCGGGAAGAAATCCCTTATGAGTAAGAACCGAGGGGAGAAGCGTAGGTGGCTGAAACCACACCGATGGGAAACGCCCCAAAGAGCAAAATTCTTAAACGAACGACCAAGCGTCCACTCTTCGTCATGCCCAGAATTTTTTTGAGAGATTTGAATGGCAGGGGCAGCAGGGTTCGAACCCGCGACCTACGGTTTTGGAGACCGTCGCTCTACCAACTGAGCTATACCCCTACGGTGCGGCAGTTCCTAAGCCACCACCGCACAGGAGGCAAGAGGGAAATGGCCGGAAATGCGGGGAAAGTCCTTCTCCTCTTCCTCTCCCTTTGCTGTCACGCCCGCATACAGGCCTTGTCATGCCCTGTGGGGTGGCAGCGGGCCATCCGGTGCTTTATGACAGAGCCAAAAGGACCCTGCCGTGAGCCTGAGAAAACGCATCGCAGACAGCCCGCGCTTCAACCGCACCATTGAGGGGCTGTTCGCCGCCTACGTCCGATTCGCCTATCGCACCTCGCGCTGGCAACGCAGCGGCTTCGAGGAGATGGACGCCTGCGTCAAACGCGGCGAGCCGGTCATATTTGTTCTGTGGCATCAGCGGCTGATCATGGCGCCCTACCTGTTCGATACCTCTTTGGGGCGCATCTGCGCCCTGACCTCGGCGGCGCGGGCCGGGCGGCTGGCCGGGCAAATCCTGGTTCGGCTTGGTTTCGAGACAATCCCGATGTCCAGCCACAAGCGCCACGTTGCCCTGTCGCGGGAGGTGCTGCGCCGCACCAAGGAAGGCTGTTCCATCGGGATCGCCGCCGACGGGCCGCGCGGTCCTGCCAGGATTTCCTCGGGCGTGCCGATCACCTGGGCCCGCATGACCGGCTGCCGTGTTTTCACCGTGGCCTTTGCGGAAAAGAAGGTCCTGAAGCTGCCCACCTGGGACAAGCAGATGCTGCCGCTACCGTTTTCCCGCGGTGTGCTGATCTGTCAGGAATGGCAGGAAACCGTTCCTAAGAAACCGACAGACGACGAAGCAGAGGCCCTGAGGCAAAGCCTTGAGCAGGCTCTGGACCAGATCACCGACAAGGCGGACCACGCCGCCGGGCGCGCGCCTGATCCGATCAAATCTGCCTGAGGCCAAACGGCTCCATTGGCAAAGCGGCGCCTGCCCTGCTCAGCTTTGTGCACATAGAAAAAGGGCCTCCCGAAGGAGGCCCTTTCCATCCGCAATCAGGAGACCTGGTTGCTCGATGATCTTCGACACAGTCTTTTTGGTGCGTCTCGAGATCATCGCGTTCAAACAAAAAGGGCGCCACTGGGGCGCCCTTTCCGTTTGATCATTCGCGAGTGCGAATTACTCGATGATTTTGGAAACAACGCCAGCGCCGACGGTGCGGCCGCCTTCGCGGATGGCGAAACGCAGACCGTCTTCCATCGCGATCGGGGCGATCAGTTCAACTTCGAACTTCAGGTTGTCGCCCGGCATCACCATCTCGGTGCCTTCCGGCAGGGTCACGGTGCCGGTCACGTCGGTGGTCCGGAAGTAGAACTGCGGACGGTAGTTCGCAAAGAACGGGGTGTGACGGCCACCTTCTTCTTTGGTCAGAATATATGCTTCTGCCTCGAATTTGGTGTGCGGGGTCACGGAGCCCGGCTTACACAGAACCTGACCACGCTCAACGCCGTCACGGTCAACGCCACGCAGCAGCGCGCCGATGTTGTCGCCGGCTTCGCCGCGGTCCAGCAGCTTGCGGAACATCTCAACACCGGTGCAGGTGGTTTTCTTGGTGTCGTGGATGCCGACGATTTCGATTTCGTCGCCAACGTTGATCACGCCACGCTCAACACGGCCGGTCACAACGGTACCACGACCGGAGATCGAGAACACGTCTTCGATCGGCATCAGGAACGGCAGGTCAACGGCACGCTCGGGGGTCGGGATGTACTCATCCACAGCCGCCATCAGTTCCTTGATTTTGTTTTCGCCGATTTCCGGGTCACGGCCTTCCATCGCCGCCAGAGCGGAACCTGCGATGATCGGGATATCGTCGCCCGGGAAGTCGTAGGACGACAGCAGTTCGCGGATTTCCATCTCGACGAGCTCGAGCAGCTCTTCGTCGTCGACCTGGTCAACCTTGTTCATGAACACGACCAGCGCCGGAACGCCAACCTGACGCGCCAGCAGGATGTGCTCGCGGGTCTGGGGCATCGGGCCGTCAGCTGCGTTCACAACCAGGATCGCGCCGTCCATCTGCGCCGCACCGGTGATCATGTTCTTCACATAGTCAGCGTGGCCGGGGCAGTCGACGTGTGCGTAGTGGCGGTTCTCGGTCTCGTATTCCACGTGGGCGGTCGAGATGGTGATGCCGCGGGCTTTTTCTTCCGGTGCGCCGTCGATCTGGTCGTAGGCTTTGAAGTCACCGAAGTATTTGGTGATCGCTGCGGTCAGCGTGGTTTTGCCGTGGTCAACGTGGCCAACGGTGCCGATGTTGACGTGCGGTTTATTACGCTCAAACTTTTCCTTAGCCATTCTCTTGGCGCCCTTTTGAAATGTGGGGTCCCTATGCGACCCGGTTTCCTCTGCGCGCGCCGATTATTTGGTTTACGCGCAAAAATCAACCCGTTCCTGCTTGACAGTCGTGGATTTGGCAAACTTCGTCCGGATTGATGTGGTTTCGCACCCCGGAGCGGGGCAATGCCCTACTCGGCGGCCTCGGCCCGCAGATCGAACCAGCCGTTTTCCTTGTGCTGTTCGGCCATCCATTCTTCCACCGCATCGGCGATATTCAGCGACAATCCGGCGATCTGTTCTTCCTTGGTCCGGCTGTGGCCCGAGCCGACAATCGCGCTTTCGCCTGTGGTGTCCTCGAAGATCTCCATCTGATGCTTGTCGGCAAGGAACTCTTCCTTTTCCACGTCGTAGACAAAGACATTCACAACCGCGACGCTTTTGGGATTGAACAGCACCGGCACCCCCGGCGGCGCCAGCATGAAGCCCTCAAGGGTCACGGCAACGTCGTACTCCTGCGGCCCGTCATAGCGGCGCAGGCGGGCTTCCAGCGCTGTTTTCATCGGCTCGATCCACTCCGATTGCTCCGCAGCACGGGACATCGGCCATTTAAGCGCTTTTTCGGCATAAACATGGGCAACCCGCACCCGGAAGGCACCCAGATCCTCGGGTGGTTCGTCCAACAGCGTTTCAGTGCAGGCCGAAAGCAGCGCAAAAAGGCCCAGAAAGGCAAGAAGTCGGGTCATTCCATTTCCCTTGTATGAAGCTGGTGTATGAGGCCGGTCGCGCACAGATAGGCAGAGCCGCGCGCGCCGGTAAAGACGCGCGTCAGCAACACCGACGGCAGGTGGCAAAGGGGGCACAGATTTTCCGCGCCCCGCACCATCACTTGAATTTATAATTCCGCGGGAAGCCATAGGGCGGACGCTTGCCGACACCGGCGCGTTTGCCCAGCCATTGGCTCAGGTCCGTTTCATGGCGGGTCTTGCCGCCGCCCATTTCCCATGTCAGGCCATCATCCCAGTTGAAGGTGGTGACATCGCTAAGACCACCATCCAACTCCAGCGAGCCCTGCTTGCCGCGCGCCATATTGTACTTTTGCAGACGCACGCCCTTGCCACGGGACAGTTCTGGCATTTCCTCGACCGAGAAGACCAGGAACTTGCCGTTTTCCGAAACCACAGCCACGTGATCGCCAGTCACCGGCACACAGATTCGCGCCTGTTCGTCCTCCTTGACGTTCAGCACCTGCTTGCCGCCACGCGTCTGCGCCACGATGTCCTTTTCGGCGCAGATGAACCCGTTGCCCGCAGAAGAGGCGACCAGCAGCCGTCCTTCGGGGTTGTGGATCAGGATATCGACGATCTCAACCTCGTTGGGCAGGTCCACCATCAGGCGCACCGGTTCCCCCATGCCGCGGCCACCGGGCAGCGTTGCGGCGCTGACCGTATAGAATCGCCCGTTGCTGCCAAAGACCAGCAGCCGATCGGTGGTTTCCGCGTGGAAGATGAAACGCGGCCCGTCGCCGTCCTTGAACTTCAGCTCGCGCTTCAGGTCGATGTGACCGGTCATCGCCCTGATCCAGCCCATCTGCGAGCAGACCACGGTGATCGGTTCGCGGTCGATCATCGCCTCCAGCGGCACCTCTTCGACCTCACCCGCCTCAGCGAACCGGGTGCGGCGGGCGCCGCCTTCGTAGTTCTTGCCGAACTGCTTTTTGGTTTCCCGCAGTTGTTCGGTGATCCGGGTCCATTGCAGCTCTTCCGACCCCAGCAATTCCACCAGCCCGGCACGTTCCTCGCGCAGGGCGTCGCGTTCGCGGGTCAGTTCGATCTCTTCCAGCTTCCGCAAAGAGCGCAGCCGCATGTTGAGAATCGCCTCGGCCTGAACCTCGGACAGCTCTCCGGTGCCCGCACCGGGTGTTTTGTAGTCCGCCTCGTCATAGGCGCGCGGGTGATCCTTCGACCAATCCTCCCGCATCAGAGCGGCCTTGGGGTCCTCATCATAGCGGATGATGTCGATCACCCGATCGAGGTTGAGGAAGGCGATGATGAAACCGTCCAGAACCTCCAGCCGGTGGTCGATCTTGGCCATCCGATGGCGCGAGCGGCGCTGCAGCACGTCGCGGCGGTGATCAAGGAAGGCGCGCAGCACCTCTTTCATCGAGCAGACCTTGGGCGTGACCCCGTCGATCAGCACGTTCATGTTGAGCGAAAAGCGCAGTTCCAGATCGGAGTTGCGGTAAAGCATGCCCATCAGCACATCCGGGTCGACGTTCTTGGAGCGCGGCTCCAGCACGATGCGGATGTCATCGGCGCTCTCGTCCCGCACATCGCCGAGAATCGGCACCTTCTTGGTCTGGATCAGCTCGGCGATCTTTTCGATTAGCTTAGATTTCTGGACCTGATAAGGAATTTCGGTGACCACGATCTGCCACTGACCCCGGCCAAGGTCCTCGACCTCGTGGGTGGCGCGCAGCCGGAAGGAGCCACGCCCGGTGCGATAGGCCTTAGCGATGTTTTCCTGTGGCTCGACGATCACCCCGCCAGTCGGGAAATCCGGCCCCGGCACGTATTTCAACAGGGTATCATCATCGGCGCCGGGCGCCTTGATCAAGTGGATACAGGCGTCGATCAGCTCGGCAATGTTATGCGGCGGAATATTGGTCGCCATGCCCACCGCAATACCGCTGGCCCCATTGGCCAGAATGTTCGGAAAGGTCGCGGGCAGCACCGCCGGTTCGGTCAGGCGGCCATCGTAGTTGTCGCGGAAATCGACGGCGTCCTCGTTCAGACCATCCAGCATCGCCTCGGCGACAAAGGTCATGCGCGCCTCGGTATAGCGCGAGGCCGCCGGGTTATCCCCATCGATATTGCCGAAGTTGCCCTGACCGTCGACAAGCGGGTAGCGGACGTTGAAATCCTGCGCCAGACGCGCCATCGCATCATAGATCGCCGCGTCGCCGTGGGGGTGGAAATCCCCCATGGTGTCGCCGGAAATCTTCGCCGATTTCAGAAAGCCTCCAGTCGAATTCAACCGCAACCGGTTCATCGCATAAAGAATGCGCCGATGCACCGGCTTCAGCCCGTCACGCGCATCGGGCAGCGCCCGGTGCATGATCGTGCTCAGCGCATAGGTCAGGTAACGCTCGCCAATGGCGCGGCGCAGCGGTTCCAGCACTTCGCCGTTCTGCGGCGCGGAGGGGAGGTCGGGGTCTTCTACCAAGTCACTCATTCCGTGGTAATACTGCCCCCATGTGCCGCGGTAAAGCGGCGCGTTGTCCTCCCCCAGCCCGGATTTTCCCCCTTGGCACCACTTGGGGGAGAAGAAATCGGACTCTCCCCTGTGTTTACGATCCTTTTTCACCTAGGCTTAAACCCGCGCAGCCTAATGTTCTGGCGTCAGTGCCACAGGGTCGAACAGCAAGATTCGGCCGCCACCGCCCACGAACGATGCCGCAGGGGCATCTGCCTCGGGCTGTCGTTAAATATTGCTATTTTCCGGGGGACCACGCCATGTCGCGCTTTGTTCTGGCGTCTTTTGCCTTCCTTGGCTGGGGGTTCTATGAGCTCAGCGGCGGGGCGGATTTTACGCCGCCGCAACGGCCTGTGGTGGAAAAGAGCGCGGCCACGGACCCCGCAGACAGCCCGGCCAAACCCGCAACACCCCGCAATGAGATAACCGTCACCGCAAGCTCTCTGGTGACCCGGACGTCTCTTGATCAGCGACACAAGGCCCTGGCGCAGGCACGTGCCGCTGGCCAGCAGGGCCTATCCCCCAATCAGGGCGCCCAAGAGACCGAGACCGCCGCTGCCAAGGATGGCACAGCCGCGTTAAGCGCCACCTCCCCCCGCGAGACCGCCAGCCCCCCGGGCACCACACCATCCGTTACATCCCGGACCTCTGCGGCGCGGGTGATCTCCGCCGGCCTGGACACCGGAGGAATGCAACTTGCCTCGCTTGAAGAGGGCCTTGGCGGCGGGATGCAACTCAGCTTGCAAGGTCTGGGCACAACTCAGGCACCTTTGGCGGCCGCCACCAACCACCCCCCGGCGACAGGCACGGCTTTGCTTGCCCCTGGGCTGACGGAAGACCCCGAAACGGACAAACGCAGCATCCGGGCCGCGCGGGTCAATATGCGGCAGGGGCCGGGCACCGCCTATCCGATCATCACCCGCCTGCTGGCCGGGGACGAAGTGATCGTGATCGGGGACAGCGGCACCGGCTGGCTGCATCTGCGCACCCCGGACAATGAACATTTTGGCTGGATCGCCGCTTCACTGGTCAGTCAAAAGGCCCCATAACTGCGCTGGCGCGGGTATCCCCCGCGCAGATGCAACGGGGGCAATATGCAAAAAACCATCCTGATTACGGGCTGTTCTTCGGGCATCGGACTGGATGCGGCGCGCGGCATGCGGGATCGCGGCTGGCGGGTCTTTGCCTCCTGCCGCCAGCAGCAAGACTGCGACCGGATGCGCGATGAAGGTTTTGACAGCCCGCTGATCGACTACACCCGGCCAGACACCATCACGGACGGGCTGAAGCAGGTGCTGACCGCAACCGGCGGGGGCCTTGATGTGCTGTTCAACAACGGCGCGCACGGGCTGCCCGGCGCAGTCGAGGATCTGCCGACCGAGGCGTTGCGTGACATCTTCGAAAGCAATTTCTTCGGCTGGCACGAGCTGACACGTCAGGTGCTGCCGGTGATGCGGGCGCAAGGCCATGGGCGCATCGTGCAGAACTCGTCCATTCTGGGTCTGGTGACCTTCCCGTGGCGCGGCGCCTATGTGGCAACCAAATACGCCATCGAAGGGCTGACGGATACGCTCCGGATCGAACTGACGGACACCAACATCCATGTGATCCTGATCGAGCCCGGCCCGGTGACATCGAAGATTCGCGAAAACTCTATCCCGCATTTCGAACGCTACGTGGATTGGCGCGCCTCACCCCTGCGCGCCCGTTATGAGGAGAGCCTGCTGAAACGGCTTTACGAAAGCAAAGGCCCCGACCGGTTCGAACTCCCAGCCTCGGCGGTGACGGCGAAACTGATCCATGCCTGCGAGTCGCCTCGCCCCAGCCCGCGCTATTACGTAACCACGCCGACCCATATCGCGGGCTTCCTGCGCCGGATTTTGCCAACCCGGTCAATTGACCGCATCCTGGCGCGGCTTAGATAGCGGATTCGCGGTCGCCATCCGCCCATGCAGGCGATAGACCGGGGCAACGCAAATGCGAAGGAGCAAGAGCAATGGGTGATCCGCTCTATATTCTGGCCATCCTGGCCATGGCGGCCGTGGTGATCGTTCTGGTGATCGGCCTTGGTGGCTTTGGTAAAGGCGGCGCCTTCAACCACAAGTATGGCAACAAGATGATGCGCCTCCGGCTGCTGTTCCAGTTCATTGCCGTTGTACTGGTGGCCGCCTATGTCTACCTGCGCAATCAGGGAGTTTAAGAAATCATGGTTGTTCTGAACAAGATTTACACCCGCACCGGTGACAAGGGCGATACGGCTCTGGGCAATGGTGACCGGGTTGCGAAACATTCGGCCCGGGTCACCGCCTATGGCACCTCGGACGAGTTGAACGCCTTTGTCGGCGTTGCCCGTCTTGAGGCCTCAGGTGAAATGGATGCCGCCCTTGCCCGCATCCAGAACGACCTTTTCGATCTGGGGGCCGACCTTTGCCGCCCGGACATGGATAAGGACGGCGAATCGGAATACCCGCCGCTGCGCATGGTGCCCAGTCAGGTCGACCGGCTCGAAGCCGAGATCGATGTGATGAACAAAGAGCTGGCGCCGCTGCGCAGTTTTGTTTTGCCAGGCGGGTCGAAACTGGCTGCCCATCTGCACGTCTGCCGCACCGTGGCGCGCCGCGCTGAACGCCTGGCCACCGAGCTTGCCACCGAAGAAGACGTGAATCCGGCAGCGGTCAAATATCTCAACCGCCTGTCCGACTGGTTTTTCGTCGCCTCCCGCGCCGCCAATGACAATGGCGATCTGGATGTGCTCTGGGTTCCGGGCGCCAACCGCTGACCCCCGGATCATCGCCTCTGCGAATCGCAGGGGCCCAAGACATGCCCCGGCGACAACGCCGGGGTGGAAATCTGCCGTGGCGGCAGGCAGGGGCGCTTGCGAAACATTCTTGCAAAAATGATGCGCCAAACACGCGGACGCGACGTCCGGGGCCGCTAACATGACGATTTTTCACTGTTGCCCGCACCACTGACCCGGTATCAACGGCGCGAGAGCATGGAGGCCCGCCGTCCCCACGGCAGGCCGTTTGTTAAGGAGAGAACGCAAAATGAAGGTACTCGTGCCTGTCAAACGCGTGATTGACTATAACGTGAAGGTCCGCGTCAAAGCGGACGGAAGCGGTGTCGATCTCGCCAACGTCAAAATGTCGATGAACCCCTTTGACGAAATCGCCGTCGAAGAGGCCATTCGCCTGAAAGAAGCCGGTAAGGCGGATGAGGTCGTTGCGGTCTCGATCGGCGTAAAACAGGCACAGGAAACCCTGCGCACCGCGCTGGCCATGGGCGCAGACCGCGCCATCCTGGTTGTCGCCGCCGATGACGTGCACACCGATATCGAACCGCTGGCCGTGGCCAAGATCCTCGCCAAGGTCGTCGAGGAAGAGCAGCCCGGTCTGGTGCTCGCAGGCAAGCAGGCGATCGACAACGACATGAACGCCACCGGTCAGATGCTGTCCGCACTGCTGGGTTGGTCGCAGGGCACCTTTGCCTCCGAAGTCGACATCGACGGCGACACCGCCAAGGTCACCCGCGAGGTAGACGGCGGTCTGCAGACCATCTCTGTCAAGATGCCCGCCATCGTCACCGTGGACCTGCGCCTCAACGAGCCGCGCTATGCCTCGCTGCCGAACATCATGAAAGCGAAGAAAAAGCCGCTGGACGAGAAAACCGCTGCCGATTACGGCGTCGATGTCTCCCCGCGTCTCGAGATCGTCTCCACCACCGAACCGCAGGCCCGCTCGGCTGGCATCATGGTCGGTTCGGTTGACGAACTGGTTGCAAAACTCAAAGAAGCGGGGGCTGTGTAATGGCTGTTCTTCTCCTTGCTGAAGTGAACAATGGCGAACTGGCGATGGACGCCACCGCCAAGGCTGTCTCCGCCTCCAAGGCGCTGGGTGATGTGACCGTGCTTTGTGCCGGTGCATCGGCTGCTGCCGCAGGCGACGCTGCTGCCAAGATCGACGGCGTGGCCAAGGTGCTGGTCGCCGAGGATGCCTCGCTGGGTCACCGCCTGGCCG
>NZ_JAXGFU010000013.1:0-107914 GCF_041008815.1 Pseudophaeobacter sp. A-200-2 | reverse complement strand
TGTGGTTTACGCAAAACCACTGTTGAGACCTGAGACCCGGTTATGGCCACCCGCTGCGCTATTTTGGGGCTGCGCGCGTGGCCATAACCTCTCAGCGGCGCTTCTTCCCGACGTGCTACGGCACGGAATTCACCAGCCAGGCAATCCTGAAGTGGGCCGACAGGAACGGCGTGAATTGGCATTACATCGACCCAGGAAAACCGCAGCAGAATGCCTTTATCGAGTCATTCAACGGCAGCCTGCGGGACGAGCTTCTCAATGAAGAGCTGTTCGACACCCTGGACGATGCCCGTCGAAAGCTGGCGCTGTGGCGCTACGATTACAACAACGTCAGGCCGCACTCTTCGCTGGAGAACAGAACGCCAAAGCAAGCGCGGCAGGCGCTTGAGCTATTTGAGGGCTCCGCGCCTGCCGCGCTTGCCAAACCCGAAACCGACGACTACCAAAATCAAACCCGCAGACTCTCGTCATGAGCGAGGGACCAGCGGGGGGCAGGTCACAAACATGAACCAAACCAAGCATCTCATGGATGACCTCGAATGGGAGAAAACCAAGGTCAAATGGGGTGGCAAAGACTTTTCGCGAGCGATCTGGGTCAAGCCTGGCTACTGGATCGAGCGTGGGAAGATCTATGGGCCTGACTTCGAGCCGGTGCGCGTCAGCGACTATCTCGACGGCAACGGTCCATTCGGAGAAGTGGAGATCATCGAATGAAGGATGTGTACTTCGAGCTTCAAGACGATAGCGAGCTTTGGCTGCTGGACGTCATCAACAATCACTACGAGGAGGCCCTTGCGAGGGCCAACTCCCTCCTAGCGCAGACGGTGGAGGATGAGAACGGGTGCTGGGTAAAAGCCACTCAGGGACGGCCCAAGATGCGGTTCCGGGGGCGGCAGGTGGCGGCGGCGAGGTTCGTCTACTGCGTCGTCAACGGGGCGGTTCTCGACGAGAGGACGATGGTTCGCCATCGCTGCGGGAACGAGCTGTGCTGTCGTCCTGAGCATCTGGTTGAGGGGTCGGCGGCAGACAACAAGCGCGACGACTGGGATCACTGGGCAAACGGTGTGGACTACGACCTGCTCTAACCTGTGGCGATGGCCTCCAGCGGCTAACTGGGGGCCTACCGCTCCACCCTGAACACCCGACGCAAACCATGGGCAACCGCCCTCGTCAGCGACCAGCCAGCGAGCCAACCGACTGGGGCCGAAACCGGGGCGATCTGGGGCCTATGAAACCCGTCGTATGCTTGTTTTCTTAAGGAAAAGGACCGATGGCTGGGGTGGTAGGATTCGAACCTACGATACACGGTACCAAAAACCGCTGCCTTACCACTTGGCTACACCCCATCGGTGAGGCGCTGTCTAAAGTTAGTTGCGGGGGGGTGCAAGAGGGTTTTTGAAAAAATCTGACATCCTTTTTCCAACACCACAGACGCCCCCCCCTTCTCGCCCCTTATTTCATTGGATTTTCAGAAGTTTGCAGCAAAATCACGCCTTTGCGATCACCATCCTCAACGGCTTCATGCGCTGCGGCGGCCTCGGCCAGAGGAAAGATTTTCGCCACGGGAACCGACAGGGCCTCAGCCTCCAGGGCGCGATTCAAACGGGCGATCGCCGCCTCGCGTTGGGTCGGCGTCAGCAGGTAGACCAGAGCCATCTCCAACGTGACCGCCTTGAACATCAGCGGATAGAAGGGCAAGGCGGGTTGCATCGCCTTTGCCGAGCCATAAGCCGTGATCCGGCCGTTCGGGGCGATCACTGCCGCGTCCACCTCGGCGTTGGCGCCAAACTCCACCTCGACGATCAGATTGACGAGCTGGCCGTGATTTGCGGCGATGATCTGGTCGCTGAGGTCCGTAGCGTTGTAATCCAGCACCGCGTCGGCCCCGGCCGCCAGAACACGGTCTCGCGCAGCTGCGGAACAGGTCGCGATCACCCGCGCACCGCCCCATTTGGCCAATTGTACAGCCAGAAGACCTACGGTCCCTGCCCCGCCCTGCACCAGAACGGTTTTGCCGGAAACCTCGCCACCGGAGAACACGGTATGACAGGCGGTCAGCCCCGGAATGCCAAGCGCGGCACCGGTTTCAAAATCGACCGTGTCAGACATGGGCACCGCCTGCTCCTGCGGCAGGCAGATCTCGCTTGCGGCGGTGCCATAGGCGCGCTGCCACTGACCGTTCCAGATCCAGACCCGCTGCCCGACCCGCGCCGGATCCACGCCTTCGCCGACTTCGGTGATGACGCCCGCGCCATCGCTATGAGGAATGATTGCGGGAAAGGGCAGTTCGGTGACACCCGCCCGTGCTCCGGCCCGCGCTTTGACATCGGAAGGATTGACGCCGGAATAGGCCAGCGCGACGCGTACCTCGCCAGAGGCAAGTTCGGGTGCTGGCAGGGTTTCAAGGGACAGGACCTCTTGGGCAGGTCCGAAGGCGCGGTAAACGACGGCTTTCATGATGGGGCTCCATTTTCTGTGTCAGCCCGGAACGACGTCGGCCCGGACCTTTGACAGACAAGGAGCCTCAAGACGGCCACAGACACAAGGCGGTTCCCACAAAAGCGCCGCCCCGATGAACAGAGACCCACAGATTTGCCGGGTGGCAGGCAGCAAGCGCCTCCTCTCGCTTCAGCGTGGTGCTCTGGATCAGAGAAGTATCAGTCCGGGACACCCGCCATTTTCAGCGCATGCCCCCATTCCTCTCCGGCGGGTCCTGCCGCAAGCGGCGTGTAGTTGTGATACCGGCTCATATTGAACATTGGCGCGGCCTTCAGAAGATCCTGAACCGTATCGCGGGCTTCAGAGGTGCGCCCCGACATCTGCAAAGCAATGGCCTTGGTCCCCAGACTGGTCGGATAGGAGGCATTTGCCTCAAGCGACCGGTCCGCAAGCTCAATCGCACGCCCATAATTTCGCGCGGTCAGGTTCGCGACTGCGGATTCCGCGTCGAAATAATAGCGTTGCGGCCCCAGTGGGGACAGCCGCCGCGCAGCATCAGTCAGTTGTACCGCCTCGTCCGGGCGGTCCTGATAGGCCCGGGTGGTACCTTTGAGCAGCAGGGCCAAGGCTTCGTTTGGATTGTCCTTCAAAGCCAGATCATAGGAAGTCTGCGCCAGATCGAAATGGAACAGCAGATGGCTGGAAATCACGCCCTTCAGCGTATGCGCCAACGAGAAAGACGGATCCGCGCTGAGCGCCGAGGTCGCAAGCTGTTCCGCAAGATGGATATCAAGCTGTCGATCGTTGGAAAAACCCTTCTGGATCCGCAGTACATGCCAGAACCCCATCCATGTCAGAGCAAGCGGATGCTGCGGGGCCCGGCTCAGCAGCACGTTCAAAATTTCACGTGCCTTTTCAAAGGAAGCGGGGTTCATGTCCTGCATCAGGGAAATCGCGCCCATTAACAGCGTGTGCCCCTCCAGCCCTGCCAGCGGCTTAAAGCCGATAAGGCGGATCGATTCGCCCACAACCGTTTGACCGATTTGGCGCGTGGCATCTCTCAGGGCCGCGCTTTGTCCCGCCATCAGGTCCGACAACGGCCCCTGGAAGCTGCGCGACCATATCACCTTTTCGCGCACCGCATCGTGCAACTCGATATCCGCATTCATCATCTGCCCGCGCACATGCACCACACCAGACACCAAATAGTTCACCCCAGCCACCTGCGAGACCTCGATCGGGCGGATCCGGTTCGGGTCGAATTGCCGCGAGGCCAGATAAGATGTCACGGTAAAAGCCTGACTGCGTGCAAGGCAGCGAGACAGTTCTTCGGACAGCAATGAGCCCAAGGGCGAGGTGTCCTCGCCCGGGGTGTGTTGCACGAAGGGCAAGACCGCGATCGGAGGCAGAAGATCATTATACTGCATCCGACCGGTTTGCCCGATTTGCCCAGCGCCACCGGTGGGCTGCCCTGTCTGCTTTGCCTCGAAGTCCGCGCGCATCTGGGCCAGCCAGCTTTCGAACCGGGTCTCATGCGGCAGTTCGAAACCCTCCATGAACTCGGCCTGATCCTCGGGCTCAATGAACTCCACCCGTGACAGGTCCAGAGTAACGCGTTCCCGGTTAGCTGTGATCGCCTGGGCCGCTTCCGGTCCCAGATGGCGTTTTAGCGTCGATAATGCCGTCCTCAGGCTGGCCTTTGCTTGTTCAGGTTGAGCAAGGCTCCACAAAGTGTGTTCCAAAAATGCTCTTGTTCGGATACCCGATGCTGAGGTCGCCAAAAGGGCCATCAAGGCCTGATGCTTGGCCCCTAGGGGTACGCTGCTGCCATCCGACAGAAATACACCGAACGCGCCGAACTGATTCAACTTGATCAAATTACACATTAATCCACCTAATCGACCGTGATCGCAGGATCAAATTACAACAATGCGACGCAAAGATGTAGTGAAAAATCACCTTTTCAAATAAATAAAGATAATTGAATTGAAATTTACATGTATCAAGTTTCTTTAAACACGCATAGGAATAGTAACGGAATGAATTGCCGCCAGGCCAATAAGCTGGATTTTCCGAAAAAATTCGGATTTTCCGCCTTTAACCGCGCCCCAGACGACGCTGGGCGCGGCTTCTCTTAAAAACATAGTTTAACTTAGGCCAAATTTACAAGGAGGCAAGTTACAACGGGATAAACCGGTAACCGTCCCCCTTGCGCGCGACCTGACCCAAACCACCCTCTGGTAGATGGTAGCCAATCACCCGCGTCTGCTCGTGAGCCAACTGATCCAGCAAGCTCATGCGGGCGGCAGCGGCCATGGCTGCATCCTGGTCGGATCCCACGTGCCAATCGGGCCTTTCAAAGCTCACGTGGGAATTGCCGATGGCATCGCCAAGCACCATCACGCTCTCGCTGCCGGACCTGAGTTCAAAGGACATATGGCCCGGCGTATGACCATAGGTCGCCCGCGCCGCGACACCGGGCAGGATTTCTTCGCCATCGCGGAACCGGGTGATCTGGTCCTCCAGGATCTCCATCCGCCGAAGCGCCCCGGCGGCCATGGTAGCGCGGGCCTCGCCGATCGTGTCAATGGTGCTGGGGTCGAACCAGAAATCCCATTCCTGCTGTCCGATGAAATGTTCGGCATTGGCAAACAAAGGATCATCGAAATCGTCCAGAACGCCCCACAGGTGATCCGGGTGGCAATGGGTGAACACCACATGGGTGACGTCCTCGGGGGATACGCCTGCCGCCTCCAGCGCGGCGGGCAGTTGCCCCGCGCTGGCCTGGAAGGCCGGGCCGGAACCGGCATCGAACAGCACGACGCGGTCGCCTTGACGCATCAGCGTGACGTTCAGCGGAGGTTCCATCGGATCCTGGGCAACGCCGTGCCGTGTCAGGATGGGCATCAGCTGCTCTGGCGACTGCTCGGGAAACAGGAACCCCTGAGGCAGCACAAGGTTGCCATCAGACAGGGTTTGAAGGGACATATCGCCAATCATCAGCTGATCGCCGCCCGAGGCTGCAGCAGCCGATGCCATACCAGCAGCAGATCCTGCCAACGCCATACTGGCCCCTGCCCCTGCCCCTTGCAGAAATTCTCTTCTGTTCACACCCATTGCACCTGCCTCCCAATAATGCATCTGCGCAAATATCCGGCCGCCATGGCACAGTTATATTCACGTACGCGAATTTATATAATTTGGGGTTTGGCAATGTAAAGCCGGGCGCAGAACACCGGGCAAATACAGACGCGGCTGACAAACAGAAAACCGGCGCGGGTCACCCCGCACCGGTTCATATCAGAATAACTAAAGAGCGCGCGTTACTGGCGGCTCAGTTCTTTCCATTTGCCATCTTCGACAACCGAGATCACGATATCGTCCGCACCACGGTGATCATCAGCCGCATAGGTGATCTTGCTATCGGTCAGCTCATCATAGAAATTGAGGCTCTCCATCCCCTTGATAAAGCTTTCCTGCGTCAGATCCTGCCCCGCGGCCTCAAGCGCGCGAATGACCGTATCCGCTGCGGAATACCCCAGCATGGCAAAGCCACCGGCCGGCTGACCGAACTTTTCCTCATAGGCCTTCATGAATTCGGCCGGCACCGGATCTTCGGCGCGGGCGATCAGGCTGACCCAGCCAGCCGCCGCGTAAAGACCATCGGTCACACCACCAGGAACGGCAGCAACCACATCAAGGAACCCGGCCGACGTGTTGAGGAATTTCACATCGGTCCAGCCCAGTTTCTTGGCGGTGCCGACAACGGTGATGCCCTGCCGCACGCCCAGCGCCAGTGTCACCACGTCACAGCCAGCGGACTTCAGCTTTGTGAGCGAGCCGACAAAATCCAGCTCATCCGGCTTGTGCGAGGTTTCCGCCGCATAGGTCAGGCCCAGCTCTTTGCTTACATCCTCGGTGCTTTCCTGAATTTCCTTGCCGAAATCCGACGGGATATACATCGAGCAGACTTCCTTGGCCTCGAATTCACCGGCCAGATATTTCACGCCCACCTGCACCTGATCGTAGTAGCTGGAGAAGCCGATGAATTTGTTGTGCATCGGGTCCTGAAGCATCTGACGCGCGGCGGACAGCGGGCTGATGTTCGGAATGCCCTTGGGGTCCAGCAGCTTGAAGCCAGCCACGTTCATCGGTGTGCCCAGCGACAGAAGCATGGCAAAGGCCTTGTCGCGGTTCAGCAGCTTGTTGTAGCCCTGCATCGCGCGCGGGATCTGATAGCCGTTGTCCTCGACGACGAACTTGATCTGGCGACCATGCACACCGCCTGCGGCGTTAATTTCATCAAAGCGCAGGTTGGCGCCATTGACCGCCGGCACGCCCACCGCAGCAAAGATACCGCTGAGGTCATTGACCGAGCCGATTACGACTTCGCTGTCCGTAACCCCCTGGGTGTCGGCCTGAACAGCCGTGGCCCCGGCAAGGGCTACAGCCGCCATCGTCAGCGCAGATGTCAGTTTTTTCATTTTCGCTTCCTCCCTAAATAACTGTCCGGCGTTCCTTGTCGCCGCCGCTAGTACATGTCGTCGATTAGTGCCTTGTGCTTCTTCTCCACAAAACTGCGTTTCAGTTTCATCGTTGCGGTCAACTCGTCGTCCTCGGCCGTCAGAAGAACGTTGATCAGGCGGAAATCCTTGATCTGTTCGACCCGTGCAAAGTCCCGGTTCACAGCTTCGACCTCTGCTCCGATCAGCTGTACCACCTCCTCCGCGGCACAGAGCGATGCAAAGTCGCTAAAGGGTATCTTGCGGTCCTGCGCGAATTTCTCAACATTTTCCTGATCGATCATGATCAGACAGGTGAGATATTTGCGCCCGTCCCCGATCACCACCGCATCCGAGATATAGTGGCTGAACTTCAACCGGCTTTCGATTTCGGCCGGGGTGATGTTCTTGCCGCCTGCGGTGATGATGATGTCCTTGATCCGGCCGGTGATGGTCAGATTGCCCTTGTCATCCAGCCTGCCGACATCACCCGTGCGCAGCCAGCCATCGGTGGTAAAGGTCTCGGCGGTCTTTTCATTGTTGCGCCAGTAACCCTGGAAGTTGTTGAGCCCCTTGGTCTGGATCTCCCCGTCTTCCGCGATACGTACCTCGACCCCCGGCACCGCGTGCCCCACCGTTCCCGGCGCGTTGGTGTCGAAAGTGTTGATGGTGGACAGGCCGGCGTTCTCGGTCATGCCGTAGCCTTCGATCAGCGGCACACCGATGGACCAGTACCATTCCAATAGCTCGGGTGAGATCGGCGCGGCGCCGGTTCCGCCGCGGCGCATCTTGTCCATGCCCAGCATCCGGCGCAGATTGCGCAGAACAGCAAAATCCCAGAAGGCATAAGACGCCGCCACGCCCGAAGGGACGGGTTTTCCGTACATCACGTATTGCGCCCGCTTGCGCCCGGCCTTGACCGCCTGATGGAAGGCCATACGGCCAATCGGCGTGGCTTCCTGCGCCAGAACCAGGACCCGGGAGTAGATCTTTTCCCAGACCCGCGGCACCGCGAAAAAGGTCGCCGGAGAGACCTCCTGCATATTGTCGAACACGGTTTCCGGGCTTTCGGCGAAGTTCACCGTGCTGGAAGCGGCGAGCGGGAAATAGACCGACACGTTGCGTTCAAGGATGTGGCACAGCGGCAGAAAACACAGCTGATCGTCTGTCTTGTAGACTTCCAGCGCCCGCGCCCCTGCCTCGGTCGAGGCAAGGATGTTCTCATTGCTGAGCATAGCGCCTTTGGGCATGCCCGTGGTGCCCGATGTATAGATCAGAAGCGCAGTGTCCTCGGGCTGGGATTTGGAAATTTCAGCCTCGAAGGTGCCGGGATGGCGCGCTTCATAGGCTTTACCCAGCTCGTACAGATCCTCGATGAAGAGGCATTTTTCATGATCCAGATCATGCAGCCCTTCGCGTTCATAGATGATGACCTTGGCCAGCCCCGGAACCTGATCGGCGATCTCAAGGTATTTGTCGAGCTGTTCGTCGTTTTCGACAAACAGGAACCGGCTGTCGCTGTCATTGACCAGATAGGCCAGCTGCGAGGCGGAATCCGTGGTGTAGACGCCAGAGGCAATCCCGCCGACACCCTGGATACCCAGGTCGGAGTAAAGCCATTCGCGCCGGTCCTCACTTAAGATCGACACCACCTCGCCGCGTTTCAGACCCAGCGACATCAGGCCAAGGCCAATCCATTTCGCGTGATCCCAGTAATCGTTCCAGGAAAAGGCCTTCCAGATGCCCATATCCTTTTCGCGGTGAGCAGTTCGGTCACCCAGCGCCTGACAACGCAGCTGAAACAGTTTCACGATGGTGTCACAGCCGTCCACCAACACAGGGCGCTGGCCCGGCTCTGCGTTGAACGAAACGCCGTTGAGAACCACCTGCGGGTGTGCGGTCTGTCCAAGGTTTTGCATGTTCATCCCTTCCCCCCTCATCGCCACGTCTTCTTGCGTTTCCAGCGTTTCTCTCCGCGCTGGCCTTCTTCCTGGTGGCCCAAATAAAAGGCCTGGATGTCCTCGGACTGCATCAGGCGGTCGGCGGTGCCGTCCATCACGATACGGCCGATCTCCATCACATAGCCCACATCCGCCAGTTCCAGCGCGATGCGGGCGTTCTGTTCCACCAGCATCATGGTCACGTGTTCCTCGGCGTTGAGCCGCCGCAGAATGGCAAAGATCTCCTGCACCAGAAGCGGCGACAGGCCGAGGCTGGGTTCATCCAGCAGCATGATCTTGGGCCGCAGCATCAGCCCACGCCCGATCGCCAGCATCTGCTGCTGGCCGCCGGACAGCGTCCCGGCCTCCTGGTCGCGCCGTTCGGCGAGGATCGGGAAATAGTCGAACACCATCTCCCGGTCCTTTTCGATCTCGGCCCTGTCCGACCGGGTGTAAGCGCCAAGGCTCAGATTTTCATTCACCGTCAGCAGCGGGAAGACCTCGCGGCCTTCGGGCACGTGTACGATGCCCTGACTGACGATCTTGTGCGGCTCCTGCCCCTGAATCGGTTTGCCATCGAACAGCACTTCGCCCTTTTCAGGATCCATGATGCCCGAGATCGTTTTCAGGAGGGTGGATTTCCCGGCGCCATTGGCACCCAGAACGGTGACGATCTGCCCCTTGTCCACCTTCAGCGACACGCCCCGGATTGCCATGATCGGCCCGTAAAAGCTCTCGAGGTTCTTGATTTCCAGCAAAGGCTCTCCCATCAGACAGCCCCCGCGCCAAGATAGGCCTCGATCACGGCCGGGTTCGACTGCACCTCAGCCGGGGTGCCTTCGGCCAGCTTGGCCCCATCCGCCAGCGCCAGAACGCGGTCGGACACGCCAGAGACCAGCCCCATGTCATGTTCCACCATCAATACGGTGATCCCCATCTGTTTGCGGATATCATCAATCCACCAACGCATGTCCTGCGTTTCCTCAACCGAAAGTCCCGAGGCAGGTTCATCCAGCAACAAGAGCCGCGGCCCCGAGGCCAACGCCCGGCCCAGTTCGACCACCTTGCGCACGCCATATGGCAGGCCAGCGATCATCTTGTTCCGGTAGGGCTGCAGGTCGAGGAAATCGATCACCTCCTCCACGGCCTCGCGGTGGCGGTGCTCTTCGCGGCGCACACGCGGGGCAAAGAACAGCTCTTCGATCAGCGTGGACTTGCGGTGGCGGTGCCGCCCCACAAGAAGGTTCTGCAATACCGTCGCGTGATCAAAGAGTTCAATGTTCTGAAAGGTCCGCGCAATGCCAAGATCCGCCACCTCGTCCGGTTTGCGATCCAGCAGGTTCTGCCCGTCGAAGGTGAAAGAGCCCGCATAGGGTTCGTAGAACCGCGAAATCAGGTTGAACACGGTCGACTTCCCTGCCCCGTTCGGGCCGACGATGGCATAGACCTCGCCTTCCTCGACCGAAAAGGACAGATCGTTCACAGCCACAACGCCACCGAATTTCAGCGTTGCATTCTTGATCTCCAAAAGGCTCATCTCAAACGCTCCGTCTTCAGGTAGGTTTTCTGGCGACGGAACATGTCCTTGCGCGCAAAGGGGAACAATTCGAACCAGGTCCGTATCTTCAGCCAGCGACCGTAGATGCCCATGGGTTCGAACAGGATGAACAGGATCAGGATCATGCCGAAGACGCCGGTTTCCAGCCCCGGGATGGCGACGCCGCCACCGATCACGCTGTCTTTGAGGATCGAAAGACCCTGCGGCAGGAAGGCAACCACAACCGCGCCGAAGAAGGCCCCGTGAATGGAGCCGAGGCCGCCAATCACGATCATCATCAGCAGGGTGATCGAAATCACGATCGAAAAGGTCTCGTTGTTGAAGGTTCCCGCATAGTATCCCATCAGCGCACCAGCCCAGCCGGTGATCATGCAAGACAGGCCAAAGGCGGTCGCCTTGGTGCGTGCAATGTGAACGCCCATAGCAGTCGCCGAGACCTCACTGTCACGCACCGCAGCAAAGGCACGGCCCAAAGGCGAGCGCAGCAGGTTGCGGTAGAACAGTGTGCAGATGATGGTGACGACAAGCACCAGATAGTAGAACCGGGTCGGCATCGACCAGCGTTCAATCTCGAACCCGAAAATGGTGATCATGTCCGGGAACTTGCCCGACACGCCGCCAGTCCAGGGCTCCAGAAGGACGATAATGTCATCGGCAAGGATCGACAGGGCAATGGTCGCAATCGCCAGATAGATCCCGTGCAGCCGCAGGGCCGGAATGGCGATCACGGCGCCGACGATCCCGGTGATGACCCCGGCCAGCGGGAAAGCCAGAATGAACGGCAGCCCCTGTTCGATCAGGATCGTGTTGGTGTAGCAGCCGATGGCCAGAAACGCCGCATGGCCAAGGCTGGCCTGACCGGTCTGACCGGTCAGCAGCATCAGACCCAGACCGGCAATCGCCCAGATCAGCACGTTGGTGACTTCGCCAATATAGAACTCGTTGATCAGGAACGGCAGGCCAAAGGCAATCAGGATCAGAAGGCCATAAACGCAGGCCGTCCACATGTCGGGGAACAGGCGGATATCCTGCTCATAGGTGGTTTTGAAATGAATGCGCATGGGATCAGACCTTCTTCACTCGGACCTGGCTGAACAGGCCGTGCGGACGGAACACCAGCACCGCCAGAAGCAGCGCATAAGGCGCGATCTGCGAATAGCCCGCCGCAAGATACCGTGCCGCGAAGGGCTCGATCACACCCACGATCAGACCACCAGCCAGTGCACCGGGGAGCGAGCCGAAGCCGCCGATGACAGCCGCCGCAAAGGCCTTGATGCCCAAGAGGCCGGCGTTGGGATCAATGGCGCCCTTTGAGGCAAAAAGGATCCCGGCCACGGCAGCGGTTGCACCCGCCAGACCCCAGATCAGCCCCTGCACCCGGCGCACCGGAATGCCCATGAAATAGGCCGCCATCTGGTTTTGACTGGCCGCCTGCATGGCAAGCCCCAGCTTGGTGCGCTGGAAGAACTGGTAAAGCGACCATGTGAGCAGGAAGGTCACCACGATCACCGCGACATCCGCCATGCCCAGCACGACGCCGCCCAGTTGTAGATCGCCCAGCGCGAGCGGGCTTTCCAATGTCTGCGGCTCGTGCCCCCAGATCAAACCAGCCACGAAGCGCAGCACAAAGCCCAGCGCGATGGTCAGGATGACAACCGCAGTCTGGCTCTGCCCGAACAGGTGCCGCAGAATGAAAAAGTCGAGCAGATAGCCAAGAACCGCCATGATCGAAATCGCCAGCGGTGCTGCGACCCAGAATGGCAGGTCCATATATTCTGCGTTGGTAAGGCCAAGGGTCACAAATGCCCCCAGCATCATGAAATCGCCCTGAGCGAAATTGACCGCTTCAGTCGCTTTGTAGATCAGCACAAATCCGAGCGCGATCAGGCCGTAGACACAGCCATTCGCGAGCCCGCTGACCAGGAGCTGCAATACTTCCAAATTTTCCTCCCCCCGCCCGTCATGAGCGGTTCCTAACCCGGTCATTGCCGGGCGAATGCGCCTTATTTTACTGGGTTTTCGCTGCGCCTCCTCAAGCGGCGGAAACCCTTGGCGTCTAAAAACAGACTACTGAGTATGTTTTTCCCCTGTCAATTGCTAAGACCCAGCGTCAAAATGGCAAAATGCGGCTATATTTTGAGCATATGCCCCCCTATTGTTCGCTCCGCGCCCGATGGTGTGCGGCAGCGATCAAGGATGCTAAAATGGCTCAGCCATTCGCGCCGCCCCGCAAGCAGACGACATCAGGCGATGCATCATGTTAGAACAGATCAGCGCATCCAAAAGCGAAATTCTTGATGCAGCGGCCCATTGTTTCATGACGATGGGCGCCGATTCCGCGTCCATCGACGATATCGCGGCCAGCCTTGGATCGACCAAAGGACGGATTTATCACCATTTCCCCTCCAAAGGTGCGCTTCTGGCTGCGGTACAACTGCGCGCAGCACGGTTTACCTATCAAGCGGTGCGCGCGGTGGCAGATGATGCCCTGCCTCCGCAGCTTTGTCTGGAAAGGATGGCCCGCGCCCATGTGATGGAGGTGCTGCGCTCCCTGCCCTACCACAAGGTGATTCTTCAGACCTACACCGGCGCGCGCGCCAAGACCTCCAACGCGTTTGAACGGGGCATGCAGGCGCAGGTGCGGGCAGAGCACCGGCAGTATGCCGAACTCTTCCGCGACCAAATCGCCCGGGGTATCGAGGCAGATATATTCCCGGAACGCAACCTGACGGTCACGGTTGCCGGGCTGATGCTGATGCTCAATTCCCCGGTCTTCTGGTATCAGCCGGATCGCGGCGCCGGGCAGGAGTTCCGCAACACCATCGCAGACGATCTGGCAGAAATGGCGCTGGCCAGCCTGCGCGCCTAAGCCTCGCAAATCTCCCGCAGGGCTGCGCAGAACCGCGCGGCGGCGGCAGAGAGCTGGTGTTCACTGCGGATACACAGCCCCACCGGACCCAGCGTGCTGTCCGTGTTCAGTGGCAGCAATGCCAGAACGCCCTCCTCCAGATCGGCACGCACCACACCATGGCTGATGATCCAGATCGCCCGATGCTTCAGCGTGAACCGGCGCCCAAACGTGGCAGAGACGGTTTCGATCGGGAAACGGGGCACCGTCATCCCCTGCTCCAGAAACATGCGGTCCACCAGCGGCCGGATGATCGACCCTTCCGAGGGCATCAGTACCGGGAACCCCTCAAAGGCCTCACTCGGCACATGCGGCAGCGCCGCCAGCGGATGGTCTTGAGCAACCACCGCCACCACCCGTTCGCGGAACAGCGGGTCGAAATCCAGCCCGACCATGTGATCGGGCGCGGGCAGACGTCCCACCACCACGTCCAGATTGCCCCGCCGCAGTTGATCCAGCAGATATTGATTGTCGCCGGTGCGCACGGAAAACCGGCTGTGGCTGCCTTCGGTCCGCAGCGCCGCCAGGGCATCCGGCACCACCGTTGCCGACACCGTCGGCAAAGCGCCAATAGCCACCCGTGGCCCTTCTGCCTCGTCCAGCCCCTGCAGCATTGCCACCCCGTCCCGTGCCAGCGCCAGACTGCGCCCGGCGTGGTCGCGGAACATCTCACCATAGGCGGACAGGCGGATACCGCGCCCGTGCCGCTCGACCAAGGGCTTGCCGACAACAGCCTCCAGCTCCCGCAGCGTGCGGGTCACCGCAGGCTGGGTCATGCCCAATGCCTCGGCCGCCTGGGTGACGCTGTCCTGCCGGGCGACCTCGACGAAGACCTCAAGATGGCGCAACTTCAGCTGTGACGATAGACGCATACCATTTCCAATATGAAATCATGCAATTCACAGCATTATACAGTCCAATTTAGATATGCGATAGTACACGCCATATGAAAGAGGGAGGACCGGATGACCGACAGCCGTTATGATCAGGGCATGGCCGTGCGCCGCAGCGTGCTGGGAGATGCCCATGTGGATCGCGCCGAAGCTGCCAAGACCGATATGGACGTAGCTTTTCAGGCGCTGATCACCGAAGGCGCCTGGGGCACCGTCTGGGCCTCAGACGGGATCGGCCAGCGCGAACGGTCGATGCTGACCCTAGCTCTGCTGGCGGCGATGGGAAATTTCGAGGAAATCCCGATGCATATCCGCGCCACCGCGCGCACCGGCGCCAGCCGCACCGATGTGATCGAGGCGTTTCAGCACGTGGCGATCTACGCCGGGGTGCCGCGCGCCAACCATGCGCTGAAACTGGCCAAACAAACCTATGCGGAAATGGATGCCGAAGCCGCCGCGTCCCCGGCATCCAAGACCTGAGGAGGATAGGACAATGACGAAACCGACACAGAACATGGCTGAATTCTACCAGCGCGACCGCCGCTGGCACCCGCCAGCCTATGACAAGGACTACAAAACCTCGGTGGCGCGCTCGCCCAAGTTTTCGCTAATCAGCCTGGAAAACACGCCGAGCGAAATCACCGGCCCGCGCTTTGGCCACAGCGATCTCGCCGCCACCGACAACGATCTGATCTCGAACTACGCCAAGCCCGGCGAAAGCCCCATTGGCGAACGGATCATCGTGCATGGCCGGGTGCTGGATGAAAACGCCCGACCGGTTCCGAATACTCTGGTGGAAATCTGGCAGGCCAATGCCGGTGGACGTTATCGTCACAAGAAAGACACCTACCTGGCGCCGATCGACCCGAACTTTGGCGGCTGCGGGCGCACCATGACGGATGAGGATGGCTACTACTATTTCCGCACCGTGAAGCCCGGTGCCTACCCGTGGCGCAACTGGGTCAACGACTGGCGCCCGGCGCATATTCACGTTTCGGTCTTTGGCAGCGGCTTTGCCCAGCGCCTGATCACCCAGCTCTATTTCGAGGGTGATCCGCTGATCAAAACCTGTCCCATCGTGGCGACGATCCCGGATCCGGACGCCATCGACCAGCTGATCGCGCGACTGGACCGCAACGCGACCATTCCGCTCGACACCATCGCATACAAATTCGACATCGTGCTGCGCGGTCGTCGTTCGACCCTGTTCGAAAACCGTCTGGAGGGGAACTGATGCAACAGAAGCTTGATTATCTGAAAGAAACCCCGTCGCAAACCGCAGGCCCCTACGTCCATATCGGCCTTGCGCCGGGCGCTGCCGGTTTCCAGATCTACGATCAGGAACTGGGTCAGGACATCGCAGGCCCCAATGCCGCAGGCGAGCGGATCCGGATCGAAGGACTAGTCATCGACGGCATCGGATCGCCGGTGAAGGACGTGCTGCTGGAGGCTTGGCAGGCCAATGCCGCCGGTGTCTATGCCCATCCCGAACATCCCGGCGAGGTCGAAGAGGGTTTTCGCGGCTGGGGCCGCGTGATCACCAACTTCGAAACCGGTGAATGGGCGTTTGAGACCGTCAAGCCCGGCCCGGTCATGGGCCGCAACGGTCAGATGATGGCGCCGCATATCAACCTCTGGATCGTGGCGCGCGGCATCAATATCGGCCTCAACACTCGCCTTTACTTTGACGACGAGGCCGCAGCCAACGCGACGGACCCGGTGATCAACCTGATCGAGTGGGAGAAACGTCGCGAAACCTTGATCGCCAAGCGCAGCGAACGTGATGGGCAAACGGTTTATCGTTTTGACATTTGCCTGCAAGGTGACGATGAAACCGTATTCTTCGACATCTGAGGAGGGACAGAGTTGAGCAAACCCTGCATTATCTGCGTGGCCATTACCGGCTCGGTGCCGCGCAAAGAACATAACCCGGCGGTGCCGATTACCATCGCCGAGCAGATCGAAAGCACTCAGGAAGCTTTTGAGGCAGGCGCCTCGATCGCCCATTGCCACGTGCGCAACGACGATCAGACGCCGACCTCGGACCCGGAGAAATTCGGCCGTCTGCTGGAAGGGCTGAACAAACACTGCCCCGGCATGATCGTGCAGCTGTCCACTGGTGGCCGCTCCGGCGCAGGCAAGGAGCGCGGCGGTATGCTTTCGCTGCGTCCCGACATGGCGTCGCTGTCGGTGGGGTCCAACAACTTCCCCACCCGCGTCTACGAGAACCCGCCGGATCTGGTCGACTGGCTGGCCTCCGAAATGCGCACCTATGAGGTAAAGCCCGAGATCGAAGCCTTCGACCTCAGCCATATCCATCAGGCGGTGAAGATGAGCCGTGAAGGCGCCATTCCGGGCAAGCTCTATGTGCAATTCGTCATGGGCGTGAAGAACGCGATGCCCGTGGACAAGGAAACCTTTGATTTCTACGTCCAGACGGTCAAACGTCTTGCCCCCGATGCCGAATGGTGCGGTGCCGGCATTGGCCCGGGTCAGATCATGCTGAACGAATGGGCGATTGCCGCAGGCGGTCACACCCGCACGGGTCTCGAAGACAACCTGCGCATTGATCGCAACACCATGGCGCCGTCGAACGCGGCCCTGGTCAAACGCGCGGCTGACCTGTGTGAGAAGTACGAACGCCCCGTTGCCACCTGGCAGCAGGCGCGGGAAATTCTGGAACTGCGCCCGGCCTGAGCCTGGCGCAGCCTGTTCACGCGGAGTTGTTCTTGAGGTCTGTTTCTCGCAGGCCCGCTTCATACCGCATATACAATAGGCAACGGTCCGGTCTGATCAGGCCGGACCGTTGCGTCACCTCTGCCGCCCCCCTTGCGGGTCCGGCGTCCTCGGCCTACATCCCCCCCTGCGCGCGGCACCCCGTTTCTCTCGAGCCGCTCCTCCCTCGGCGCTGCCTATTCTTAGGCAGGGGGTTGCCGCGCGCGTTCCTTCTCCTTCTGGTGTCACCATCCCTGCTCTCCCCTGTCACAAAACCATTGCCAAAGGCCGCTACCAGCCGGGGAACACGGACAGGAGACACCCCATGCTGCACCCCGCTTTTGCCGCCCCCGGAGAGTTTTTCCGCGGCAACCTGCATTGCCATTCCAACAGGTCGGACGGGGTTCTTGACCCAGCAGAGGTCTGCCGCCGCTACAAGGCGGAAGGCTATGATTTCGTTGCGCTGACTGATCATTTCGTCGGGCGGTTTGACTATCCGATCACCGACACGCGCGACTTCAGGGACGCGGTCTTCACCACCCTGCCCGGCGCCGAACTGCATTCCGGCGCCATGGAAAACGGTGAGCTGTGGCACATTCTCGCCGTCGGCCTGCCTGCGGATTTTGCGCCGTCCCACTCGCCTGACTTTCACCCCGTCGAAGGCCAGGAAACCGGGCTGCAGATCGCCCGGCGTGCGCGTGAGGCCGGGGCTTTCGTGACCATTGCCCATCCCCATTGGTCGGGCATGACATTGACAGATGCGCGCAGCATCGAAGCGGCCCATGCGGTGGAAATTTACAATCATACCTGTGCCGTCGGCACTGATCGCGGCGAAGGCAGCCATGTCGCCGACCTTCTGCTCTCTGATTGGCGCGACCTGAACCTCATCGCCACCGATGACGCCCATTTCGCTGGCCCCGATCATTTCGGCGGCTGGGTCATGGTCAAGGCAGAAGCCAACGAGCCTGATTTGCTGCTGGAGGCTCTGAAGGACGGAAATTTCTATTCTTCACAAGGGCCCGAGCTGAAGGCTGTGGCGCTGAACGGCGGGCATATCGATGTGGCCTGCAGCCCGGTCTCTTCGGTCATCGTGCAGGGGCATGGCTCTGCCGCAACTCTGCAGCATGGCACCGCGCTGACACAGGCGCGTATTCCGCTCGACCGTCTGAAAGACAGCCCATGGCTGCGGGTTACCGTGATTGACCGGTCTGGCAAGCGGGCCTGGTCCAATCCGATCTGGCGCTGACGGGGATCGCACCGACAACGCGCAAGAACCGGCGCTACTCCGCGCCGGTTTCCTTTGCACAGAATTCGCCGGACAGATCTTTCAGAATTGGACAATCTGGCCGGTTGTCCCCAGCGCAGCAATGCACCAGTTCGGTCAGTGTATCGCGCATCGCCTGCAAATCGGCGATCTTGGCTTCGATCTTGCCGAGATGCTCCTGCGCCAGATGTTTCACATCGGCGCTGGCGCGGCTTTCATCCTCATAGAGCGCCATCAGCATACGGCAGTCTTCGATGGTAAAGCCCAGAGCCCGCGCCCGCCCCAGGAAGGCCAGCTTATGCAGGTCGGTTTCGGCAAAACTGCGATAGCCGTTGGCGCTGCGCATGGGTTTGATGAGGCCGATATCCTCGTAATACCGAATGGTTTTGGCAGGCAGCCCTGAACGGGCTGCAACATCTCCGATATTCATGCTGGTGCCTCCTTCATCCCGGTGTCGCATAGGGCGCTACCGCAGTCACCCCTTTCATCTATAGTCGGTCATCGCCCGTACAAGCATCACCAGACAGGCAGGCGTAAAAGGCATTGCAGATCTTCCCCTCCGAAACGGCCGCACAAGCCCGGATGACGCAGAGCTACACGCAAGCGCCGGTTTTCTACAATACGCCCTCTTGCCGGTGAAAATCCGTGCAACAGGGGTGCTTGCGCCCATAGGGTGGCGAATGTAACGCTGGCAAAAGCAGGGCCAAAAGGTCCGCCAGCGCATGACACCCCATGCCACAGAACACCCGGCCCGTCGGCCGCCAGACAGAAGCGAAGGAACCCAAACATGATCCGCACCCGTGCCGCCGTTGCCGTTGCTCCCGGCAAACCGCTTGAAATCATGGACGTGAACCTCCAAGGCCCCAAAGCGGGTGAGGTTCTGGTAGAGATCAAGGCCACCGGTCTATGCCACACCGACGAATTCACCCGCTCGGGCGATGACCCCGAGGGCATCTTCCCCGCCATCCTGGGCCACGAAGGCGCAGGCGTGGTGATCGAAGTCGGCGAAGGCGTCACCAGCCTGGAAGTGGGCGATCACGTGATCCCGCTTTACACACCTGAGTGCCGCGAATGCGAATACTGCCTCAACCCGAAAACCAACCTCTGCCAGTCGATCCGCACCACACAGGGCGCCGGCCTGCTGCCCGATGGCACCACCCGCTTCTCGATGCTGGATGGCACCCCGATCCATCACTACATGGGCTGCTCGACCTTCGCCAACCACACGGTTGTGCCGGAAATCGCGCTGGCCAAGGTGCGCAAGGACGCGCCCTTTGACAAGATCTGCTACATCGGCTGCGGCGTCACTACCGGCATCGGCGCGGTGATCAACACCGCCAAGGTCGAAATCGGCTCCACCGCCATCGTGTTCGGTCTGGGCGGCATCGGTCTCAACGTGATCCAGGGCCTGCGGCTCGCGGGCGCCGACCAGATTGTCGGCGTGGACCTGAACCCCGGCAAGGTGGAGATGGCCACGCATTTCGGCATGACCGATTTCGTCAACCCCGCCGAAGTTGAGGGCGATCTGGTCGCGCATCTGGTCGAACTGACCGGCGGCGGCGCCGATTACACCTTTGACGCCACCGGCAACGTGCAGGTCATGCGCACCGCGCTGGAAGCCGCACACAAGGGCTGGGGCGAAAGCATCATCATCGGCGTGGCACCTGCCGGAGCCGAGATTTCCACCCGTCCCTTCCAGCTGGTCACCGGCCGCAGCTGGCGCGGCACCGCATTCGGTGGCGCCTCGGGCCGTACCGATGTGCCGAAGATCGTCGACTGGTACATGGACGGCAAGATCGAGATCGACCCGATGATCACCCACAAGCTGTCGCTGGACGAAATCAACCACGGCTTCGACCTGATGCACGAAGGCAAATCCATCCGCGCCGTCGTGGAATTCTGAGAAAGGCCAGCCCAACCCGGTTACCAATCAGCGCCGTGGGTCCCTTGGGCTCGCGGCGTTTGCTTTGCGGCTTTCACAGCTGAGCAGAAGCCCTGTATAGAGAGGCCGGTTCACCGCAAGACAGATGAGGCAGAGGCGTGAAGTTTCAGGCCACGGATATTTCACAGACAGCCAGTGCTGCGACGGTCATCTTTGACGCGCTGCGCAAGGCCATCATACAGGGCGATCTTGCCGATGGCGACCCGCTGCGCCAGGAAGAGATCGCCAAGGCGTTTCACACCTCCCGCTTTCCGGTGCGCGAGGCCCTGACGCGGCTGGAACAGCAGGGGCTGGTCAGAACCCAGCGCTACAAGGGCGCGGTGGTCGCCACCTTGTCGATGCAGGAGGCGGGCGAGGTTTTCGATCTGCGGGCCAAGCTGGAAGCCGATGTGATCCGTCAGGCGGTTCCAAACATGACACCGGTGACCCTGAATAACGCCGAGGCCTGTCTGGAGCAGTTTGCCACCTCGGACGATCCTATGATCTGGGGGCAGCTGAACCGGAAATTCCACGGCGCGCTTTATAGTGTCAGCGGCATGCCCTACCACATTCAGGTCATCGAAAACGCCATGGACCGGGTAGACCGCTACCTGCGCGCCCAGCTGGTGATGAGCGGCGGCGTTGATCGCAGTACCGAAGAACACCGGGCCATCCTGCAGGCCTGCGCGGCAGGAGAGGCCGAGACCGCTGCGCGGCTGACCTTTGCCCATATTCAGGATGCCAAGGCCTCGCTTCAAGCGCAGCTGCAATCGGCAACCTGAGACCGGGTTGGGGCCTCCCCCAACCCAAGAGTTTCCCGATCAGCCGACGATCATCAGCTCCTTGGGGAAGGAGGTCAACGTACGGCAGCCGTCCTCGGTGATCAGCACGTCATCCTCGATCCGCACGCCAAACAGGCCCGGCCCGTAAAGGCCCGGCTCATTGGTGTAGACCGTGCCGGCGGGCAGCTCCTGATGATTGCCACGCATGATATAGGGTGCTTCGTGGACATCGCGGCCAAGCCCATGCCCGGTCTTGGTGCGGATCCGGTCGGCATAGGGCGAGGCTTCCAGCACGCCGGTCACCACATCATCAATCTCATGCGCCGTGACCCCGGCCCGCGTCACCTCCAGCCCAGCCAGATTGGCGCGCAGCACCGTGTCATAGACCGCGCGACCGTCTTCACTGACCTCGCCAACAAAAACGGTGCGGGTGATATCAGCGCAGAAGCCGTCCTTGCGGCCGCCGAAATCGAACAGCAGAGCATCACCGGACTGAACCTTGTAATCGGCGCGCGCGTGCGCGTGGGGGCGCGCGGAATTGTCCCCGGCCGCAACGATAGGAGTAAAGGCCAGGTCGTCGGCGCCTTCGGCAAACAGAGCCTGGATCAGCGCACTTTCGATCTCTTTCTCGGTCTGGCCGACACGCACGCCTTCCAGAACCCGATGCAGCGCACGCTCTGACAGGCTGATAGCCGCCTCAAGCGCAGCGATATCAGCCGCCGTCTTGATCATCCGTAGTCCCGAGATCTGACGTTCGGCATCGATGATTTCGACATCGGGCATTGCCTGTTTCAGCGCGTGATGCACAAAGACCCGCATCACCTGCCCTTCGACGGCCAGCCGGGTCATCGGCAGATGCGCCGCCAGCGCCGCAAAGGCCCCGGCATAGCCATCCTGATCGCGCCAATCAAAAACCGCCCCATCAAAGCCGACCTGCTCCCAGGAGCCAAGTTCAAGGTTCGGAACGATCGCGGCCGGTTTGCCTTCGGCGGGTATCACCAGAACGAAAGGTCGTTCATGGCTCATGAAACTGTGACCGAGGGCCCGCGTGAAATTCGGCCCGGGCACCAGTGCGATGGCCTCCACCTTTAAGGCAGCGGCAAGTTGACGGTAGTCAGCCAAGAGTTGCGTCATCGATTTCGGACCTCGCGCGTTGATGATGTCAGACCAGTGGGGGCTGTTCGTTGCAGCAATGCCTCCGTGATAACATCGAAAATTTGACATTGGAAACAAGGCGTTCCCCGCTCGCCCGTTTTCGGTATCAAACTGCGCCCCCGTCCCCGCCCCTGCATCCTCGCGCCCAGAGACATGAGACCGCCTCGGGACTGCCAACATCCTGCAAACGCCTCACA
The DNA here is from genome assembly GCF_041008815.1 of Pseudophaeobacter sp. A-200-2. Taxonomy (NCBI): domain Bacteria; kingdom Pseudomonadati; phylum Pseudomonadota; class Alphaproteobacteria; order Rhodobacterales; family Roseobacteraceae; genus Pseudophaeobacter; species Pseudophaeobacter sp. A-200-2. Next base: position 85,640 of record NZ_JAXGFU010000013.1, on the reverse strand, counting down.
AAGCCGTTAACCATTTGGTAAGAACTGGCGCAAAAACGCTACAAAGTTTAATAGAATTGAGCCAAATGCGGCGGCAAAGCCACTATTCCCACCGCTTGAAAGAGTTTCATGTTACTTAAAATGTAGACATAAGACCCAAAATTGACGCATTATGCCCACAATAAGGCCGCAAAGACGGCCATTGGGCAAGACGATACAGGCAATGAACCAGGTGACCCGCTTTGGCGGCGTTGTCCGGTCTATAAGCGAGCAAAAAAATGAGTAGTGTTGGATATATTTCCCGCGATATGACGGGAACGACCGTACAGGGTGTGTTTGCTGAAGGTACGCCGGCCCACCTGAACGTCTCTCAAACAAAAGACATTTCACTGAACCTTGGCCGATCCGCGGTCGAAAGTTACGCACGGCATGGCGCCGATCTGCATATCGTGCTGGCCGATGGCCAGACCCTCGTGCTGGACAACTTCTTCAGTTACGGCGCGACCGGTGGCAAGAACCTGTTCCTCAGCGCCGATGGCCAGTTCATCGAGGTTGTGCTGGAGGACAAGGCCGATGGCATGCTGTTTGCCAGCTACGAAACACTGGACCTCTCCGGGAAATGGAGCGCCTATGACGAGTTGGTGTTCCTGGATGTCGACCGCATCGAACCGGTGATCGCCCCGCTGGCAGCGCCCCTGCTGGGCGGTTTTGGCGCCGCCGGTGTCGCAGCGGCTGGGGTAGTCGGCACCGCCGTATTGGTCACAGACGACAGCGAGACTGGAACGCCTCCGGGCCGAGGCCGGGTGCCCACGGTGGACGACCCCGATGCGGTCTACCCTATCGCCGGCTCGACCAACGATCCGGTCGTGATCACCGGCACCGGCACCCCAGGCTCTGAGGTGCGGGTTCTGATCGGCGGCCATACGGAAACAGTGACCATCCGCGATGACGGCACCTGGACGGCGACAATCGCGATCAACGATCTGCCGCCGGATGGCAATTATGATACCACAGTCGAAGTCACCGACCCGGACGGGAATGATTTCAACCTAGACGGGCCGACGGTGATCATCGACACCACCCCGCCCGAGGCCGAGGTCACCAGCGGCACCCAGTCCACCGGTGATATCGTCAATGCGATCGAGCAAGCCGATGGCCCGGTCATCACCGGCAACGGCGAGCCCGGCGCCCGTCTGAACGTGCGGATTAACAACGTTACCCAGCGCACCACGGTCAACGACGATGGCACCTGGTCTGTCACCTTTGATCCTGCCGATATTCCCACTGGCGAATACGAGACCGCCGTGCGGATCCGAACCACAGATGAGTTCGGCAACCGCAATACCTATCACGATGTGCTGGTGGTCGACACCGTTGCGCCGCCCATCGGCATCGACACCGTCGAAGGTGACGACAAGATCAACTTCGTCGAACTCTTTGACGGCGTGCGACTGACCGGAACCGGCGAAGCTGGCGCCTCAATCTCTGTTGATTTCCAGGGCGTTACGCGCACTACAACCGTTGCAAACGACGGCACTTGGTCGGTAATCTACGACGCCGAACATATCGCTGACGGCGTCTATGACAGCACCATATCTGTGACCTCAGCCGATGCAGCAGGCAACAGCGCCACCGAAACCCATACGGTGCACATCGACACCGAAAACCGCGTCACGATCAACACTCAGGTGGGTGATGATCATACCATCAATGCCTCCGAGCAAGCTGCTGGCGTGACCCTGACCGGCATGGCCGATCCGGGCGCAACAGTTGCTGTCACCTTCCAAGGTATCAGCCACACAGTCACCGCCGCAGCTGACGGCAGCTGGTCATCGGCCTTCTCCCCGGCAGAGATCGGAATCGGCACCTATGATGCCACCGTTTCGGCCGTTGCAACGGACACCGCTGGAAACGTCTCAACCGTCACCAAAACCATTGGTGTCGACACCGAAACCGCGGTGACAATTGATCCCGGACTGGCAGGCGGTGACAATATCGTCAACGCTGCCGAAGCCGAAGTCGGCGTCACCCTGACCGGTGTCGCAGAGCCCGGAGCGGAGGTTTCGGTTGCCCTAGCGGGCGTCACCCGCGACGCATTGGTGGATGCCTCCGGCAACTGGAGCGCAACCTTTGAACCGGGTGCCATCCCTCCCGGTGAATACGACAGCGCCGTCACCGTGGCGGCCACGGATATCGCCGGAAACACCGCCTCCGCCTCCTCTGCCTTGCGGGTAGATACTGTGGCTGGCACCGTCACTATATCGCCGGATCCGGTGGAACTCGACGATATCATCAACGCCACCGAACGCGCGGATGGCGTCGACATTAGCGGCACCGCCACCCCTGGCCTGCTGGTTACCGTCGGGCTTGGCACTGCCAGTAACCAGGTTGTTGCGGATGTGAACGGTAACTGGAGCACCACTTTCCTGGCGGGTCAGATCCCACAGGGCAACGCAGAACTGCCGATCACTGCCTCCATTGTCGACAGCGCCGGAAATACCGCCAGCGCAACGGATACAGTGGCGCTGGACACGCTGGTCGACCCCTTGACGGTTGCCCCGGACCAGACCGCCGACGATATCATCAACCTCGCCGAACGCGCGGCGGGCGTCACTCTGCAAGGCACCGTGGAACAGGGATCCACCGTTCAGGTCACGATCGCAGGCGTCACCCATGCGGCGACTGTGGATGCTGCCGGCAACTGGAGCGCCGATATCGCCGGTGCAGACCTGCCCGACGGCGATTATACCGCGACAGCAACTATCACCGCGACGGACGGGGCAGGAAACGTCCAGTCCCTGACCGAAAGCTTCACGGTCGACACCAGCTACACTACGCCGGATGTGGATGCAGTGACCTTCTCCAGCAGCGATGTGCGCCGGATCAGTACCGAAGGCGCAACCGACAGCTACACGGTGAATGCCCTTAATAGCGATGGTTCGGTCACAGCCCCCACCGCAAGCGTCGATCAGGACCCGGTGTTCGGAACCGAGTTCACCTTCTCGACCCCAGTGTCGGACGGCACCCATCTGGTGATTACTAGCGAGGATAGCGCTCAGAACGCATCCAGCACGCTGGTCGTTCTGGAGGACAATGCGACCAACAGCGGCGCGCTGGATCATGCGGGGCTACCGCAGTTCAATATCGATGCTCTGAACCTCGACTATGCTTCCGACGTCTCGCTCAGCCTGACCGAGGCCGACATCAAGGCGCTGTCGGGCAATTCCGACACTCTGACCGTGCATGGCGGGGCGGATGACACGCTGACCGTTGCCAATGCATCGGCCGCAGGCGTCGAGGCCGTCGATGGACAGATCTACAACGTCTACACCGTCGGTGACGATGGCACCAAACTGCTGGTGGACCAGGACGTCAACGTTCTCATCTGACGACATGTTCCGGCGACGGGTTTTCCCTGCCGCCGGAACCAACGACAAGCCGAAAACCGGCGACGCAGAAGAAGGGCAAAGGGCAGGATGCACTTGGGACGATCCGCTGGAGTGATTGCGCTGTTGTGCAGCCTGTCGGCCTGCGCAGAGCAATCGCCGTTCCTGCTGGGCGGCGGTGACGATGCCGTTGCCGGAACCTCCAGCAATTTTGCGCAGACCGAGGGCGAGAACAGCTCCGAGGTGATTTCGGCCCTGATGCAGCGCAAGTCCCTGCTGGAACCCAACAGCGTCTATCGCCGGGTTGGGGATGCGGCGATCGAAGCGTCCTCCCGCGCCTCCGAAGCCGAGTTGATCAGCGCCAAACTGCGCGCCGAGGCAAAATCCAAGAACTGGCTGCCCACCATCGGTCCCTCTGTCAGCCTGACGGACCTTGGTGATCTGGTGGCCGGGATCCTGATCGAACAGATCCTATTCGACAATGGCCGCCGCAAGGCAGAACGCGCCTTTGCCGCCGCCGACGTCGAGGTCGCAGCGGTCAATCTGTCAATCGACATCAACACGCGGGTCCAGACTGCAGTTGGTCTATACTCTGCAGGTCTGCGCGGCGACGAAAAGGCCGCTTATCTGGACCGCGCCATCCGCCAGATGAGCGAGTTCCGCCGCATCGTGAAAGGCCGTGTCGACGGCGGGCTGAACGATCAGTCCGATCTCAACGTGGTGGACAGCAAGATCAGCGGGCTGCGCACGGCGCGGGCCACCGCGCAGGACGCCGCCGCCACCGCGCGGGCCGAGCTTCAGGCCATGACCGGTCAAAGGTTCCCGGAAAAACCTGCCCGTATGGATCTTGGTACCCCTCCGCAACAGACCGCCTTTCTGGACGTGCTGAAAGCCCAAGCCGAAGCCGATCGCGCGATTGCCGAGGCTAAGGCTGGCCGCGCGGGCCTGTTGCCGCAGATCGCTGCTGCTGGGAACGCCACCACCGATGGGTCCGGCGCCGGTCTGACCCTTGATCTGGCGACACCTCTTGGCCTTGGCACGCCTGCCGCGCTTAAGGCGCTCGAAGCCAGCAAGGAAGCCGCCCGCCGCACCATTGGCGAGGCCCAGGAAGACGCCCGCCGCACCTATTCCCGGCAGATGCAGCGTCTTGCCTCATATATCCGGCAAGAAAGCGAAACCGCTGCCCTCGCCCGTGCCAGCCGCGAAACGTATAAGCTGTTCAAATCTCAATACGAAGCCGGTCAGCGCCCGGTGATGGAGGTCGTCTCCATCTACGAAGAGCTGATACGCCGCGAACAGGCACATATCGAAGCCAAATACGAAGTCATCCTGATCCAGTTGGAACTGTCGCGGGATATGGGTCTGTTGGCAGATGGGACTAAAATATGATCAGGTTCCCCGGAAAATTCAGAAGACCCAAGAAGGCGGCCAACGCAGAGCCCCCGGCACAGCCGGTGCCGATCTCCCCTGCTCCGGAACTGTCTGCGTCTTTGTCCCCTCCCCCCTTCACCGCCTCTGCACCGGAGCCGATGACTGTCAGCCCTGCGCTGGAACCGGCAGCCGACCCGCTGCCGCTGCACCGCGAAGACATGCAGATCGCCGCAACCGGCGCCCCTACCCCCGCGCCGTTGGGCGACACTGCTGAAGATGCGCCGCTACAGCCGGAGATCGCCCCAGAAAATGCAGATGGTGCCGCCGAACAGGCAACCAAAGCACCGGCCGCCGGTGCTGATGAGCGGATCCGGCACCGGGCCGAGCTGATTTCCACGCTTGCCGCCCTCAAAGGCGCCGAAACTCAGACCAGCGATATTGCCAGCTCCCTCTGGCGCGACGGCAAGGGCGACACCTCGCCCAATGTTCTCGCCAAGGCGCTCGGCTCTGCAGGGCTCAAGGCCCGGCTGCAAAAGACGAAGAAAATCACCCCCGGCCTCTGGCCCGCACTGGCGATGATGCAAGGCGGGCAATGCGTTCTGGTCCTGGAGCAGACCGGTCAGTTTCTGACCATCTATGACACCAGCTGCCCCGACAACCGCACCGAAGTGCCTCTTGGCGACTTCAGCCCCTATTTCACGGGCCAGGTTCTGACTGCCCGTGCCTCCGTGTCGCAAATGGCCGCACGCCATACCCCGCAGCTGGAAAACAGCCATTGGTTCTGGGGCGAATTCCCCAAATATCGCCGCCAGGTGGGCGAAATCATGCTTGGCTCGCTGGTGGCCAACGTGCTTGCCGTCTCGGTCGCGTTGTTTTCGCTGCAGGTCTATGACCGCGTCGTGCCGCACCAATCCCATGCAACGCTGTCGGTTCTCGCCATCGGCGCCTTTCTGGCCATCATGCTGGAGGCGCTTCTGAAAGTGGCCCGTGCCCGGCTGACGGATACCGCAGGCCGCCAGATCGAACTCTCGGTGCAGCACAGTCTGATGCGCCGGATCATCGGCATGCGCTCGGACAAGAAGCCCCTGCCGCCCTCAGGCCTGTTTGCCGCGATGCGCGATTTCGGCTCGGTCCGTGAATTCTTGACCTCCTCGACCATCTCGACGCTGGCCGACATTCCCTTCATCGCGGTGTTCCTGCTGCTGGTTTCCTCGATCGCTGGGCCGATTGTCTGGGTGATCGTGCTGGGCGGGCTGCTGATGCTGCTGCCGGCCTATTTCATGCAGAAACGCATGATCGCCCTGACCCGTCAGACCCAAGGCGCCAATGCCAAGGCCGGGCGCCTGCTGCACGAGGTGGTGACCGAACTCGACACTCTGAAAACCCAGCGCGGCGAGGACCGGGTTCTGCGGCTCTGGGATGAACTGAACGTGCTGTCCTCCCATTCCTCGACCGAGCAGCGCCGCCTGTCCAGCGCCCTCACCTATTGGTCTCAAGGTGTGCAACAGGCCACCTATATCGTCGCCGTGGTGCTGGGCACGCTGATGGTGTTTGCCGGGGAATTCACCGTTGGCACCATCATCGCCACCGGCATCCTGACCAGCCGCACGCTGGCACCGCTGACGCAGTTTGCCGGCACGCTGGCGCGCTGGAGCAACGTCAAGGCCGCCCTCGAAGGGCTGGAGGCTATCGCCACCGCGCCCCAGGAAAACGACAGCCAGCGCAGCTATCTGCGCCGCGATACCCTCACGGGCCGGTTCGACCTGCGCGAAGTGGTATTCCGCTACGATCCCGATGCCGCCCCAACGCTGGACGTGCCTGCTGTAGCGATCCTGCCCGGCCAGCGAGTTGCCATCCTTGGCGTAAACGGCTCCGGCAAATCCACCCTGCTAAAGCTGCTGTCCGGTCTTTACGCACCTGAAAAAGGCCGCGTGATGGTCGATGGCACCGACATCAGCCAGATCGACCCGCGCGATCTGCGCCGCAACATCGGCTATCTCAGCCAGGATGTGCGCCTGATGGCGGGCACCCTGCGCGATAACCTGAACCTTGGCCAGCTGGAACGCGACGACAGCCGCATGATGGAGGCCCTGGATTTCGCCGGACTCGGCGCCTTTGTGCGCAGCCACCACAAGGGGCTGGATCTGGAAATCGGCGATGGTGGCGGCGGTCTGTCGATCGGCCAACGCCAGTCCATCGGATGGGCACGCCTGTGGCTGCAAAACCCTGCGGTTGTCCTGCTGGATGAACCGACGGCGGCGCTGGACCAGACGCTGGAGCGCACCATGGTCAGCCGCCTGGAAAGCTGGCTGGAGGGCCGCACAGCAGTCATCGCGACCCACCGGATGCCGATACTGTCGCTGACCAACCGGACCCTGATCCTGCAGGCCGGGCGCATGGTCGTGGACGGCCCCCGCGATCAGGTACTTGCCCATCTTGCGGCGGGAGATAAGAAATGACAGCCACCAGCCACTTTGACCTGATGGAAAGCTCGCGCAGTTCAAGCCGGATTATTCATCTGGTTGGGGCGGCGCTGGTGATCTTCCTCACCTGGGCGGCCTTTGCCTCGGTCGATGAAATCGTACGCAGTGAAGGCCAGGTCGTATCCTCATCCAGGGCCCAGATCGTACAGAACCTCGAAGGCGGCATTCTGGGCGAATTGTTCGTCCGCCAGGGCGACGTGGTGCAGGCCGGTCAGGTGCTGGGCAAGCTGCAGGACACAAAATTCCGTGCTGCCGCTGACGAACTGCAGGAGCAGATCGACGCGCTGGAGATCAAGCAATACCGGCTTGAGGCAGAGATGAGTGGCGCTTTTGAGTTCAATGTCCCGGCCCATCTGACCCAGCGCTCTCCTGAAATTCTGGCCTCTGAACGTGCGCTGCTGAAGGCGCGCCAGACGGATTTCAACAGCCGCCGGGAAAGCGCGCATGCCATCATGACCCAGCTGAACGAAGAGCTGGAGAACCTCAAACGGCTTTACAAAACCAACATCGTGGCCCTGACCGAGGTCAACAAGGCGCAGAAATCGGCCACCGATGCCGCGGCCAAATACAATGAAATCGGCACCCAGAACGAGCTGGACCTGGCCGAGGAATACTCCGAAGCCCTGCGTAAGCTGGCCTCGCTGCGCCAAGAGCTGCGTCTGGCGCAAGACCAGCTGAACCGGACTATTATCACCGCGCCGATGTCGGGCATCGTCAACAGCCTGGCTGTGACCACCATCGGCGGCGTGGTGCGCCCCGGTGAAGAGATTTTCGAGATCATCCCGCTGGGTGAAGAGCTGTTCGTCGAAGCCCGCGTGAACCCCAAGGACATCGCCAGCGTGCAACCCGGCCAGGATGCCACGATCAAACTGTCGGCCTATGACTATACGATCTATGGCGCGCTGAAGGGGAAAGTGGATTTTGTTTCGGCGGATACCTTCGAGGATGATCGCAACCCGCGGGCAGAACCGTTTTACCGGGTGACTGTACGGGTCGACAGATCCGGCTTCACCCAGCGCCAGCAATCCATCGAGATCCGCCCCGGCATGCGCGCAACGGCAGAACTTCAGACCGGTTCCAAGACGGTGCTGAATTACCTTCTCAAACCGCTCTACAAATCACGTGAAGCGTTTCGCGAGCCCTGAGACTGCGGCGCCTTTGCCGCGCATATCTGTATGGATCAAATATTTCGGGACCATCTGTCCCATAGGTGACCTGCCCTAGCCGGCCTCCCCTCTGCGCAAGTCCCGACCTCATTCTGCAGGCGGGCATACGCGAAATTTCTTTTCGCGTGCTGGCACAGTTTCCGGATCAACCGGCGCGTTGCATCAAAGTCCGCAGCGTACCGTCCAGAACCGACCCGAGGGATACCCGTCTGGATCCGATGGCCGCCTTTGACGAAATCACCGACACCAGTCGCGGTGCATGACCTGCCGTGACTTCGAACACCGGCGAGCCGGAAGCGCCATAATCAACCCGGCAGGACATCACCAAAGTCTGGTGCTGTTTCGCCAGAACCTGGCATCCGCGCTCCAGGCTGGGTCTGGTTGCCCGGTTGTGCGAATAGGACAGTACCCCGACGACATCCCCCCGGTTCGCATGCCAGGACAGGCGCAAAGGCTGAATTTGCCGGGCGCTGATCGGACTGTCGAGCCGCAACACCGCCAGATCGCTGCCGATCTGGGCAACACCGCCGCTCCCTGCCCGGTACCCCGGATGCAGAACCGCTTTTGTCACCTTGCGAGAGGCTTTTGCCCGCTGCCCATTGAGGCCAGCCTCGAACTTGATCGTCCGGGGATCCACCCTGCGCCCTGTAGACGGATCATACAGGCAATGGGCCGCTGTCAGTACCAGATTGTTGGCAATCAGGGATCCGGTGCACATGTTGCGTCCGGCAATATTCAGGCGGCCGACGGCCTCCCAGCCCGGCATCGAATTGACGCTTGGACGAAGCTCATCGGCTTCGGCGCCGCCGGACAGCCCGAAAGACAGGCAGACCGCCGCTATCGCAGCTCTTAGTCTCATTGTCATCCACTCCACTTTCCACACCTGCATCCTGTTGGAGGCCTGCGGCTGGAATGCGGCTCAATCTTGCGTGGACTGGACGAAATGATGGACAGAATATGACGCGGTAAACAAACCCTTAACCCCCCGGCTTTTCCCTCTTCAGCATGAACAATTCCTTTGGAAAAGCCTAATAAAGCTTGCGGATTGTCCGAAAATTTTAGTCAAACGCCCAAAAAATATGAGTGAATTCTTCGTCTATAGGGCGTGAAATAGGGGGGTGAGAGGAAACTTCTTGTCAATAAAGTCGCGAATCCGGGGGTGAATCGCGGGGAATGTGGCGAATCTTGGCCCGCTTCCACCCCGTTTAACGGGCCAGGTTCAGGCAGTCGTGCCACGCCCCCGCCGCATTGCGTTAAGATATCGCAACATGGACGGGCGGGAGGCTCTGCAGGGAAAAATCAACCGAGGCGAGCACCAGTCTGCGGGTCGAACAGGACCGCCCGCTCCATACTGACGGCAAAGTCCATGGTACCCTCAAGGATCATGGCGTAACCGGACGTCCCGCGCGCGAGCACTTCCTTCCCGTTCCAGGTCAGAACACAAAGCGTGTCTGCGCCGGTCGCCTCGGTCACGTCGATCTCGCAGGGCACCACCTGCCCCGAGGCTGCAATGGAGGACTGGGTGATCATCTCGGGGCGCAGCCCCAGAACCAGTTTCTGCCCCATCCGTCCCTCAAGCTGTGCGGCATGGGCGGAAAGGTCCAGGACAACGGTCTGATCCACCCCTTCTGCCCGCACGGTGATTTCCGCCACCGGACCGCGATCCGAAGGCTGCGGCACCACCTCGATGAAGTTCATCGGCGGCGATCCGACCAACCCCGCCACGAACATATTCGCGGGCTGCTCGTAGATTTCCGCAGGGCTGGCCAGCTGCTGTACCTCACCATCCTTAAGAATGGCGATCCGGTCAGCGAGGGTCAGCGCCTCGATCTGGTCGTGGGTAACATAGACCATGGTGGCGTTCAGCCGCTTGTGCAGGCGCTTGATCTCGGTGCGCATCTCAAGTCGCAGCTTAGCATCCAGATTGCTGAGCGGTTCATCAAACAGAAACACCTCGGGATCGCGTACCAGCGCCCGGCCCATGGCGACCCGCTGCCGCTGACCGCCGGACAATTGGCCCGGTTTGCGGTCCAGCAGGTGGTCCATCTGCAGCATCTTCGCGACCTCCAACACCCGCTCCTTGCGCTCAGCCTTGGGCATGCCGCGCATCTCAAGTCCAAAGGCGATGTTTTGTGCCACTGTCATGGTCGGGTAAAGCGCGTAGGACTGGAACACCATGGCGATGTCGCGGTCCTTGGGGTGCACATCGTTGACCACGCGCCCGCCGATGCTGATTTCGCCCTCGGTCACGCTTTCCAACCCGGCGATCATGTTGAGCAGCGTGGATTTCCCGCAGCCCGAGGCACCAAGCAGCACAAGAAACTCTCCATCCTGAAGATCGATCGACACGCCTTTCAGAACTTCGACCGTGCCGTACCGCTTGACCGCGTTGTTGATTGTCAGAGACGCCATGTGACTATCCTCATCCTTTGACCGAGCCAGCGGTAAGTCCGCGCACGAAGTAGCGGCCCGCGACGATATATACGAAAAGCGTGGGAGCTGCGGTGATCAGCGCCGCCGCCATGTCCACATTGTATTGTTTGACCCCAGTGGTGGTGTTCACCAGGTTGTTCAGCGCCACGGTAACGGGCTGTGCGCCGCCGGTGGTAAAGCTGGCCCCGAACAGGAAGTCGTTCCAAATCTGGGTGAATTGCCAGATCACCGAGACCACGATGATCGGCGGCGACAGCGGCAGAATGATCCGCCAGAAGATGGTGAAGAACCCGGCGCCGTCGATGGTGGCCGCACGCACCAGCTCATCCGGGATGGTGACATAATAATTGCGGAAGAACAGCGTGGTGAAGGCCAGGCCATAGACCGAATGCACCAGGATCAGCCCGTAGACCGTGTTGGTGATGCCAAGCCGTCCCAACGTCTGCGCCATCGGCAGGATCACCACCTGAAACGGCACGAAACAGCCGAACAGGATCAGGGCAAACACCAGATTGGCGCCGCGAAAGCGGAACTTGGTCAGGGCAAATCCGGTCAGCGCCCCCAAGAGGGTCGAAATCGCCACCGCAGGTAGGGCCATCCGCACGGAGTTCCAGAAATAGGGTTCAAGCCCGGTGCATTCGACGCCGATGCAAGCCTCGCTCCAGGCGTGGCGCCAAGCGGTAAAGTTCAGCTCGTGCGGCAGGGCCAGCAGTGATCCGCTGCGGATCTCTTCCAGCTCTTTCATCGAGGTACCAACCACCACATAGGCAGGCAGCAGAAACCAGACGGCGAACAGGATCAGCACGGCCCAGAGAAGCCCCCGCAGCAGCATCTGCTGGCCGGGCCGGGCCGTGGACAGGCTCAGGTGATCAGACATGTTTCTTGCCTCGCAGCTCGGAGTAGAGATAGGGCACCATGATCGCGGCAACCGTTGCCAGCATCACCATGGCCGAAGCCGCGCCGACCCCGATCTCGTTGCGGCGGAATGTCATTTCGTACATGAAGTTGGCCGGAAGGGTGGAGGCGTAGCCCGGCCCGCCCCCGGTCAGCGACACAACCAGATCAAAGCTCTTGATCGCCAGATGCGCCAGGATCACCACCGCGCTCATGAAAACAGGGCGCATTGAGGGCAGTATGATGCGCAGGTAGATCTGCCAGGGAGAAGCGCCATCAAGGCTGGCCGCCTTGATGATGTCCTGATCGACGCTGCGCAGGGCAGACAGGAACAGGGCCATCACGAAACCGGCGCTTTGCCAGACGGCGGCCATTACCAGCGCGTAGACCGCAAGATTCTCATCGACGATCCAGCCGAACCGGAAACTCTCCCAGCCCCAACTGCGCACCACGGTTTCCAGCCCCAGCGAGGGGTTCATGATCCATTTCCAGGCAGTACCGGTGATGATGAAGGAAATCGCCATCGGATACAGGTAGATCGTGCGGATGAACCCTTCGGCGCGGATCTTCTGGTCCAGCAATACCGCCAGAAGGCAGCCGATGACGGTGGCCGCGATGATAAAGAGGGCGCCAAAGACGAACAGGTTGTCGATGGCCACCGACCAGCGGTCCATCTGGAACAGCCGTTCGTACTGGCGGACCCCGGTCAGGGTATAATTCGGCAGCATCTTCGATTTGGTCAGCGACATATAGCCGGTCCAAAGGATGAAGCCGTAGACAAAGAACAGGATCGCCGCAAACCCCGGCGCCACAACAATCTGCGGCAAGAGGCGTGCCAAACGGTCCATCACAGTGGCAGAGGGACGGGTCACAACGGAATTCTTTCGCTAGACTGCGGGAGGTGACGCTGCGCGGCCCAGTTTTGTCGGGGCCGCGCAGCAGATCATGCAGCGCAGTGGCTTACATCGCCAGCTTGATGGCTTTCACCAGCTTTTCGGTCGCCTCGGTCGAGGACATGTCCGAATTGAAATGCGCGGTCACCACGTCGATGAAGGCACCGCGGATGGCGCCGGCCTGCGCAATTTCATGCGCCATCGACCCCATCAGCGTGCCGCCTTCGGCCGCTGCAACCATATCGTCCATGGATTTGATCGCGCAGGCATCGAATTCGCCGCGCGGTACATCGGTGCGGGCCGGGATCGATCCTTTGTAGAGGTTGAAGGTCTCTTGGAAGTCGGTGCCGAGGATCAGCTCAGCCAGCAGCGCCTGCCCTTCGACATTGTCATCCCCGCTGACGTTGAACATGGCAAAGCTGTCAGAGTTCAGAAGGTAACCGCCATCGGACGGGGTCGACGCGCAGATGTAATCCTTGCCCGGCTCCAGACCCGCCGCGGCGAATTCGCCCTTGGCCCAGTCGCCCATGATCTGCATCGCAGCCTCGCCGCGCATCACCATGGCTGTCGCCAGGTTCCAGTCGCGGCCCGGGAAATCGGGGTCCACGTAACCGCGCATCTTGCGCATCTGGTCGAACACCTTGACCATCGTGTCCGATCCCAGCGCCTCCATATCGAGATCGACCAGTGCTTTTTGGTAGAAATCAATGCCGCCGACGCCCAGAACCACGGTTTCGAAGACCGTCGCATCCTGCCAAGGCTGACCGCCATGGGCCAGCGGGATGATCCCGGCGGCCTTCAGCTTTTCTGCAGTCTCGTTGAATTCATCCCAGGTCTTGGGCACATCGGCGCCGACCTTGGCCAGAACCTCGGGGTTGGCCCAGATCCAGTCGACCCGGTGCACGTTGACCGGCACGGCCACGTACTGGCCATCGTATTTCACGATGTTCTGGATGGTTTCGGGCAGCACCTTGTCCCAATCCTGCGCCTCGGCAACAGCGTTGAGATCGCCCAGCGCGCCTGCCTCGGCCCATTCTTGAATGTTCGGCCCCTTGATCTGCACCGCAGCCGGGGGATCGCCTGCCAGCACGCGGGCGCGCAACACGGCAGCCTGCGCATCACCGCCACCGCCAGCGACGGGCGCATCCACCCAGGTGCCACCGCGCGCCTTGAAAGCTTCCTGAAGCGCCTGAACCGCCTTTGCCTCACCACCGGACGTCCAGTAATGCAGCACCTCGGCCTTGGGTTCAGCCATCGCGGGCGCGGCAACGGTCACGGCCAGCATCGAAACAGCGCCCAAAAGCGCCTTTGCAACGTTTTTCATAATATCCTCCCAGATCATGCCTGTCTCCTCAGGCACCTGATGGCTCACTCTACCGGACCTTGTGCCCGCGCGGTCCATTCAATTTGTTGCGATTTGTTGCGTTCTTCCGCACAGTCGCCCCCCGTGAGATACAAACTGTTACATACCCCGGCGCTGATCTCGCTATGATGGCGGTCCGGACATACGACCAAGGATACCCTGCCCCGTGCCCCGCGTGCATATCGTCGAAGATGACAGCGAGATTTCCGATCTTCTGTCCACCTATCTGTCAGGCCGCGGTTTTGACTGCTGCGTCTCTGCCTCCGCCGAAGCCGCGCAAGAACTGACGCCGCAGGAGTTCGACATCTACGTGATCGATGTCATGCTGCCGGGACAGGACGGGCTGTCGCTGTGCCGCTGGCTGCGCGAGCGATCAGAGGTGCCGGTGATCATCCTGTCGGCCATAAAAGGCGACACCGAACGCATCATCGGGCTGGAACTGGGCGCAGACGACTATCTGGAAAAGCCTTTCAATCCCCGTGAACTTCTGGCGCGGATGAACGCGCTGCTGAGGCGCAGCAAGGGACCCGGCGAGCGTAGCATGCTCACCGGACAAGTGCGGTTCTCCGGCTGGATGCTGGATTGCGCGCGGCAGAAGCTGCACAGCCCCGCAGGCATGCTGGTACCGCTCAGCTCAACCGAGTACCAGCTGATCACCGCGCTGATTTCCGCCCTGCCCGATCCGGTGTCGCGCGATGTGATCGGCCGCGACATCTTTGGCGTCGAGCTTGGCCCCGAGGACCGGCGTGTCGATATCCTGATCAGCCGCTTGCGCAAAAAACTCTCGGCCGCGGCGCCGGACGCGGATTTCATCAAGACCGTGCGCAACCGGGGTTATCAGTTCTCGGCGCCGGTCAGCGGCTGACGGATGCGGTTGCGCTCCCTCCTGATCCAGGGTCTGGGGCAATTGCCCGGATCTCTGGCCCAGCGCCTGCCACTGTTGGTGGCGCTGTCCTTTGTGGCCGGGATCGTGGTGGCGGGCTGGACCTCCTACCGCATCTTTGACCGCCGCTCTGCGCTGCTGATCGCCGAAACCTCGGGGCCTGCGATGCTGCAGATCCTGCGGCAGGCAAGTGGGCCCGATGGCGCAACGTCGGGCAGGTTGCCGCCCTATGAATGGCAGCGCACGCCCAGCGGCTTTACCGCCGAGGCCGCCCATACGGTGCCGCTGATCCTGATCCTCGACGGTCGCCGCCTGCGTGCCGCAGCTGTGTTCGACACGCCGCCGAAATTGCCGGACATCCTGCGCGCGGCCAGTGAACCGCAATCGCCCGAACGGCGTCTGGGCGACCTCTCGCGCGCGATCACCCGTCAGGACAGCGGCGCCACCCTGTCGCTGTTCCAATCTGACGGAACGGTGCTGTCGATTGCCGCCCCCAGCCTGTGGCGTCCGCGTCTGGAAGAAACCAAGGTGGCGCTGATCGGGCTTGCGGGTTTCCTCTTGGGCATGGCCGCCATCATCCCGCTGGCGCTGAACCTTGCGGCGCCCTTCCGGCTTTTGGCCCGGCGCGATCCAGCAAAGCTGCCGCCACTGGCGTCAAGCGAGGCCATTCAGGTACGCGACCGCATTGATCTGCTGAAGGAACGCTTTGCTGAGGAGCAGGCCCAGAAGGTGCGCGGACTGGCGGCGATTTCACACGATCTGCGCACGCCCGTCACCCGGTTGCGCTTGCGCAGCGAGCTCTTGGAGGATGAAGAGCTGCACCAGCGCTTCAGCGCTGATCTGGACGAGATTTCCGGCATTATCGACGGCGCCCTTGATCTGCTGAGCATCCGCCACCAAAGCGAACAGAGCCACCAGTTCGCCTTGGCGAGCCTCGTCGAAAGCCTGGTGGATGATTACCGCGACACCGGGCGCGCGGTGCGGTTTCTGGGCCAGCCGCCCCTGCGCCTGCCAGGGGTGCCCACCGTCTTTGGCCGCAGTGCTCCGGTAGACATATACACCGGCGGGCAAAGCCTGATGCAGGGGCAGCCGGACAAGCTGCGCCGCGCGCTCAGCAATCTGATCGACAACGGGCTGACCTATGGCACCGAGGTCTCGGTGTCGATTTCGGGAGCCGGATCCGAGGCGCTTGACGTCATTGTCGAGGACGACGGGCCGGGCATTCCCCCCGACCGGATTGCCGCCATGCTGCGCCCGTTTTCCCGGGGGCATATCGGCGGTGGCGGCGTTGGACTAGGGTTGGCGATTGCTCAGGAAATCGCCGAGCTGCACAATGGGGAGCTCTTCGTCGAGAATACCCGGACCGGGCTAAAGGCAACCCTGCGACTGATGAGGGGACCAGTCCTGCCAGAGTGACATCAGGCGGCTGGCAGGTGTTGCAGGTCCCGCCTCTTCAGAGACTGGCGTGCCAGATCTCCATAACCGGTGCGAACATATCCGCGGCCCTCTTCACCCGTCAGCCCGTGCACGGCGGCCAGTTCAGGGAAGAGATAGAGCAGTTCGCGCAGATCCTCGGCAGAGAGTCCGCGGATCGCTTCGGGGCCAGGCCAGAAGGTTTCGGTCGCGATGCCTTCGGCAAAGATCACCTCGTGCCGCTCGGTCATCAGGTGCACATAGGTGACCGGTCCCGTCACCTCTGAGAGCTGGCCGCAATTCTCGTCGACCTCTGCAAGCAATTTAGCCGACAGGAAGCTTTCGCCAAACGGTGTCTCCCGGTCAAAGGTACGGCGGTTGACCAGCAGGCGGTGTTGCGGCGACAACAGCATCGGTCGCTCTGGCCGCAGCAAGCCATCCGGGCGCAGGCAATAAGGGCGCAGCTCCGGTCGCAGCGCCAGTTCGGCCGGGCTCAACTCGCGTTTACCGACCCAGATCACCGGCTGAAAACCGTTGTCGGCGGTCTGCAGCAAATCCCCCACCCGGATCCGCCCGGCAGGCACAGCGCCGCGGCTGGTGGCCAGCAGGACCTCTGGCGTGAAACAGGGAATGCCCGCAGACATCAGCTGGGCATGGGATGAGATATCCCCGGGGGCAACGCCGCTCAGCACCAGTTTCTCACCGCCCGGGAAAGACAAAAGCGCGTTGCCGAACCCATCGTCCGTGACGGTGACATCAATCGTGCGGATGGCCCCATCCGGCCCGGTGCCACCGGTCAGCTCAGAGACATCAAGCTGGTCGTTGAAGAACGAGTCGCTGTCATCGTCCGCCATGTCGAAGTCGCCAATGGTATCGACGCCGCCCGAGGTGGTCAGCACCATCTGGTCATAGCCGGCGCCGCTGGTGATGGAATCATCCCCGGCACCCATCTTGATGGTGTCATCGCCCGCGCCGGAATCGATCTTCACGCCGCTGGCATCCGCCGAAGCATCAACCACATCGGCCTGATCCGTCAGGGTCAGCGCTTCGATCTCGGAAAAGGTAATCGTGTCGGCGCCGTCGGTAATCGTCCCGGCTTCATTGCCAGTGTAGGTGACCGAAACGCCCGTAGTGACAGCCGACATATCGACTGTGTCGTAGTCAACCCCGGCCTCGCCGCCCGTGAGGGTGTCATTGCCAAAGCCGTCGGACATCTGAAAGACATCCGCATCGGCCTCACCGAACATCAGGTCATCCCCGGCGCCACCTACAAGCAGGTCGTTGTGGTTGCCACCGTACATCGTGTCGTTGCCGTCGCCGCCTTCCAGCGTATCGTTGCCATCGGTTGCAACAATGCTGTCGTTGCCGACGCCGCCGACAAGACTGTCATCCCCGGCCGAGTTCTTGAGCGTATCGTCGCCCTCGCCGCCGATCAGCGTGTCATTGCCAAGACCCGTGGTCAGGTAGTCGTTGCCAAGACCGCCTTCGATGTAGTCGTCGCCATCACCACCCGCGATCGTATCCGCGCCATCGCCACCGATCAGCGTGTCATTGCCGGTGCCGCCATCCATGGAATCGTCACCGGTACCACCATCAAGGCTGTCGTTGTCATTGCCACCGTAAAGGGTGTCGTTGCCCTCTCCGCCTTCCAAGGTATCGTTGCCATCGGTCGCAACGATGCTATCGTTGCCAACGCCGCCGACAAGGCTGTCATCCCCGGCCGAGTTCTTAAGCGTGTCATCGCCTTCGCCACCGATCAGCGTGTCATTGCCGATCCCGGTGGTCATGTAATCGTTGCCAAGACCACCTTCGATGTAGTCGTCGCCATCGCCACCGGCCAGCGTATCCGCACCATCCCCGCCGATCAGAGTGTCGTTGCCGATCCCACCTTCCATGAAATCGTTGCCAGCCCCGCCATCAAGGCTGTCATGACCTTCCTCCCCGAACAGGGAGTCATCCCCACCCTGGCCAAAGACCACATCGTTACCATCACCTGCCAGAACCGTGTCATTGCCTTGTTCGATGGTGGTGACGACGGCATCGTCGATCACATCACCCGATAGTGTGAAACCGGCCAGGCCGTCGCGCGTTTGCAGGGTGAACTCGATCGAGGAACGGTCTTCGAATCCGGCCGAGAACCAGGCGTCCTGATCGGTGTAATCGTTCAGCTCAGTCCCGGTCGCGGTGACCATATTTCCGTCGATCGAGGTGTTGAGCGAGGAATCCGCCGACACCCCGAAGGAGGTGAAGCTGTTGCCATCAATGATGACCGCCTCGGCATCGCCCGCGTAGCTGTTGTCATCCACATCGTTGAATGTCGCAGTCGAATTCAGGTAGATCGGGTCGCCGGTTACTGGGTCAAAGAATTCCAGGCGGAAGGTCGCCCGGTCCCCCGGCTGATCACCGTCCAGCAGGACCTCTGCGCCCTCTGCATAGCCGAATTCGACCCACATGTTCGGGTTGGATTTCTCGACCAGAACCAACCTACCCCAGACCGTGCTGCCGTCCTCCAGGGTTGCGATGTCGCTGAAAACGGCGTTGTCGCCAGAAGAACCGGTCCAGCCATCGTGAGACACGCTTTGAAGGTTGCTGAGCTTCAGCTCCAACGGGCTGGCATCGATACCCTGGTCGAAACCGTCGCCCATGTCGCCAAAGATAATATCGTCGCCGCCACCGCCGTCGATGACATCATCACCCTCTTCACCGGCGACCGTATCGTCACCGAGATCGGCACTCAGTGTGTCATCGCCGGTGGTGCCGCCCATGTGGTCGTTGCCCTTAGTGCCGGCAAGGGATGCAACGAGGTCGGATAACCAGTCTGGTTCAGCCATGGTGTTTTCTCATTCTCATGCGGTTCGGGTCAGAGGCAGTACAGGAAACGGTTTACAAAGGTCCGCAGTAGCACCAGCGGCAACATCTACAGACATGTCGGTAAAAAAACGTAAATCAGCGCCAAGGTCTTTGTATTCGGCTCAGTATCCATCGGCACTGCGTAGGGGCAGATCCGGCTCATCACAGGTTCTGAGATGCCGCTTGCGGCGCCTCCCCGAAATACACACCCCGACAGCCTGCGCAGCTGCCGGGATGTCTCGCTTTAACAAGGCTCGCATCGCCAAGCCGACGCTCAGGCCGCTTGCTGTTCCGCGTCCGAAGTGCCTGCGAAACGCTGCAACAGGTCGGTCAGACGCGAGGATTCGCTCTGCATTTTCTGGCTTGCCCCGATCGTTTCGTGGACCATAGCCGCGTTCTGCTGCGTGACCTGATCCAGCTGTGCAACGCCGACGTTGATCTCTTGCAGGCCCGAGGCCTGTTCGGTGGCAGAGGAGGCGATGGAGGACACCAGCTCAGAAACCTCGGTGACGCTCTTGACGATCTCGCTCAGCGTGTCACCGGTTGCCTCTACCAGGCGTTCGCCCTCTGCAACCTGCTTAGCGCTGCTGCCGACGAGTTCCTTGATATCATTGGCCGATTTGGCCGCCAGATGGGCCAGACCGCGCACCTCGGAGGCGACAACAGCGAAACCGCGGCCCGCTTCACCCGCCCGCGCAGCCTCGACGCCAGCGTTGAGCGCAAGCAGGCTGGTCTGGAAGGCAATATCGTCGATGACGGTGATGATCTTGGTGATGCTTTCCGAGGTTTCTGCGATCGAGCTCATCGCCGCCTTGGCCTCCTGCATGACCTGACCACCGCTTTCGGCGCGGGTGCGCCCGGCCTTGGCCTGCTGATCAGCAGCCTGTGCCTGTTCTGCAGCCGATTGTACGCTGGCCGACAGCTGCTCCAACGCGGCAGCGGATTCTTCCAGAGTAGCGGCTTGGGTTTCGGCACGCTGCGACATTTCATCGGACATCGAGGACAGGCTGCGGGCGTTCTGATCCACAGCGCCGGCACTGATCCGCAATTCCTCGACAAGATCGCCCAGCGCCGAGGCCAGATCGTTGAAGTCGATGCACAGCATTTCATAACTTTCACCCAGATCGACCCAGTCGCCAGAGGGAATGCGCTGCTGCATGTCACCACCCTTCAGTCGCGCCATCGACGAACTGAGGATCTGGAACAATTCCACCCGGCGTGCATTCTCGTGCTGGTTTTTCTGCTCGGTCACCTGCGCTTCGGCAAGCCGGTCACGCAGCCCGGCAAGATTGCGGGCAATCTCTCCGACTTCATCGCCGCGATGGGTATCCGCGATTTCGCTGCTGTAATCCTCGTCCATCAGCCGCTTCACCGCACGAGCGGCTTCGACGATGGGACGACTAAGAAGCACACCGAACACCAGCGCCATGATCAGAGCACCGGCCATGGCGGCAACACTGATACCGAGCTGCAAAAGCCGACTGCGCTCAATCAGTTGAGTGATTTCGGCTTCGACCGCCTGTGTGCGCTCACCCATCGTGTCTTGCAGGCCATTCACGGTATCACGCAGGAGGGCAATGGCCGGAACGATCTCGGCATAGGCCAGATCCCGCCGTTCTTCGGGTGCAGCCCGTTCAAGAGCCGCGGTCGTTGCAGCAAAGCTGTCCAAGGTCGGCGTCAGAGTCATCACGGTCTTGAAGACATCCGGTTGCCGTGCGCTGGCGATGGAAACATCGACGAAACGACCTTTGGCGGCTTCGACTTCGGCAACGACCTCTTCGATGTTGCCGCGCAGACCGGCCAGACCGGCATTATCGCCGCCGGTATAGGCCAGAAGATCGGCCAGCCCCTGTTCGATATCTTCTTTCATGTCGTCCAGGCTTTTCAGCTGAGCGACCACGAGGCGGGATTGATAGATGCTTTCGGTGAGACGGTTACTTACGAGCCAGGATGTCACGGCAATGGCCGCAAGCATGGCAACAAAGGTGCCGCCCAATAAGAAAACCTGAGTGCGCAGAGAGAAACGGTGCATAGTTACTTACCTATTTGGAGCCTTCACAGAGCGCTCATAGCCG
The DNA here is from genome assembly GCF_041008815.1 of Pseudophaeobacter sp. A-200-2. Taxonomy (NCBI): domain Bacteria; kingdom Pseudomonadati; phylum Pseudomonadota; class Alphaproteobacteria; order Rhodobacterales; family Roseobacteraceae; genus Pseudophaeobacter; species Pseudophaeobacter sp. A-200-2. The sequence continues at coordinate 64,451 of NZ_JAXGFU010000013.1, read as the reverse complement.
TGCTGTTGCAGGACAACACACGCCCTGGAGATCTTCACGCTAGGTAAAATTAATGTATATCCGGTTACCCCCGCCCCTTTGGAAAGGTGAATCAAACGGAAAACAGGTTCAATTTTCCGCATTCATTCCGTTTTCTGAGCAATCGGACGCCCCCCCTCAATGGCCAAGAATTTGGTTGAGGAAACCCTGGGTCCGTTGGTGTTGTGGCGCAGAAAAAAACAGCTCTGGCGTGTTTTCCTCGATGATTTTTCCCTCATCCATGAAGATCACCCGATCCGCCACCTGCCGGGCAAATCCCATTTCATGGGTTACGCAAACCATGGTCATTCCGGTTTCTGCCAGCTCGATCATGGTGTCCAGAACTTCCTTAATGACCTCAGGATCCAAGGCCGACGTCGGCTCGTCAAACAGCATCACGCGGGGCCGCATGCACAGGGCCCGGGCGATGGCCACCCGCTGCTGCTGACCACCGGACAATTGCCCGGGATATTTCTCTGCCTGGTCCTCGATATGCACCTTTGCCAGAAAACTGCGGGCAGTGGCCTCGGCCTCCGCTTGCGACAAGCCCCTCACGGACATTGGCGCCAGAATGCAGTTTTCCAGGATCGTCATATGCGGGAACAGGTTGAAGTGCTGAAAACACATACCAACCTCGGACCGCACCTGCCCGATGTTCTTCAAATCCGAGGTCAGCTCGGTGCCATCGACGACAATCTGCCCTTCCTGATGGGCCTCCAGCCGATTGATGCAGCGGATCAGCGTGGATTTACCCGATCCTGATGGCCCAGCGATGACGATCCGCTCACCCTTCTTCACCGTCAGGTCGATCCCCCTTAGCACGTGAAAGTCGCCATACCATTTGTTGAGACCGGAAATCTGGATCACGGCCTCTTCGCGCGTCTCAGTCTAGGCCGGATTGGTCAGTGTCGGATTGGTCATGTTCTGCCTCTGAAAAGCCTTTGAAGTGCGGCGCGGGCTGTGGCGCCAGTAGTTCATTCTGTGTCCGCCTCACGGCCCGATACCCGCAGGTAGCTATCCTCCCCGGCCAGCACGAAACGCATCAGCAAGAGCTCCACATCCGCGCTCCTGCGGCTCTTGAAAGTCTCCAGCATGCGGCGGTGAAAGGCGACCAGTACCCGGTGCGCCTGGGTGTCGCGCAGGGTTGCCATGCGGACCGCCTGTATCTGCACCATGTAGCGCTGGATCGTGTCGCGCAGCTCGGCATTCGGAACCGCCATGACCCAGGTCCGCCGGATATCCTCGGAGGCGCGGTAGAGCGCCTCTATGTCTCCTGTCTCAAGCGTGCTTTCAGACAGGGTAACGGCCTGCTGCATCCGCTCGAAATCATCAGCCGTCAGCTCATGCGTGGCGAGTGCGGCAGCCCGTGGCTCCAACAGGCGTCGCAATTCAAAGATTTCCAGAATCTGTCGCGGCTCCAGCGTTGGCAGGGTGAAGCCCCGGGTGGTGCTTGCCAGATAGCCCTCGTGCGTCAACCGCATCAGGGCATCGCGCACCGGCATCCGCGACACCTCGAACTCCGCTGCAATGGCGGTATCCACCAGACGGTCATCGGGGGTCAGTTCACCGCGCTGAATGCGCCCCAGATAGGCATCATAGATCACATCCTTCATGTGCCGCTTAGGTGTATCCGACATGTGAGCCCCTACTTTCGTATACAGAAACAACAAACTAATCCCTTTATACACAGCCATATAAGGCCTGAAAAGGTTTATACTTAAAATAAAAGCTTGAAGCCGTATACTGATTCTGACTACCGTAGACGATAAGCGCGGAGCCCAATCAACCGCGCAGTTTGCTTCAACAAGGGGGTTTCCCATGACTTTCAGAACTCGAATGCTTACCGGACTGGCCGCAGCGGCCATGGTCGCGGTATCCGGCCTTGCGGCAACCGCGCAGGAGACACTCAAGATCGGCTCTTACCCGGCCAACCCGCCTTGGGAGTACAAGAACGAAGACGGCAAGTTCGAAGGCTTCGAGGTCGACATCATCAACGAAATCGCCTCTCGCATCGGCGCCGAAGCCGAGATCAGCGGTCTCGACTTCCGGGCGCTTTTCGTCGCTACCGCATCGCGTCGGGTGGATGCGGTGATTTCCTCGCTCACCATCACCAACGAACGGCTTGAGGCGCAATCCTTTACCCAGCCTTATTTTTCCGGCGCTCTGGGTGTGGGGACCAAGGACGGCGCAGGCATCGCCAGCGTTGCGGACCTTGGCGGCAAGCGGGTCGGTTCCATCGCGACCTCCTTCCCTGAAAACTGGCTGAAAGAGCGCGAAGGTGAAATCGGCTATGCGTCCTATTCCAGCTACGACAGCACCGCCAACATGCTGACGGATCTGCGCAGCGGTCGTATCGACGCGGCCGTCAATGACATCGTCGGCCTGCGCTATGCCTTCAATCAGGAACACATGACCGGCCTGTCCATTGCGGCCGAGATCCCGACCGGGGACAAATTCGCCATCATGATGCCCAAGGGATCGGAACGCCTTGAGGCCTTCAACGACGCGATTTCAGAGATGAAGACCGATGGCACCATGGCGAAGCTTTACGAGAAATGGTTCCACGTTGCGCCCAAGGCCGACAGCCTGACCGTGACCCCGCTGCCGGTCCCGACCTCGGCAGACTAAACGTTGGGCGCAGCGGGGGGTGGGATCGCCCACCCTCGCTGCGCCTGCCGGGCCAACCCTTTGGCCCAACGTCCTACAGACAGCAGAGTATCACATGGAAATTTTCGATATCTTCTTCAATCTGGACGTGATGCAGCGCGCCTTTCCCATCCTGATGCGCGGCCTGCTGAATACGCTGTTTCTGGGCGCCTCCGCGATCCTGGTGGGTGGCAGCCTTGGCGTGCTGATCTGTCTGGTCCGGCTTTATGCCGCGAAACCCTTCCGGCTGCTGGCCACCTTTTACATTGATCTTCTGCGCGCGATCCCCGTGCTGGTGGTGCTGATCCTCGTCTACTACGCCCTGCCCTTTGCCGGGATCGTCTTTTCTTCTTTCGTCGCGGCCACCATCGCCCTGTCACTGGTGCTGGCCGCCTATACCGCCGAGGTGGTGCGCGCGGGCATCGAAGCGGTACCAAAGGGCCAGTTCGAAGCCTCCGAGGCGCTTGGCCTTTCGTTTCTCACCACCATGCGCAAGGTCGTGCTGCCGCAGGCCTTTCGCATGATGATCCCGCCGCTGGCGTCTTATTGTGTTGCCATCATCAAGGACACCTCGCTGGCCTCGGTGGTGGCGATGGATGACCTGCTGAAACAGGCAACTGATGCGCAGGCGCTGTTTGCCAACCCGACCCCGCTGTTGCTGGCTGCGGCCATCTATGCCGCGTTCCTGTGGCCTCTGGTCCGCTTCACCAGCTGGCTCGAACAACACTATAAACGTGGCTACCGCTAATCCCCGGCTGAGCCATCCTAATCCCGGCGCCTCCGGCGCCCAATCCCATTCCACGGAGAAGACCATGTCCGCAGTTTCCGGCGGCGGCGACGCCTACCTGTTGTATCATTCCATCGGCCACTACCCCGAAAAAGAGACCGACCTGTCCCGCGGGTTGAATGATTTTGCCCAGACCTGGGCCGCCTTCGACGACGGACAATGGGGCGAGGTCCTGCACAAGCGCCAGCAGTTCATTGACCTTTGGGAACAACTGATCAAGGCGCCGCAAGGCACCCTTACCACAGCCGAAAACGTGACCGCCGCACTGATGTCGGTGATCGGTGCCCTGCCTGCCGAAACACTGAAAGGCAAAAAGGTCCTGGTGGCCGAGGATGGCTTTCCGTCGCTGCATTTCCTGCTCAGCGGTCTTTCGGAGCGTTACGAGTTCGACCTGCAGACCGTTGCCATGCGGCAAGGCGCCCATTGGGTCGAGGATGACGATATTCTGGCCGAATGGGACGAAAACGTCGGTCTGGCCCTGCTCACCTGGATCAGCTCCACCAGTTCACACCGCAGCGACATTGAACGTCTGGCTGCCCATGGCCGCAAGATGGGCAGCCTGATCGGCGTCGATATCACCCAAGGCGCCGGATTGCTGCCTTATGACGTGGCCAAACCCAAGGCCGATTTCGTGATTTCTACCAGCCTCAAATGGCTCTGTGGCACGCCAGGCGCCGGTATTATCTACGTGGATGAAGGCCTGCTGCCGCAGTGTGAGCCGGACCTGCGCGGCTGGTTTTCCCAGGACAACCCATTCTCCTGGGCGCTGGATGCCTTTTCCTTTGCCCCGGATGCACGCCGGTTCGACAATGGTACCCCCTCCTGCCTGCCTGCCATCGCCAGCCTGCCCGCGCTGCAATGGCGGATGCAGCAGGACGATGCGGCTTTCGTGGCCCACAACCGCGCCCTGTCGCAGCAGCTGTGCGACGGGCTCACCTCTCTTGGCTTGAGGCTGGCCAGCCCGCTGGATCCTGACAAGCGTGGCGGCAGCCTGATGGTTTCCCTGCCGCAGGACACCCCGGCGCCGGAGGTGCTGGAGCATCTACGCGCCCAGCAGATCTATATGGATGCACGCGGTCAGATCCTGCGCATGTCCCCGGGAACCATCACCACCGAAGCAGGCGTTTCGCGTGCCCTGCAAGCGCTTGGCAGCCTGTTGGCAAAGGCCGCCTGACACCACGCACGCCTCACCGCCGCCGTGTCCACGGGCGCGGCGGCGGCCCTGGTCGGCCCTGTCAGGTCGGAAACCCGTAATCCTGAACGATCTTCCAAATGGTGCTGTTAACGTCCTGAAGCGTGGCGATCGTGCGTTCGATCTCTTCTATCGCGCGATCATCGACATCACTTGTCTGCCCGATCTTCAGCCGGTCCTTGCGGTCGGAAATGCGCATCAGAATTGTCCGCGCCATGCCCGCGTCCTTGTCAAAGGAATAGATGCAGTGATTGTACCTGTTCCGCAGGGCAGACTGGCGCATCATCAGCTTGGTCGCCTCCAGCACCCGCCCCCGCAGTTCTCGGTCACAGCGCTCCAGCTTGACCAGGCGCTCGACCAGTTCGACCCGGGCGCGGGTGGTGTTGAGCGTCAGAAAGATGATCAGCGCCGCTTCGGTATCCGTATCGGTCAGCCCCGCAATCAGATGGATGAACAGGCTTTCGGTATTGGTCCAGGTGTAGTTGAGGCGACCGACCAACATCAGCAACTGAGAAAAGTTCTGATCGGCCGCCAGGGTCATCCGGTCCGAGCCTCACTAAAGTATAGCCCGGCAGCCTCGGTCCGGTTCCGCACGCCCAGCTTCTTCATGATATTGTGCATGTGCAGTTTCACCGTGTGCTCCGAAACCGCGAGATCGGCCGCGATCAGCTTGTTCTGCTTGCCCCGCGCCACAAGACGCAGGATCTCGTTCTCGCGCGGAGTGAGGTTCGCGTCGGCGCAGCGGCAGCCGCCGGTGACTTGCTCGCTCACCCGGGAAGATGCCTGGGGCCGCACCTTGGCCAATAGCGCGTTTGGAACGCAGCCCTGATCAAGAATCAGCAACCGCAGCATCGACAGCCAGCAATCAAGCTGCAGGTTCATCGGCAGGAACCCGAAACGGCCTAGCTCCTGCCGTCCGCGCACGTGCCGGTAGAACTCGGCAGCGACATCATCGTCGTGATAGGCCAGAACCACCCGTTTCGGAGCCAGCAGTTTGACGGCCTCAAGGCCCTTTTCGATATCCTCTTCGATGACCTCCTGCTCGACAAGCGCAAGGGAGGTTGGACCGGGAACAGTCATGCCCTCGGAATGTTCGAGAATCTTCAACTGGTCGATGCTCTTCAGCCGAATAAGCTGAACACCCGCATATTCTTGCTTGATCACACGGGCACATTGTTCGGACAGGGTCGCCCCCCCGCCTAGGATCGTAATAGACTTTACACTCATAACACTACTCCACAACCCATCGAGGTCGGGACCGACTGCTCAACAGTCCGGCTTCAAATGTTGCAATATTTTTACATCGGGTGTCTGTCGCAATCCTCAACAGCAAGGGTGCGGTTTTTGTCGCCGGTAATGTCAGCTTCCCCCATCGGGATGGCCCCCCGGCGCTGTTAGGCGCGACCACCTCTGAATAAACATTACACAAATCGAACCAAGAGGTGAAATTCTAATTTATATTAACCTTTAGACTTAACGCGAAGCCGCCTGCCCCGGGGCCGAGCGCCCTGCACCAGGAAAATCTTAACGTTATATTAACTAACATTTTTTCAGTCGACGCGACGCTGACCATCCTCTTGACAGCCGCTGACCTGGGTCCTTTGCGGAAAGGGCTTGCTTCTGCTGAAATAGACCGAATCGGTAGTAGCCCCCTGCCCGACTTTCCGAATCCCACTACAAACTTTGCCCATTTGTTCTAAGCGGAAAGAAACCACGCCGGTTCGAGCATTAATATTTCATCCAGCTATTTTTTCACCCGGTCCACGCGCACTCTGGTCCAGCGCTTATTGCAGCGCCCGGAATGCCAATGCCTGCTGAAGGCGGCGTTCCCCGAAGCCAGCTGGACACACATGCCCGGCTGAACTCAACCGCCCGGAGATGGCCGTTTTAGAGATGACTGACGGTCGCAGCGGGCAAACCGACAAAGGACCCAAAGCAATGTCTATCAAAAACAATCAAACCGCGCTCGGATGGTTCAACAACAGCCCGGTGACCTATAACGACAACGGCGATCAGGAACAAACCCAGGACCAGGATCAAGGACAAGGTCAGGGGCAAGCCCAGGGCCAAGGTCAGGGTCAGGCGCAGTCCCAGGAAAGCCTCAACCTCAACGGTAATGGCAACGGCAACCTGAACCTCAATGGCAACGCCAGCCTGAACGGCAACGCCAACGGTAACGCCAATGGCAACTGGAATTACGACTACAACGAGGACGTCGATTCCAACACCAATACGGACAGCAACACCAACAACAACAATACCACGACGACCAACAGCGACACCAATATCAGTCGCACGGCCACCGACAGCTCCCACACCACCGATACGGACGTGGACGTGGATATCGATATCGATATGGAAGGCTACATGCCCAACGATGACGACTTTGCCGACATCGACGTGCAGGGTGGCTCCTCGATTGGTGATGTGCTGATGACCGAAGACGGCGATATGCACTACGACATCGGCGATGACGTGAACCTGGAAAACCTGCTCAACAATGCGCTCAACGGCCCGGGCAATGATGTCGGCACCGTCAACGTCATGAACAACAAGCTCAATGACAACGACTCGCTGCATGATCCGGATGTCACCAATTCCGGCGCCGGCTTCAACCAGAATGGCAGTGCCACCGGTGGCTCGGCAGAGGCTGACGAAGGCATCGCGGCCGAAGGTGGCAGCGGCTCCAGCGGCGGAGACGCCGGTTCCAGCGGCGGTGACGCGCTTGGCGCAGCCTTTGGCGGCTGGTCGCAATCCGACGATGTCGAATCCGGTGATGGCGGCGGCGGCGGCGCAGCCTCTGCTCAGGGCGGCGCCAGCGGCGCGGCCGATGCCACCAGCGTGAATGTTGGCGTCGGTGTCGGTGCAGCGGCCAGTGGCGCGGCTGCAGGTGCATCAGCGGTCGAAGGTGGTATTGACCTTGGCCTGCTCGACTTCCTGGAAGGCGGCGATGCGGCTGCGGCGATCGCGGCGGCCAGCTCTGGCGCCATGGCCGGAGGCGGCGGGATCGCTGCGGGCGCACATTCCAGCGCAGCCTCTGGTGCGGCTGGTGCAGCCGGCGCAGCCGGTGGTGCAGGCGGCGCAACCGGCAGCGCGGTTGGTGGCAGCACCACTGCAGGCGCGGCCCATTCCTCGGTGATCGGCGGCGACGCAGCGATGGCCGTCGGTGGTGACGGCGGCAGCGGCGGCAGCGGCGGCATGTGGGGATCGCACAACGGGGATGACGGCTTCGTCACAGGCGAATCCTATGCCTCGGCAGATGCGATCCTGGACACCACGGCGTTCAACCAGTCTATCACCATGGGTGCAAATGTCCTTGGCAATACCGTGGACATGACCACCGTCGGTCACGATCTGAACTCGACCTACACCCTGACCGGCGAAGACGACGGCTGACCCCACAGCCGGGGGTGTCGGACAACGTGCCGGCACCCCACCAGAAACCGGCCCGCGCGGCGTATCTATCGCGCGGGCTTGCCCCGAAACTCTTTTTCCGTATCGGTAGCGTCCGCCATGTTTATGGACAAGACGACAGAAGCGATCGCATATTTTATCGGCCTCTTTCAAACGGTTACCGAAAATACACATTCACGTATTGAATATAGCAGCTTCCGGTTCCAACAAAAGAAACAGATGCTCGACCTGCTGCAGGAACACTCCGCAGCCCGCGATTTCGTCTACGGCCCACAGGGGTACGCCCCGCAGGCTCAGGATGCCACGCCTTACAGCCTTCCGGCACCGACACCCGCGCCCCAGGCGCCGCAGCCTCTTCCGCAAACCTCTCTGGCACCGTCTGATGTCCACCTGCCGTCAGGCGCCTTGGCGCCTCCGCTGGAGCAGGCCAGTGTTGCCGGGCCGAGCGGCGCTCTGCCGCCAGTCCATGCAGCATCGCCGCCGGGCGCTTCCGTACATGTTACATTGCAGGTGAACACGCTGGTGGATCAGGACAATCTGAACATCTCCACAGAAACCGCTCAGGGCTTCGTGCAGACTCAGAGCGAGAACCTGATGGAGCTGCAAGTCCTGGCCGCGCGCTTGCAGGTGCTGGATCCTGAGGCCGTCACCCTCGCTACCGATCAGTTTTCCAGTCAATCTGCCGATCTGGCAGAGGAGAACGACCTGCCAAGCCCGGCCGAGGTGGGCGAAACGATCGTCACGCAGATCCTCGACCGCGCCGATGATGTTGCGGCGCAGACACCGGCCGCTACAATCCATATCGCCACGGGCACATCCCTGCAGGGTGTGACAGTGAACGGTGAGGCAGAGCCGGAGCTACCCGCCTGGCAGGACGCACTGCCTCAACCCCTGCAACCCGATGCCGAAACAGAAACGGACGAAACACCACAGGCGGCCGACACCCCAACCCAGACCACTGGCGAGAACCTCGCTCTCAACGAAGCGATAATCAGCGGCGGTGGCGTCGATGCGGCCGTCATCGCGGTCGGGGGCGACGTGGCCAGCCTGGATGTAATTTCGCAGGTCAACGTGCTGCGGGATGACGCTGCGCGGCCCGAAGAGGACAACCAGCTGATCAACGCAGCCAGTTTTGACGGACAGCCGACAGAAACCGCCCCGCCCGCAACCGGCAGCGCGGGCAGTCTGCCCGGCCTGGTGACCCTCGCCTGTATCGAGGAGGACCTGATCACCTATGACTGGATTCACCAGATCAATATGATCCGGGATGAGGATACGGTCTCCTTCACCACCTCCGGCAGCAAAACCACCCTGTCCACCGGCGAAAACCAAGCCGTCAATTTCAACTTCACCGGCACCTTTGGTCAGGCCTATGACCTGATCATCGTCGTCGGCGACATGATTATACAGAACACGATCACGCAGACGAATATCCTGCTGGATGAGGATTTCTGGCTGCCCCACCCCGAGCCAACCGCCGCCTCACAGCCCGGCGCAGCCAGCCAAAGCTCGGACAACGCGCTGATCAACAGCGCGTCGATCACCCATACCGGAGAAGACCAGATCAGCGCCCTCACCGGGGACTTCCGCGCCCTGCTGGATGGGTTCGACCCCGAAGCGCCGGATCTGTCGCCGGTTCTGACCAGCGGCCTCTGGGGCCCGCAGGAGGTGCTGAGCGTCCTTTATGTCGGCGGCGACCTCATCCAGATGCGCGAGGTCACCCAGATCAATGTCCTCTCCGACAGCGACCTGATCGACATCCCCAACGCCCCGGACGGCCCCGAGGCCCCTGAGGCTCCGGGTGATGCGGCGATGGTCAGCACGGGCGCCAATGCGACCGTAAATCTGGCCACGATCTTCGACAACGGTCTGCCTTCTCATGTGATGTCGGGCGGATCGGTGTTTTCGGACGCGGTCTTGTACCAGGCCCAGTTGATTTCCGGTGATGCGCCGCCCACCGATGTGCGTCTTGCCCCCGGCCCCGAAGCGCCACTGGCAAGCGAAGCGGTGGCCTTTCTGACCGATCTGAATGCCACCGGAAACGCCGGGGATGCGGATCACACAGCCGCGTCAACCGCGGTCCAAGACGATGCGCCCGCACATCTGGATGTCATGCAGACGATGCTGGCCTGAACCAATAGGGACTGAGACCAGGGACGAACACACGGACGAGAAACAGGGACGAAACACAGGGGGAGTGTCATGAAAATTATCAAATACGATGCACGCTGCGGCACCGAGGAAGAAGAAGCAATCGACAACCAAAAAGATCTGCAGGTCTTGCAGGCAAAGGCCGCAGCTTCACTAAAATCTGGTCGAACCGCAGGCTTCCCGCACAACGTAGCCACGGCTCCGCAACAGGAAGAGCAAACAAGCACTCTGACATTGGTCACCGACGATCAAGACCAGCAAAAGCTGGAACGGTTCGGGCCGGAGCAGCCGGAGGCCAAACCGGATCCCGCGCCCTATTGCCTGGAGCGCCACATGCGCCGACCCACCGAGGAACCGACACCTCCCAAATCGGGCCACGAACCTGCCGCAAGCGATAGCCCCCCCTCTCTCGCAATGCCGCAACCTACCCCGGCAGAGGCCGAGATCACACCTGAGACGATGAAGGCTGCCGACCCGGAAGTCGCGCCCCCCTCCAACCCCCGGCCGACCCCCAAGGCCGGGCCGATCTCTCAGGCCTTACAGACTGCCAGAGCGAAACAGAAAGCCCCCGAGGAAGGCCGCATGACCCCACCGGCCCGCGGGCTGGGCGGGACAACGCTGGAGGGGCAGATCAATACCCGTGTGCGCAAGCAGGACAACGCCGCAGAGCCCCCTGCCAATGGCGGCGGCAATGGCGGCAACGGAGGCGGCAATGGCGGCGGTGGCGGGCCTGCACGGTTCCACCGGCGGCTTGGACCACAGAACTACGAAAAGAGCCTGCGCGAAGGCGTCGTGGCGGTCCGGCGCAATATGGGCTTCGTGATGCTGATGACCTGCGCCACCAATGTTCTGGTGCTGGCCATTCCGCTTTATCTGTTTCAGATCTCCGACCGCGTGCTGACCAGCCGCTCGGTGGATACGCTGATCATGCTGACGCTGGTGATTGCCGGCGCGGTGATCCTGCAGTCAGTCTTTGACGCGGTGCGACGCTTCATGCTGATGCGCACCGCGGTCGAGGTGGCTGCCCGCCTTGGCGCGCCGATCCTGAGCGCGGCGGCGCATGCCTCGCTGCACGGATCCGGGCGCGAGTATCAGGCCTTGGGCGATTTGCAGCAGGTGCGAAGTTTCCTCACCTCCGGCACGCTGATGTCCTTTCTCGACGTGCCCTTTGCGCCGATCTTTATGGTCGCGATCTTTTTGGTGCACCCGCATCTGGGCTATATCGTTGCGGGAACGGCAATCGTTCTGCTGGTGATCGCAAACGTGAACCAGAAAATGACCGCGCGCCCCTTTGCCGAGGCGAACCTGGCGCAGTCAAAAGCGAATATGCACCTCGATTCCATGACTCGAAACAGCCAGATCATCAACGCGCTGGCGATGATTCCTGAGGCGGTCACCATCTGGGGCCGCGACACTGCGGCTTCGCTGACCTCGCAGGTCCGCGCGCAAGACCGCAACGTGATGTCTGCCACCCTTTCGCGCGGCGTGCGGCTGCTGACACAGGTCGGGATGCTGGGATGGGGCGCCTATCTGGCGATTGCCGGGGAGATTACCGGCGGCATGGTGATTGCTGCCTCGATCATTGCCGGTCGGGCGCTGGCCCCGGTCGAAGGCGCCATCGAAGGCTGGAACGCCTTCCTGCTGTCGCGCTCGGCTTATGGTCGGATTTCCAACCTTCTCACCCGCTCTGCCCATCAGTTCGAACGGCTGCGCCTGCCCGATCCACAAGGTCGGCTGGATGTAGAGCGGCTGCTATATGTCCCGAACGGCACCAAACAGGTGGTGCTGAACGCTGTCGGATTTTCTCTGGAACCCGGCGATACGCTGGCGGTGATCGGCAATTCCGGCGCGGGCAAGACGACACTGGGCAAGATGCTGGTGGGGTCGATCCTGCCGACCTCGGGCAATGTCCGGCTTGATCTGATGGATCTGCGAAACTGGGAGCCGCGCCAGCTGGGCGAGAACATCGGTTACCTGCCACAGGACGTGCAGCTGTTCCCCGGTTCCATCAAACAGAACATCGCCCGGATGCGCGATGATGCCACCGACGAACAGATCCACCGCGCTGCGGTACTGGCCGACGTGCACAACATGATCGCGTCACTGCCGCAGGGCTATGAAACCATGGTGGCAGCGGATGGATCGCCCCTGTCGGGTGGGCAGAAACAGCGTATCGCCCTGGCCCGGGCCTTCTTTGGCAATCCGCGGCTTCTGGTTCTGGACGAGCCGAATTCGAACCTGGATGTCGCGGGTGATCAGGCGCTGGCGCGCGCTATTCAGCACGCCAAGGAGAACAAGATCACCGTGGTGGTCATCACCCAGAAACCAACGCTGCTGAGTGTGGTCGACAAGATCATGCTGCTGTCGGACGGCAATGTCGCCTTGATGGGGCATCGCAATGAAGTGCTGAAGCAGCTGGCCAATTTCCAGCAAGGCAACACCCGTGGTCCCGAGGGGGGCACCACGCCCACACAAGGGGGGAACGCTCAATGACACAGACCGTCGATCTCATGGAATGGCACCACGAGGTGCCCCGCTCGATCCGCAAGCATGTGATCTTTGGCATCGCGCTCTTTGCCATCGCCTTTGGCGGATTTGGCACCTGGGCCTTCCGCGCGCCGCTGGCGGCGGCGGTGATTTCACAGGGCAGCTTCGTCGCCACCGGCCAGAACAAGATCGTCCAGCACCTGGAAGGTGGCATCATCGAGGCGATCCTTGTCTCCGAGGGCGACCGCATCAGCAAGGGCGATCAAATCATCCAGCTGAAACAGACAGCGGCGCAGGCCGACCTGCGCGAAATGGAGTTCCGCAAGGCGCGGCTTGAGGCCGCCGAAGCGCGGGTTCGGGCCGAATATGATGAGGCGGAGGAGGTCACGTTCTCCCCCCGCCTTCTGCAACTGGCCAAAGAGAGCCAGCAGGTGGCCCAAATCGTTGAGGATCAGCGGCTATCCTTTGCCTCGGCCCGGCACATGCAGCAAAAGGAGCTGGAGATTCTGGAGAACGGTATCGCCTCGCTTCAAATCCGCAGCAAGGGCTACAAGGCGCAGCTGGCCGCTTATCGCGCGCGGGGCGTGAACCTCGGCGAAGAGCTAAGCGACAAGGAAGCCCTGCTGGAACGCGGCCTGATCCGGCGCCCCGAATTCAACTATGTGCGCCGCGCGATGCTGGAGACAGATGGCCATATCGCACGGATTGAATCAGAGGTTGAAGAAATAGAACGATCCCGGCTTAAGTTTGAGCTGGAGATCGAAAAACTGACCACGGAACGTCGGCGCAAGGCGCTGGATGAGCTGCAGGCGGTGCAGGCCGAGTTGGACACGATCCGCGAAAAGGCCCGCAAGGCCAAGGACGTGCTGTCCCGCTCGACCGTAGTGGCGCCCGTCAACGGCACCATCGTGCGCCTTTACTACCACAGTTCTGGCGGCGTCATCGAAAGCGGCAAACCCATCGCCGAGATCCTGCCCGCCGATGCACCCCTGCTGATCGAAACCCTGGTGCCGCGCACTGATATCGACAGTATCCGCGTCGGACAGGTCGCGGCGGTACGGCTTTCGGCGCTGAACCGGCGCACCACGCCGATGCTGACCGGTCACGTGAGCTACCTGTCGGCGGATTCCATCACCGACACCTCGCAGGGCATCGCCCGCGAGGTCTATGTCGCCCATATCGATCTGTCGTCAGCGGAATATGCGAGGGTGTCGCACTTCGCGCCGGTGCCCGGGATGCCTGCCGACATCATGATCGAAACCGAGGAACGGACCTTCTTTGAATATCTGATCAAACCGGTGAAGGACAGCATGTCACGCGCATTCCGGGAGCAATGATCCCGTGGCTTGGTCGCAGAAAGACACTGTTTTCAATGCCCTGTTAACCGGCGCGCGGTAAATCTTCGGGTGAAAGCAGGACGATAGCATTTATCGCCCTGTCTGCCCTATGAACCAGCGCCCGGACATTCGCATGACGAACAGACGCCTAGAACAAAAGCACGTGACTCCGCAAAGCGAAGACGCCGGCCTGTTCAAGCGTGAGCTGCGCGATGTGCCTGTGGAGCTGATCCCCGTGGTCAACCGCAACAACCGGGGAGATCTGCTGATCAAGGGGATCGTCCGACCCGACGCAGAGATCGAAGTGCTTTTTGCCGGCCGCCGCAAACCTGAGGCAGCAGGCCTGCTGCACCGGATCAAGAAACTGCGGGAACAGGGGTTGCGCACGGCGACAAACGGCCACGAGGCCATGATGCAGATCCGGCGGCTGCGCCTGCCGGTTCAGGTAAGGGGCAACTGGCGTATCCGGTTTGAACCGGATGAAGAAGGTTGGGATCTGAAATGCTACCAGCTTTTGGCAGCTCAGTGGGCGTTTACTGACCACAAAGGCTTCAACGTTCTGTGCGGCTTCCCACCTGAAGTGCCTGATGACAGGCTACAGGACCGGGCTCGCGCTGCGCGGGCACATCTTGCCGCATCCCGGGCGCGTGTGGCGGAACGGCATGCGCAAAAATCGGACCGCATGACCGAGCAAGGCTGAGCCATCCGAGCCCCACACCTGATCGGCGGCGATCCAAAAAACAATGTTGGGCGGCTGACCTCTGACCTCCAGCCGCCCGTCCGGCGCCTTATTGCAGGGGCATTGCAATCGGGCGCAACGGAGCCGCATCCGCACCGCGCAGCTTGAGCGAGCCGGCCACGAAGGCAAACTCGTAAACCTCGGAGGCGGACAACTCTTCCAGATAGGCAAGTTCGATGATCGGAACGCCGACCTGCGACAGCAGGTAGGTGTGTACCGGAACGTAGTTGCCTTCGACCTCTGACGGGAAGGCCTCAAAGCTCAGATTGTCTGCCCCGACGATCATCGCGCCGGAGTCCTCTGCCAGATAGCGCGCCGCTTCCATGCCAAGACCCGGCGGGTTGTGCGAGAACTGGTCAGCCTCTTCGTAGACCTGCATGCGTCCAGTCCGGATCAGGACCACATCGCCCTTTTGCAAGGCAACTCCCTGCGCCTCCAGCGCGGCCTCTAGATCCGCCTGCGTGACGCGGTAACCTTCGGGCAGCATCTCCACACCCTTTGCCGCAGCGACATCGATCAGCACGCCACGGGCCACGATGGGGGGGATCGTCTCTGCGCCGGTGACCTTCCAACCGGTATCGCCCAGATGTTCATCCGCAGTGAAATGGTTGAAAATCTCACCGTTGAGACCAAAGTGGTTCAGGGCGTCGATATGAGTGCCGGTATGGGTATACATCGACACCGCCGATCCGGTGTAGCTGACGTGTTCGCCGATATCCCGGCCAACACCCAGCGGGTCATCAATCGCCGCACCGCGCGGGGTATGGGTCATCCAGAACTGGTACCGGGGATCGCCCGCCGCGTGCCAGCCGGGCATGCCGATGAAATACTCGACGGAAAGGTCGAAAACCTGCCCCCCCGCAACACGGGACAGGATCGCTGCCCGAGTGTCTTCGGTCATCAGGTTCAAGGCGCCAAGTTCATCCTTAGGTCCCCAGGGGCTAGTGCCGACGGTGGGGGTGCTGTCACCGGCATAGCCGGGCGCTGCCATGGCAAGGCCAAGCGTGGCCGCCAGTAGAGTTGTAAAGCGCATTGCGGTCTCCTCAGGTGCTTTTCGAATTCGGAAAAGCATCCCCTGGGTGCCTGATGCGAAAAACCGTGCGCTTTGCAATTGAGTGTTGATACCACGTCAGCAATGGTGACCCAGCAGATTGCGTCACATTGCATGCAGCAGAAACAGCGCTCCGCCTCTCCTATTGGTCTGTGGCACCCATTTCACGGGGCCACATGCCATCTGGAAATCCGCGATGCGCTGTCTCTCTCCAAGTTATTCTGAGTGTTCCCCCAGAGCCAGTGCCAGGTTGCACAGGATCTCGAACATGATGGAGACCCCAAGAAAGGCGGTCGCGCCGCTTTGATCGAAGGGCGGTGAAACCTCGACAATATCGGCGCCCACGATGTTTACCCC
This sequence comes from Pseudophaeobacter sp. A-200-2, assembly GCF_041008815.1. Taxonomy (NCBI): domain Bacteria; kingdom Pseudomonadati; phylum Pseudomonadota; class Alphaproteobacteria; order Rhodobacterales; family Roseobacteraceae; genus Pseudophaeobacter; species Pseudophaeobacter sp. A-200-2. Next base: position 48,272 of record NZ_JAXGFU010000013.1, on the reverse strand, counting down.
CTTCAGCAAACGGGCAACCTGCAGCGCCTGGAACGAGTTCGGGCCGCCGACCTCGGGCGTACCGGTACCCGGTGCGAAGGCCGGATCGACGAAATCGATGTCATAGGAGACGTAGGTCGGCTGCGAACCTGCGATCTCGCGGGCTTCGGCCATCACATCCTCTGGGCCACGGGCATGGAACTCTTCGATCGCGATCACCCGCACGCCAACCGCATCGGCAAAATCACGGTCTTCGCTGTCGTAGGTGGTGCCGCGAATGCCGATCTGCACCACCCGTTTTGGATCCAACAGGCCCTCTTCGATGGCGCGGCGGAAGGGTGTGCCATGGGTGTACTGGGTGCCGCCGAAGTAATCCTTGAAGAGGTCCGTGTGGCTATCGAAATGGATCATGCCCAAGGGGGCGCTCTTGCCCAAGGCCCGCAGGATCGGCAGGGAGCAGAGGTGATCACCCCCGCCGGTCAGGGGGATGACACCGGCGGCCACGACCTGATCGTAGAACTGAGTGATCCGGTCCATGCTGTCATGCAGGTCCGCCGGGTTCGGTCCGACATCGCCCAGATCGGCGCAATTCACCATCTCGAACGGGCGCACGCCGGTGGCGCCGTTCTGCGCCCGGATCATTGTCGACATGTCGCGCAGCTGGCGCGGTCCGTGGCGTGGGCCGGGGCGGTTGGTCGTGCCGCTGTCCCACGGGGTTCCGATCAGGCCGACCTGCACGTCCTTCAGGCGCGGATCATCAAGCGACAGATGCGGCAGGCGCATGAAGGTCGGAACACCGGCAAAGCGCGGCACATCGAAACCGGAAACCGGGTGGAAGAAAGAGTCAGTCATGGGGGGTATCCTTGATCAAAGCATGACGCTGCCGCCGTTGACGCCAAAGCATTGCCCGGTGATGAAACCGCTCTGCGGGCTGGCGAGAAAGGCGACCATATCGGCGATTTCGCGCGGCTGGCCAAAGCGCGCAAGTGGTGTGTCGAGATCCTTGGCAATGGCCTCGGGGCTCATGTTCTGGGGGCTGGTCATATCCGTTTCCGTCGAGCCCGGCGCCACGGCATTGACCAGGATCCCCGGCGCCAGTTCGCGCGCCAGCGTCCGGGTCATGGTGATGATGGCGCCTTTTGAGGCGGTATAGGCCAGCATGTTTTCGCGTCCCAGCAGGCCAAGATCACTGGCGATATTGATGATCCGCCCGCTGTCCGTTCGGCGCACAAAGGCGCGGGAGGCGAGGAAGCTCCCTCTAAGGTTCACCGCAATGACCCGGTCGAAATCCGCGGCCTCGGTTTCGGCCAATGGGCCTTCGCGCAGGATCCCCGCGTTGTTCACCAGAATGTCGGGCGCGCCAAGGGCCTTGAAGGCCGCGTCGAAAAATCCCTCGACTGCCTGCTCATCGGCGACATCGGCGCTCATGGCAAAACCGCGCGAGCGTTGGTTAATGGCGGCCAAAGTCGCATCGGCCTCGGGGTCGTCATAGTGACAGAACCCGACATCCGCGCCGAGATCGGCAAGCGCGAGGCAGATCGCCCGGCCAATACCGCGCGCGCCGCCAGTGACTAGCGCGGTCTGGCCTTGCAGGCTCATGCCATCACCTCGCCCCGGTCGACGTTGATCGCCTGCCCGGTGATATTCGCGCCACCATCGCTGGCAAGGAACATATAAGTCGCAGCCATATCCGCCGGTTCCATCAGCCCGCCGATGGCCTGTGCAGATACGATTTCCTGCAACAATTCCTCTTCGCTTTGGCCGCTGGTTTCAGCCAGTTCCCGCAGGGAGTTCATCGCAGGTCCGGTCTTGACCCACCCCGGACAGACGGCGTTGACACGGATGCCGCGCGGTCCCAGCTCCTGCGCCCAGGTGCGCATCAGGCCCACATTGGCGTGTTTGGAGGCGACATAGGCCGAGAACCCGCCCACGGCGGTCTTGGCCCAGATGGACGCGGTGATGATAATCCGCCCGCCGTCGCTGATCCGGTTCACCAGAGTATCGGTCACGTTCTGGGTGCCGGTGATATTGATCCCGACGATTTGTTCAAAGGTGGCGTTGCCCTCGGGGTTCTTGCCGGTCAGCGGCGTCGGGCGTTCCAATCCCGCATTGTTGATCAGCACGTCCAGTTTCTCGACATGCGCCAGCGCCTGTGTCACCGCTGCGGCATCCGAGATATCGCATTTGATCGCCTGCACCTTGCCGGGCATCTCTTTTGCCGCTGCAAAGATCGCATCGCTCGACGACAGGATCGTGAGGTCGGCCCCTGCCCGTGCAAAGCCCATCGCCACGCCGTAACCGATGCCGCTGCTGGCGCCTGTGACCAGAACGGATGTGCCGGAGAAATCGAAACTCACGCTCATGCTGCGCCTCCGTCTGTGTTCGGCTTATTCATCCCGGTGCCCTTCTTCGCGCATCAGCCGCATCAGTTTTTCTTCCAGCGCACCGTAGCCCTCAAGGCGTACGATGCGTTCCTTGTCCGCGATGCGCGCCCCATCCTTGAAAGCCGGGATAATCTCTTCCTTCAGGCGGCCCGGATGGCTTGAGAGAAAGACGATCTTGTCCGCCAGAAAGATTGCCTCTTCCAGGTCGTGGGTGACAATCACCATGGTGGTGTTGGTCTTTTCCGCCACATCGATCATCAGCTCCTGCATCAGCCAGCGGGTTTCTGCATCGAGCGCGCCAAAGGGTTCATCCATCAGCAGCACTTCGGGATCATTGGCCAGGGTGCGGGCGATGGCCACGCGCTGCCGCATGCCTCCGGACAATTGCGAGGGGTAGGCATCGGCGAATTTGGACAGGCCCACGAGGTTGAGGAAATGTTCGGCGCGTTCACGGCGTTCCTGCGCGGGCACGTCGTTGATCTTCATACCGAATTCGACATTCTTGCGCACTGTCAGCCAGTCAAACGACGTATAGGCCTGAAACACCATGCCCCGGTCGCGCCCCGGCCCGTCGACCTTGCGCCCGCCGACGACAATCTCGCCCTCGGTTGCGGTTTCAAGCCCTGCAATCATGCGCAGGATGGTGGATTTGCCGCAGCCCGACGGGCCAAGCAGCACGCAGATGGAGTTCTTCTCGACGGAGAATGACACGTCCTGCACCGCCTGGAGTTTTTGGCCGCGCCCGATGTCGAACGCCTTGGACAGGTTCGAGATATCAACCAGCGTTGCGGTCATCAGCGTTTTTCCTTGAGATAGGGGAACAGGCCGCGGTGCAGCGCGGCAAAGAGAAGGTCGAACAGCAGGCCAAGGGCGCCGATGACGATGATCCCGGCCAGGATTTCATCGGTTTTGAGAAAGCGGCGCGCCCGCATCATCATGGCGCCGATGCCGGTGGTTGAGGCGACGATCTCGGCGATCACCAGATAGGTCCAGGCCATCGCCAGCATCTGCCGCATCGCCACCACGATATCGGGCAGCGCGGCGGGGAAGACGACCTTCAACACCACGACATAGCGGTTCGCGCCCAGTGTCAGCGCGGTTTCGATCAGCTCTTTGCGTACGTTCTTGGTGTGATCCATGATCAGGGTGACCAGGAAGAAGATGACGCCGATGAACAGAAGCGCCAGCTTGGGGGCTTCGCCGGTGCCAAACCACATCAGCAGGATCGGAATAAAGGACGGCGCGGGCAGGTAGCGCCAGGCCGACACGAAAGGCGCAAAGATCGCCTCGATCGAGGCAAAGGTGCCCATCATCACGCCCAGCGGCACCGCAACCGCGCAGGCCATGGCAAAGGCTACCAACACGCGGGTGATCGACACCAGCACATCGCTGGCGAAATCGCGCGCGACAAACAGATCATAGGTGGCGCTGAACACCTTTTGCGGCGAGGGAACCAGAAGGTCGTTCACCAGTCCGGTGGCTGCTGCCAAGGTCCAGACGGCAAAGAACACGGCCCAGATGCCAAAGGCAGACAGCATGCGCTGGCGCCGGGTGACCGGCATGCGGATTTCCAGAAAGCGTTTGGAGCGGGTTGGCGAGGGCACCGGATTTCCTCCTGTGGCGGAAGGGGCAGAAGCACCGACAGGCGCTTCTGCTTTTTGGCTTAATTGGCGGTCAGCGACTGACGGTAGCCAGAAGCGGCCAGATCACCCATCAGGCTACAGTCGATCCCGGCAGCGGCATCGACAGTCTTGTCCATCAGGCCCAGCTTAACCCACCAGTCATTGGTCAGCGCAACGGAATCCATCATGGAACCATTGGCCATGCCAAAGGGCGGCTCGCCGTCCAGAACACCGCAAAGCTGGGCGGATTCATCAAAGTCGAGCATGTAGATGCCGCCTTCAAAGCTCTTGCCGTTGGTGCCGATCACATAACCGATGTCCTCTTCCGGCCATTGCAGGAACTCTGCCATCGCCTTGTTGGTTTCGGCCACGTTCTGGTTCCAGTATCCCAGACCATCCCAGCGTGCCTTCAGAACCGCCAGCGCCACATCGCGTTTTTCAGCGATGAAGTTCTTGTTCATGTAGAGCGCATCCATGAAGATCCCGGTCTTCAGAACCTCAGGATCGGCGGTGTTGACAGCGCTTTTCGATCCCGGGCTGGCTTCCAGCACCTTGGAGATCCACGGCTCATACATATAGGCTGCCGCCAGATCGCCCGACAGCATTGGACCAACGGCCTCGTCTGCATTCAGGTTCACCCATTCGACCTGATCCGGGGTCACGCCAAGCGAATCCAGCCAGATGCCCATCAGCAGGTGACCGATATAGGCCTGCGGCGCCGCAACCTTCTTGCCGGGCAGGTCGGCGGCCTCGGTATCAGGGGCCAGGATAATGTGGTCGACGCCGTAAGAGGGGTTGAGGAAGGCCACGTTCACAACATCGGTGCCACGGTCGACGGTCAGCGGGGTGTAATCCGCCGTGCAGCCGTAAACGTCGAGCTGACCCGCCGCGAGGGCCGCGTGCCCGCCCAGCGGATCTTCGAAGATGGTGATCTGCAGGTCGTGGTCGGGGATCAGATTGTTCTGACGGGCAACCTCCAGCATCGCGTAGCCGGGCCAGGACACGCAGACGCCAATCTTGACTGTATCGGCGGCGGCAGCACCTGCCCCCAGGCCCAGTGCCACCGCGGCAGCTGAAGCGAGTTTAGTAAAAGAACGCATGGCTATTCCTCGTTGTTCGGTTTCGGGTGCAACTTGGCAAAAACCGTATCCAGTAAAAAACTTAATGCAACTAATTTTTTAAGTGGACTAACCTATGTGGTGTTTGATTAGATGGCCCCGTAACAGCAGAAAACCGGAGTATCCGACCGTGGGTTTGAGAGAACGACAGAAAGAAGACCGTCAAAGGCGCATCGTCGAATCCGCCCGAAAACTCTTTTTAAAACAGGGATTTGAAAAGACGACGATCGAAGCGATCGCAGAAGCCTCCGGGGTTTCCGGCGTCACCGTGCACAAGTATTACGGCACCAAGGCGGGCATTCTTCTTGCCATGGTCACGCAAAGCGATGCGCAGCTGATCGACCGGTTGGACCGTGAGCTTGCCCAAGAATCGGGCAATCTGATCGAAATCGCGGCGAAGTTTGCATCGACCATCGTTGATCACGCTATGTCCAACCTGGAAAAGGAGATCTGGCGCCAGGTGATTTCTGCGGTGACTCTCAACGGGGGATCGCCGCTCAGCCAGACCTATTTCGAACTGGATCAGGAACTGGCGCAGGTGCTGGTGCGCAGAATCAAGGCCCTGCAAGAGGCGGGGGACCTGCCGCCCTCGGTCGATGCCGAAGGCTTGGGCAAGGCGCTGTTCCACCTTCAGAACGCTCGCTTCATCCAGTTCATCAGTTCGGACGACATCAACAGTGATGAGATCGCGCGCCGATTCCGCCGCGACCTTGAGGCGCTGTTTTCGCTCCACATCGCAACGTCCTGACCGGCGGATAGTCCGGCGCACGGCAAGACCAGACAAGGATTCACATGTTTCTACATCCCATCAAATGGCCCCATGGCAAGACATGTGCGGCCGCAATCACCTTTGATATCGACGCCGATTCCCTGATCCGGGATGCCTGCCGCGATGATGCAGAGTTGCGGCTCCAGCCGATTTCCATGGGGCGCTACGGGCCGACGGTGGCGGTTCCCCGTATTCTGGAGACCTATCGCCGACTTGGCCTGACCCAGACTTTCTTCATGCCGGGCTGGGTGATGGAAAATTACCCAAAGACGGTCGAGGCCATTCTTGAAGGCGGGCATGAGATCGGCCATCACTCCTGGCGCCATGAGGATCCGATGGGGCATTCCGATGCCGAAGAAGCGGAACTGTTCGAACGCGCCCTAGAGGTGCATGTCAAACTGACGGGCCGCAAACCGCGCGGCTATCGCGCGCCGGTCTATAGCATCACGCCTGCGATGGTGGACCGGCTGATCGCGCATGAATTCCTATACGACAGCTCGATGATGGCGGATGAACTGCCCTATCTTGTCAAAACAGGCACAGGCAGCATCATCGAGATGCCGCCGCATTGGGGGACCGACGACTGGCCGCCCTTCGCACATTTTGCCGAGATCGACTACCTGATGCCGGTGCGCGGCCCGCGCGAGGGGATCGCGCCGTTCTTTGAAGAATTCGAGGCGATGTACGATGCGGGAGGGTTCTGGATGCCGGTCCTGCATCCCTTCCTGACCGGTCGTCTGGCGCGCTGGCGCGAGATGGAGCGTCAGTTGGAGGCGGTTCTGGAACGGGGCGATGTGTGGTTCGCGCCTCTGGAGCAGATCGCCGGGCACGCGCGAGACAACAGCAACACTCTGAGAACGGAAGTGATCGGATAAAATCCGGCGCGGTTCCAAGTGAGTCATTCTGAAAGGGCGCCGCCGGTTTGCCGGTCGGTGGCCCCACGTCGTCGTGGTGCGCCAGAGCTGGCCGTGAAAGAGGTTCGGGCCGCAACAGCCGTACCTGTGCTTGCGGTTACGCGCATCCTTTCGGCGACAAGTTAATCCACAAAATGTACACAGTAATTCCGCAAGAAAGTCAATTATCGCCAAAAGAACGCTAGCATAGAGTCCCCTTGCCTACTTGAAACATCAGTATCCAAGGAAAAAGACCATGACCCAACCAATCCGCATTCACGGCTTCCCCCTGTCCGGCCATTCGCACCGCGTAGAGCTGTTCGCAAACCTTGCCGGAATTGAGCACGAGATGATCACCGTCGATCTCGCTGCAGGTGCCCATAAGGCAGAGCCGTTCCTGTCCCTGAACCCCGCCGGGCAAGTGCCGGTGATCGAAGACGGCGACACAGTAATCGCTGACTCCAACGCCATCCTAGTTTACTTGGCGCGTAAATATGCACCGGCCTACCTGCCCTCTGATCCGGTTCTGGAAGCCGAAGTACAAAAGTTCCTTACCCTCGCCGCCGGAGAGATTGCCTTTGGCCCGGCAGCAGCGCGGCTGATCAACGTCTTCAACGCACCGTTTGACGCAGAATTCTGTGCGGCAACGGCCGCAACCGCCTTTGGCAAGATCGAAGCGCATATGGAAGGTCGTGAATTCCTGGTGGGCACCGAGCCGACCATCGCCGACATCGCCATCTATTCCTACAGCGCGCATGCGCCCGAAGGTGGCATCTCGCTGGAAGCCTACCCGAACCTGCGGCGCCTGCTGGCCAATGTCGAAGGTCTGAAAGGCTTCAAAGCCATGCCCGTGACCAAGGTCGGCCTCGCAGCCTAACCCCCGGGCACTGCCAATATCACAACAACAGATACCCCGGAGGGTCCGATGTCTTCTTCTGTCTCAAACGTATTTTCGCCCTTCCACGAAGGCGAACAGGAAATGCAGCGCCGCACAGGTAAACGCGCCGCCATGGAAGTCTTCGGCCGCCGGGTTATCCGCCCATTCATGCCAGATCAGCACCGGGAGTTTTACGCTCAGCTGCCCTTTATCGCGGCAGGTGCCGTTGATGCAGAGGGTTGGCCCTGGGCCACCCTGCTGACCGGTGCCCCGGGCTTCATCCACTCCCCCGACGCCGAGCATCTGACAATCAGCCTGTCCGCTGCTGAGGGCGACCCCGTTCATTCGGAATTGCGCACCGGGGCCCGGCTGGGCCTTTTGGGGATCGAACTGCACAGTCGCCGCCGCAACCGGGTCAATGGCCGCATCGCCTCCCTGTCCGAAAAGGCGCTCACCCTGAAGGTGGACCAGTCCTTCGGCAATTGCCCGCAGTATATCCAGCTTCGCCAGCTCGAAGCGGCAGACATCCGAGACGTCCGGAGTCAGTCAGAGCCGATCAAAGATCTGCAAGGACGCGTCCGGTCGCGGATCGAAGCCGCCGATACTTTCTTTGTCTCCAGCCATATCCCGGCAGGCGACACTCCTGAAAGAGAAGGGGTGGACGTCTCCCACCGCGGCGGTCGGCCCGGTTTCATCCACGTCGAAGGCAATACGCTGACCATTCCCGAATTTCCGGGGAACAACTACTACAACACGCTGGGAAATTTCCTGCTGAACCCGCGTGCTGGGCTGCTGATCCCGGATTTTGCGACCGGGACCCTGTTGCAGCTGACCGGAACCGTAGAGCTTCTGGAAGCGGATGTTCCCGTCATCTCCTCCTTCCAGGGGGCGCAGCGCGGCTGGCGATTCACCTTCCATCATGGCCTCTGGACCGAGAATGCGCTGCCCTTCCGCGCAGGCCAAGGGGCCTTTTCCCCCAACACGCTGTTGACCGACACCTGGACCGATGCAGATGCGCGCGAAAAGGCCGAAGAGCACCGCAACGCTTGGCGCGCCTTCAGGGTGTCCCGCATCGAGGACGAAAGCGCGGAGATCCGGTCCTTCTACCTTGAACCGGCGGATGGCCTGCCGCTTCTGCCTTTCGAGGCCGGGCAGTTCCTGACCTTGCGGGTGCCGCTTCCCGGAGAGGACACCCCATTACTGCGCACCTACACCGTCTCTTCTGCGCCCGGGGAACCCTTCTACCGGATCTCGGTGAAGAAAGAGGAACAGGGCCGCGTCTCCCGCCACCTGCACGAAAAAATCCAGAGCGGCCACCAGCTGGAGGCAAAGGCGCCGCGCGGCGGTTTCACGCTGGATGCCTCTGCCACACGCCCCGCAGTCCTGATCGCAGGCGGTGTCGGGATCACGCCGATGGTTGCGATGGTGCGCCATGCCCTGCGCGAAGGTCTGCGCACCCGGCATCGCCGCCAAATCACGGTGCTGCATTCCGCCCGCAACACCAAGGTCCAGGCCTTCGCACGAGAGTTGGATGAACTGGCGCAGGCTTCTGGCGGACAGATCCGCTACCTGCCGCTGGTGTCGGAAAAGCCCGCCAAGGGCGCTGCGAAAGGTCCGGTCTGGAAAACCGGCGTCATCGACGATGATATCCTGCGCCAGGCGCTGTGGCTCGACGATTTTGATTTCCACCTTTGTGGACCCGAAGGGTTCATGCAGGCGATTTATGACAGCCTTTTGAGACTGGGTGTCCCAGACAGCCGCATCTTTGCCGAGGCGTTTGGCCCGTCATCGCTCGTCCGCAAGAAAGCCACCGCACCTCAGCCTGTGGAACCTGCCGCGGAGCAAGCGATCGTGCGCTTTGCGAAATCCGGGTTTGAAATGCCATGGCAACCAGAAGACGGGTCCTTGCTGGAAATGGCCGAAGCCCATGGGCTGACGCCGGAATTCAGCTGCCGCTCGGGTACTTGCGGCATGTGCAGCACCCGGCTGAAAAGTGGCACCACCACCTATACAACGGACCCGTCTATCACCCCGCCGCCGGGTGAAACACTGCTCTGTTGCTCGGTTCCGGCCAAAGGCTCTGACACAATCGAGCTCGACTTGTGAGCGGAGGTGCATGATGGCGGAGTTGCAACAGCCTTTGGACTAACATTTGACAGCTCGTCTTCAGTCATTCTCTGCTCCTGCCGGTCGGTTTGCGTTGCACCTGTTCTCAGCCAATAGACCCCAGCGGGATCAGAGCCGCAATCTGGCGCCTGCCCATAAACACGCACCCACGCCCAAAAAACAGGCATCATAGGGACGCCACAGAGGCGCCACTGTCGTCAGGCCTTGTGCTTAGCCAAGTGTCTGGCAACGGTTAGGTATGACGAGTGAAGATAAATTTTTCGACGAAATGTGTCGCTCAAACGGTGTGCGGGGTCCCTACGACCGCTACCATGCATGGTTCAACCAGCAGGACGTTGTGCGCCTTGCCCAGAAATCCGAAGAGGCGGAGCGATTTTTCCGACGCACCGGCATTACATTCAATGTCTATGGCCAGGATGATGCGGAAGAACGGCTGATCCCCTTCGACCTGATACCCAGGATTCTATCGAACCGGGAGTGGAGCACCCTTGCCCGCGGCGTTGATCAGCGGGTGCGGGCGATCAATGCCTTTCTGCACGATATCTATAACCGGCAGGAAATCCTGCGGGCGGGCATCGTGCCGATCTCTGTGATTGCGCAAAACGATGCCTTTCTGCCGCAGATGATCGACTTTACTCCCGCTGGCGGCGTCTACACCCATATCGTCGGCACCGACATCGTGCGCACGGGCGAGAACGAGTTCTTCGTACTTGAAGACAATGCAAGGACGCCCTCGGGGGTCAGCTACATGCTGGAAAACCGCGAGACGATGCTGCAGATGTTCCCGGAGCTGTTCAGCCAGATCAAGGTGCAGCGGGTCAGCGACTACCCCAAGAACCTGCGCGCCTCGCTTGAGGCATCGGCGCCGCCGAATTGCGAAGGGCGTCCCTTTGTCGTGGTGCTAACGCCGGGAATTCACAACTCGGCCTATTACGAGCACAGCTTTCTCGCCGATCAGATGGGGGTCGAACTGGTCGAGGGGCACGACCTGCGCATCATCGACGGACGGATCAAGGTCCGCACGACACGCGGATATCGCACCGTCGATGTGATCTATCGCCGTGTCGATGATGATTTCCTTGATCCGCTGACGTTCAACCCCCAGTCCATGCTGGGCGTGCCGGGCATCATGGATATCTATCGCGCGGGCAACATCACCATAGCCAACGCGCCGGGCACGGGGGTGGCTGATGACAAGGCAATCTACAGCTACATGCCCGAGATCATTGAATTCTACACCGGCGAAAAAGCGATCCTGAAGAACGTGGAGACGCATCGCTGCTCTGAGCCGGACAGTCTGAAATACGTGCTGGATAACCTTTCCGACCTGGTGGTGAAGGAGGTGCACGGATCGGGCGGCTACGGCATGCTGGTTGGCCCCGCGGCCAGCAAGAAGGAAATCGAAGCCTTCCGGGAAAAACTGATCGCGCGCCCGGCCAACTATATTGCCCAGCCCACGCTGAGCCTGTCGACCGTGCCGGTTTTCACTGAAAAGGGCCTGGCCCCGCGCCATGTCGACCTGCGGCCCTTTGCGCTGGTTTCACCCAAGGAGATCAACATTACGCCGGGCGGTCTTACCCGCGTTGCCCTGACCGAGGGCAGCCTTGTGGTCAATTCAAGCCAGGGCGGCGGTACCAAAGACACCTGGGTCCTGGAGAGCTGATATGCTGGGAAAAACTGCAGGCGGTCTTTACTGGATGTTCCGCGGGCTTGAACGGGCCGAAAACACCGCACGTCTGATCGAAGCGGGGTTCCGTATTGCCCTGACGCGCTCCACGGATCCAGCATCGGACTGGCGGTCGATCATTGTTGCCGCAGCGCAAAAACAGGGCTTTGACGCAAGGCATCTCGAATACACCAGCCAGAACGTCAGCGATTATTTGCTGCGGGAGCCAAGCAACCCAAGCTCGGTCCTGTCGGTGATCAAGGCAGCGCGAGACAATGCGCGACTTGTCCGCACCGCATTGACGACCGAAGTCTGGATTGCCGTGAACGAAACCTGGATGGTGCTGACGGATCTTCTTAAAACACCCGTTTCTGAGGCGGACCTGCCGCAGACGCTTGAGGCGATCCGCCATCAATCCGCTCTCGTGCGCGGGGCCTTGCACGGCACCATGCTGCGTAATGATCCCTATAATTTCTGCCGTCTTGGCACCTTTATCGAACGGGCGGACAGCACCGCGCGGATTGTGAATGTAAAGTATCACGCACTTCTACCATCGCCGTCCTTCGTCGGAAGCAGGCTCGATAATGTCCAGTGGGAAATGATCCTGCGCTCGGTCTCGGCGCACCGGTCCTTTCGGCACGCGTTTGACGATGATTTCAACGCTGCCAGCATCGCAGAGTTTCTTTTGCTCGACGAACGCTTCCCCCGGTCAATGGCGTTCTGTGCCTGCAACATCACCTCGAATCTTGCGGCCCTCTGCCCCACCGGAGGCGAGGAAAGTGGCAGCCTGAAGGCAGCGCGTGCCTTGCAGGCACGGTTGCAGCACCGGGACATCGGATCCATCTTCGAAGACGGGCTTCACGAGTTCATATCGCAATCGATCATCGATATCGCCGACATCGGCACGAGGATCGAACAAGAATACAGGTTCATCAGTTAGATGCGCATCAAGATCGCCCATAACACCACCTACATCTATGATCATCCCGTCTCCGGCGCCCTGCAACAGGTTCGATTGCAACCTGTCGACGGCCCCCTGCAACAGGTCAGGAACTGGGACATCGATGTGGAGCACGGCAGCGTTGTGGCAAGCTATCGTGACCATCACGGCAACCGCGTCAGCCTGATCTGCGCGGACGAAGGGGCAACCGGGTTGACGATAACCGCCCGCGGCGAGGTGGACACCGAGGACAAAGCCGGGGTGCTTGGCCCTGTCTATGGTCGTGCCCCGCTTTGGTATTTCCAGCAATCCACCGCCCTGACCGAGGCTGGCCCGCTGATCAAAGCCATCGCAGACAACGTGCCGGACCAGGGGAGCGAGCTGGAAAAGATGCACCTGCTGTCCGCGGCCGTCCTTGGCGCCGTGCCCTATACGCTCAATGAAACCCACACCGAAACCAAGGCGGAAGAGGCTGCGGGTCAGGGCAGCGGTGTCTGCCAGGACCACGCAAATATCTTCATTTCCGCAGCTCGCCTGCTGGGGTTTCCGGCGCGCTACGTCAGCGGGTATCTGGTCATGGACGACCGGATCGATCAGGATGCCAGCCACGCCTGGGCTGAAGCCCATATCACAGGGCTGGGATGGGTCGGCTTTGACGTCTCTAACCAGATCTCACCGGATGAGCGCTATGTGCGGCTTGCCATCGGACGCGACGCCCATGATGCTGCGCCGATCTCAGGCCTGCGGATAGGGCACGGTGAGGAGTCACTCATTGTATCTTTACAGGTGCAGCAGTAAGAAAGTTTCGCGATCTTGATCTGTTGGTGACCCCCTATGACTTACTGCGTGGCGATGCGGCTGAACCATAGCCTTATTTTCATGTCGGATACGCGCACCAATGCGGGTGTCGATAACTTTGCCTCCACGCGCAAGATGTTCACGTTTGGCGTCCCGGGGGAGCGCAGCATAACGATCATGACGGCGGGCAACCTTGCAACAACACAGGCCCTGATCAGCCTGCTGCGCGAACGTACCGAAGCCGCCGATGACCGTGATCCCGGAATTCTGAACCAGCCCACCATGTTCCAGGTGGCCCGTCTGGTCGGCTCGACCCTACGCGAGGTGATTTCCTACAGCACCCCTGAGGGGCAGCAATCGTCGGATGCCTTCAGCGCCTCTGTCATCGTCGGCGGCCAGATCAAAGGCGGCGCGCCCACGGTGTTCCTTGTCTACCCCGAAGGCAATTTCATCGAGATTTCCGATGACACGCCATTTTTCCAGATTGGTGAAACCAAATACGGCAAACCCATCCTCGTGCGGGCCTTCGGACCGGAAATGTCGACAGAGGACGCGCTGAAGCTTTTGCTGGTTTCATTCGATTCAACCGTCAAATCAAACCTCTCCGTCGCACCGCCGTTTGATGTGCATGTGTATGACAACGACAGCTTTGATCAGACAAGTATTTCCCGAATTGAAATCGACGATCCGACCTATCAGGCGATTTCATCGGGCTGGGGACAAGCGCTGAAAGAGGCCTTGGACGGGTTGCCTGCCTACAAGATCTAAGGCCCCCGAACGCCTGAACCCATATTCTGTGCATATTCGCCATCCATAGGGTTCCGGAATAACCTCCAAAACCTGTTCCCGATCACAAGGATTCAGGCGGCTCGTCACCCGTGAATTACAACATACGCGGCCACAAACCGCGCATCTGCCCCCCCTTTCGTGACATTGCTGCGCAATGCACTGCCAAACAGCGATCAAGATTGTTTTGGGGAGGCTCAAGGATCGGCGGCGCGCGCGCACTGATACGACAGAGCCCCGAAGACCCTCCTGTCAGCAACCGCACTCGTCGCAAGCTTTTCTATTGATTATGCGCCCTGCCCCAGCGGCGAGCCACAGCCGTCGGCAGGATGCGTGTCAAAATTACAAATACGGCGCCCACATCACAGTAAAAGCGCAAACTCGACTTTACCCAAGAAATTAATCTGAAGCACTATCGAATCGCTAACGCGGCCTTTTTGACGCAGCTGTCAATTGCTTAAATCCTACGGCAAATTTCGTAATAAATGACACCACCACGCGTTGATTCAAACCACCCATACGGGAACAAATTTGGCAAAAAGTGGAAAGCCACACCATATTCAGTATGAAGCCGAGGCTGCCTGCACCAATCTCCTTATTTTGTTGAAAATTTTATTAGACTATGGCAGGCTTCTTATCCGGAGGTCGTATAGACAGCTGAACTGGCAAGTTCAAACCGTCGGAAATATCACGCACTTCCATTTCGCATTTATGCCGATTGTTGCTTTTTTCTCTGACACTTCTTGGGGAGGAGTGGATTTGCGTACCAGTATCATGCCGCGTGTCGTTACACGAAATCATAAAGTTATCCTTATTGCCGGCGGGGCCGGTTTTGTAGGATCAAACCTGTGCAGACGTTTAATTGATGAAGGACACGAAATTATCTGCGTTGATAATTTCCAAACTGGAAACAGATGCAACATTGCACCGTTTTTACAGCATCCTCATTTCCGCCTGATCCAGCATGACATCTGTGAGCCCTTAGATATATCAGGGCCTGTTGATGAAATTTACAACATGGCCTGTGCTGCCTCACCGGACAGATATCAAGAAGGCCCGGTCCATACCTGCAAAACCTGTTTTCTGGGTGCGCTCAATTTGCTTGAGCTGGCCCGCCGCAAGAAGGCGCGGATATTGCAGTCCTCCACCTCGGAGGTCTATGGCGATCCGGAAATTTCTCTGCAGGATGAAAATTACCGCGGCTGCGTCAACACCTGCGGCCCCCGCGCCTGCTATGACGAAGGCAAGCGCGTGGCGGAAACATTGTTCTGGGAATATGGCGCCCACAATGGGGTTGAAACGCGGATTGCACGGATCTTCAACACCTATGGTCCCAACATGGACCCCGAAGACGGGCGCGTTGTGTCAAACTTCATCGTGCAGGCCCTGAAAGGCGAGGATCTGACCGTCTATGGCACCGGCTTGCAAACCCGCTCTTTCTGCTACGTGAGCGATCTTGTGGATGGGTTGATCCGTCTGATGGCTTCGGATGAGAAGATGCCCGTGAACCTGGGGAACCCCGGTGAATTCACCATGCTGGAGTTGGCCGAAAAGGTCGTCAAAATGGTGCGGTCGCGGGCAGGTGTCACGTTCCGGCCGCTGCCGCAGGACGATCCCAGACAACGCAAACCCAATATTACCCGCGCCAAGACGATCTTGGGCTGGTCGCCAAAAGTGAACCTCGACGAGGGGCTGGCATCCACAATCGAGTGGTACCGTGAGCGATTGGCGGCAGATCAGGAAGCGGAGGCACCAGCAGGACAATGACCCAAGCTTCCTCAATCCTTGTTACGGGCGGCGCTGGGTTTATCGGTTCGCATAGCTGCAAGGCCTTGAAAATGGCAGGGTACCTTCCCGTTGTCTTTGACAATCTATCCACCGGGCACGCAGAGGCCGTTCGCTTTGGCCCCTTCGTAAAGGGCGATATACGCGACCAGGATGCGGTTGCGGCCGCGATCTCAAAGCACAAGATCACCGCGATTTTGCATTTTGCAGCCTCCGCCTATGTCGGAGAGAGCGTTCAGCACCCGAACGCCTATTACGAAAATAACGTCGGCGGCATGATCTCCTTGCTGAAGGCTGCAAGCGCGACCGGCATCAAGCGGATTGTATTCTCCTCAAGCTGTGCCACCTACGGTGTGCCGGAGACATTGCCGATCATCGAGACAACGCCGCAACGGCCGATCAATCCATATGGCCGGACCAAGCTGATTGGCGAGCAGATGCTGGAAGATCTCGCCCATGTGACGGATCTGACATTTGCCTGCCTGCGCTACTTCAATGCGGCGGGGGCAGATCCCGAAGGCGAGCTGGGCGAGCAACATGATCCCGAAACCCACCTTGTCCCCCTTGCTCTGATGGCAGCGTCGGGGCGACGCGAGGTCCTTTCGATCTTTGGGGATGACTATCCGACACCCGATGGGACCTGCATTCGCGATTATATTCACGTGGCGGATCTGGCCAGGGCGCATGTTCTGGCCCTGCAGCACCTGATGCAGGGAAAGCCATCGATCAAGCTGAACCTCGGCAGCGGCAGGGGGCATTCGATCCTTGAAATCGTGCGCGCCATCGAGGCCAAGACTGGCCGGAAGTTGCCCATCCGGATCGAACCTCGTCGCGCCGGTGATCCGCCGTCGTTGACTGCAGACCCTTCCCGCGCCGCCGAGGTGCTGGGGTTCCGGGCCGAGCTGTCTTCGCTGGACCAGATCATTGAAGATGCGGCCCCGTGGTTCGGGCTGAAATGCAATGTCGCAGCGTGACCCCCGATATCGCAACCTGTCCCGTATAATTGTGGGACGCAAACGGGTCCTGTTCTGGGCCCTGCTGGGGATATGGGCGGGCGCGACCCTGTGGTTCTGGACATGGTGGTTCTCGCCTGAGCACATCGCATCACCGTGGCGGTTTGCCCTTGTGACCGGGCTGCTGGGCTGGCTGAGCTTCCTGCAATGCTATTTCGTCTATTTCGCGTTGCGCGCAGTTCGCTCCTGCGCGCCCGATCCAGAGCCCGAGCAATTCCGCGTGGCCATGATCGTGACCAAGACGCCCTCAGAACCGTTCGCGGTTGTGCAGGCCACGCTTGAGGCGATGCTGGCGCAGGATTATCCGCATGACACCTGGCTCGCGGATGAAGACCCCAGCGCCGACACCATAGATTGGTGCGCCCGTCACGGCGTGAGGATTTCCAGCCGCAAAGGAGTGGAAGAGTATCATCAGGCAACCTGGCCAAGGCGCGCACGCTGCAAGGAAGGCAATCTTGCCTATTTCTACGATCACTGGGGCTACGCGGAATACGATATCGTAAGCCAGCTAGACTCCGATCACGTGCCGCAACCGGGCTACCTGCGCGAAATGTTGCGCCCCTTTGCAGATGCGGATGTGGGCTATGTCAGCGCCCCATCCATCTGTGCGTCCAACGCCTCCCGGAACTGGGCGGCGCGCACGCGTCTCCACACCGAAGGAGCGTTTCACGGGGTGCTGCAGGCGGGCTATACCGCCGGGTTTGCACCGATGTGTATCGGATCCCACTACGCCGTGCGGACCCGTGCCTTGCAGGAGGCTGGCGGATTGGGGCCTGAGCTGGCCGAGGATCATTCCACAACAATGCTGATCAATGCGGCAGGCTGGCGGGGGGTGCATGCGCTGGATGCGATTGCCATCGGCGACGGCCCGGCAACGGTGGCCGATCTTGCGACTCAGGAGTTCCAATGGTCCCGCAGCCTGGTGACCCTGTTGCTGGTGCATACGCCGCACTATCTGCGACAGTTGCCACTGCGGCTGAAATGGCAGTTCCTGTTCTGTCAGATGCTCTATCCCATCTTCGGCGTGACTTTCTTGCTGATGTACCTGCTGCCCATTTTCGCGGTTGTGTTCGATGTCCGTTACGCGGAAATCACGTTTCCTCAGTATCTGCTCCACGCGGTGCCACAAATCGCGGCCTTGCTGCTGCTGGCAAGCGCCCTGCGGCGGCTGAAGGTTTTCCGCCCCGTGGATGCCCCCCTTATCAGCTGGGAGCGGACCCTGTTCCTGATGCTGCAATGGCCCTGGGTATTGTGGGGCTGCATTTCAGCCCTACGAGACAGCCTAACAGGGCGCTTTGTCGATTTCCGGATCACCCCCAAGGGCAATACCGGGCCAACCCGTTTGCCGGTCAAGGTCTGGGCGGTCTATGCGATTTTGGCTTTAGGGTGTATCCTACCGGTATTGCTGGCGGAACATCTGGAACAGGCGCAGGGTTTTTATCTCCTGACGCTGTTTTCCGGGAGCCTTTATACCGCCACACTGACCGTGACGGTGTTGAGACATTTTTACGAGAACGGATGGCCCGTCAGATTACAGTGGCGGGATGTTGTAGTGCAGACGGGGGTTGTGGCGACCACAGCGACATTGCTGTTCAGCGCCTTTACGATCCGCGCAGCAGAAAGCGCCTATGCCCTGTCGATTGGCCTTGAATCGGTGCAAATCGTCGACGTGCAGGTCAACGTCGCAGGGGCTGGCAGCGCACATCGAGATCCGTTTGGATATAGGTTTAATTTTGACTGGGGTGATGAACGCACCCCAGCGTGGTGACCGAAGAAACCCAGTGCGGTGACCACAGTATAGGAGGACCGGGTCTATGAAACGTTTCAAACCAGTCTCTCGCGCGAGGCGCATACTTGCTGCGATTGCAATCGCGGGATCTCCCCTCATCCTGTCCGCTGCGCCTCTTCCGCCCGGCAACATGCCCTATGGCGCATTTGACCCTGAGGGAGATTATAGCGACGAACCCGATGCGGTGATTGAGCATGTCTTCCTGCCCTGGGAGGACGTGTCGCTGATTTCCCTTCTGGATGCCGATGAATATGCGCTGGAACGCGGGCGCGCCCTGATGGTCACGATCGAACCCTGGACCTGGACCGTGGACGAACGCAACACACCGGAATTTCTGCGCAATGGCATCCTGAATGGCTATTATGACGCCAATATGCGCGGCATCTGCCAGGTGCTCAAGGATCTGCAAAGCCCGATCTCTGTGCGGTGGGCGCATGAAATGGAGCGCAACGAAGGCCAATTCATTTGGTCAGATTGGGATCCGGAAGACTATATCACCTCGTACAAGCGAATGATTGACATCTGCCGTGATCAGGCCCCCGACATCACTGTTGTCTGGTCGCCCGCAGGGGATGACGGGCTGGAGGATTATTACCCCGGTGACGACTACGTTGATATTGTAGGCCTGTCGATTTTCGGTCTCGAGCAATGGGAGATCGATATTCTCGGCGGCGCGCGCAAGTACCAACAGTGGCTGGACGAAACCTATGCTCGTGTAGAAGTTTTCGGCAAACCGGTCATCGTTGCAGAGCTTGGCTTTGTCGGCAGCGCCGCCTACGTGGCGCAATGGGAAGGGGAAGTTCGGCAACAACAGCCCGACAAACCGCTGTTGTCCGGTGTGGTCTACTTCAACCAGAAAGAGGTCTACCCCTGGCCAGATGGATATGGCTTGCCGGATTGGCGCCTGGAAAACCGAGTGATCGGCGAAGATCAGGAGGTTGGCAACTAGCAAAAATTCGCCACTCACAAAGCAGCCACAAATCAACCATTGCTTAACCATAAGCATGCCTTAATTTAGCGCATCAATGGTGGGGAAACCACCGGAGCAAGCTAGGGGCAGCGAGCAATGTTTATGAAGACAGCGACCGATTGGGTGTCTGCGACGCTCAGTGTTGGGTTTATTGTGGCAATCACTGCGATCCCAATGACTGCAGCCGCCGAGGCAGAACAGCAAAGCGTCGAGAATGTTTATGCTTTCAACTGGATGGCCAATGGCAAGAAGGTGAGCAAACGCGAAGCACGTGCACGTCAGGCGGCGCGGCGGGCCTCTTGGATGAGCACGCGCGGCGGGGCCACGTGGATTTGTTCTCCGGCAGGGTTTGGTCAGAAGTCGCGTTGCTATCGCGGCTAAAGCCGTGATCGCCGCGATCCCCGGCCGGATCTAGACCAACATCTTTTGAAAAGATGACCTCTCCGCTTTTGCGGAGCAAGTCTGCCGCCGACACGGGAGGTCTGCGGCGCGCGCCACATACGGTGCACAACCCGGCCAGACTGCCCCCGGTGGATCTGGCACCCTTTTCTGTCAATCAAGCATCTGTCAATCCGGACTCCGGCCCCTGCACATTATCGTTGAGCCAGCAGCGCTCCGATGACTCTGGGCTGCATCACGGTATCCTGACAGGGTTCGGTATCCGGCAAGGTCCGGCAGGCATTCCACAAAGCTTTCAGGGTGCGTGGCCCTGCATACCCGTCTAGGGGGCCAACAGCCTTGCCTTGTTGTTTGAACCTGGATTGCAGGACGAAAATCGCGAAATTCGGGTTGCTGGCAAAGATATCCATGCCGAAGTCGGTGCTCTTCAGGTCTGGTCGACTTTTGAATTCTGCGAGAAATTCGTCATACCGGTCCGACCGCCGCGTGCCCGCCAGCTTCAGGGTAAACTCCAACCGCTCCCGATCGGCCTCGTCAAGAAGGTGGGAATAGCGCTCCAGATATCTTGCAGCCTGTTTTGGTGACTTTCTGACATTGAGCCGGTTACCGTCGCGGACAAGCTGGATCAGAAATTTAGCCGCCTCGGGATTGCCATCCTCTGACGCCTGTTCAAGCATGTCGATCGCATCTGGACCGCTTGCGCGCATATTGATGCCGTATAGCTGTCGCAACGCCTCCAGCTTAGCGATACGGGGTTCACCTGCCGCACGCGCCTTTTCGGCAAAGGTTTCGAATTGCCCGCGCCGGTCCTTCCCAAGGTATCCAAACATCGCCCCTTCAGCCAGGGTCGCCCAGGCCGCGCCGGTGCCCAGCTCCCCGCTTTGGATCAGCAGGGCCTTTGCGGTCTTGCGGTCTTTCTGACGCCACATCATATCCGCGCCAAGGTGGAGCAGGCCTTCGCCATTGCCCGCCATTGCCGCATCTTTGAAAAGTGCGGTCGCGCGGGGACGGTCTTTGGGTAGGTCGCCACCAAAGAACAATAAAGTGCCCAGAGCCACCTTGGCCTCGGCATCGCCAGTGTCCACCGCGCGTTCTAGCAACTGCACACCAGTGGCAAGGTCCTGCTCCATGATCCGGCCGCTGATGAGTTGTTCTCCCAGGATGCGCATTGCATCCGGGCCTCCCTTCTGCGCTGCCAAGCTCAGATAGTCCCGCGCCTTGCTCGGGTCAGCAGGTGTTCCCACGCCCCACAAAAGCGCCTGCCCCAGCGTTTCCTCGGCGAGCAGATCGCCCTTGTCAGCGGCCGTGCGCAGCAGACGCATCCCCCTTTCAGGGTCCGCCTCGACATAGAAGCCATCGAGCAGGACTTTGCCCAACACCGCTTGCGCTGCCGTGTGATCGGCCGCCGCTGCCTGTGAAATCAGCGCCATCCCCCGATCCTTGTCCTGGGGCAGCCCCCTGTTGCCATAAAGGAGGATTTCACCAAGCTGGAGTTGAGCGTCAACGGCGCCCGGGTCTGCGGCAGCCTCTTGCAAGGCGTCAAACTCAGCTGTTTGGGCGTGAATGACTGGCCCGGTAGCGCTGAGAATTACAACAAGACCGATGCCAATTCGTTTCAATAGAGGAGGACGTACGGACATTTCCCTTCCCTCACTATTTACCCTTTTATTAGACGCCTTTGAGGCCGCCTTTGTCAAATGAATCCAGATGCGGCAAATGTATGATCCTATGGTAGCGGGAGACACGCGCCGCTCTATTGGCTTATCTAAACGGTTCAATTTCAAAGCCCTGCGCAGAGGCGATCCAAACTCGATTGCCTTAGCAATGGTATGAGGCTGAATGAATTACCAGGCCGCATCCTACCCAAATACAGAATGCTCAGGCGACACCAAGATTATAGTGCGCTAGTTTTCCCGGCTGGAAACGCGCAGGGCTTCCAGTTGGCTGAGGGTCCGGTCAAATGCCTGCCCCGTCGGGGTCAGGGTCAGATCGTCGTTGACGAGGTTCAGATGCGGAGTGTGGCCATTCCAAGTGTAGGGATTGGCGGCGAACCAAGCATGTCTTTCCACAAATGGCAAACCTTCCATCATGCGCATGGCATCTTCAACGAATTTGGCATTTTTCCGATAGGTCGCAGATCCGGGTCGATGCCAGTCAACATAAGCAAATTCGGTAACCCAGATCGGGCGATTGTATTCCGCGTGAACAGCTTTCAGCCAGTCGCGAAATTCCCTCACGCTTCCGTTGGTGGAATAGTAGTGCACCGCCATAAAATCGACACGCAGCCCGCGCGCCTCGACTTGGTTCATGAAGCGGCGTTGCCAGGAGTTTTTCCCCAGCGTTCCGCCCTGTGTGGTGGCCGGGCTGCCTAGGCGCAGACCACGCCGTTCCAGCTTGGGCCACAATGCGGCCGCGCGTGCAACGGACAGTCTGCGTTCGCCGTCCGGTTCGTTGAAACCCAGCAGATGCCGTACAGGCAAATCTGATTGTATTGGCTTGTTCACATCCGACACGTTGTGGATCATGGGTACAAATTCCACACTGCGTCGGTGGCGGCGGCTGGTATACATCTGATCGGGTCGCCAGTTGTAATACCACCCGAGCGCCGGCGTATCTTCCAGCCATTTTAACATGGTATAGCTGGAATTTTCCCAGGCCCCGACCCCTGCCTTCTCAGCCTGCGCTGATCCAACAATCATCATGGCCATAAGTGTCGCAAACACATAGCGCAGCATGAACCCGCCTCTCCAAGTTGCTGTCAACTCAAGCCGCCTGACGCGACTTGGGGTTCAGGCGGTCTAACGCGTTAGAACGGCCATTCTTGGGCAAGAAGTGGGTATAAATTGTTAACTGTGACGCTCGTTTTCTGTCGTACATTCCTATTTTTACTTACTTTTTTAGGAGAATGCTGAAGGGTTTCTTGCCGGGATGAGAATTTCGATCCCGTTTCACAACCCCTTGGACCCGTTTTGGCCCATCTCATCTGCCTCATTGCTGCTGTGAAGCCTTGTCGCACGGAAAAGGGTCTTAGCCCAGTTCTCCGAGATCAGGACTGAATGGTTCCTTGGCTGCTGTGACAGGTAAGCAGCACCACCGCGAGGCAAACGCCTATTCGGCTTCGGATACGTCGCCTCTTTCGGCGCCCCGATATCCCGCCAGTCAGGTAGACCCATCTTGAAGGCGCGCTGGCGGCAATCATCGACTTGGTTCAAAACGCAAAAAGCCCTTCTGTGGAAGGGCTTGATGAGAACACGCATGAGTATCCAATTAAGGTTGGTTGCGGGAGCCTGCTGCCGTCGCCATCTACCTCAACCATCCTGCCATGTTTGATCCCATTTGGTGTGAAGGAAGCGGATTGTTCAAAGCTGGAACCCGTGGTCAAATTGTATCCCGGTGGACTTCGCTACATTGTCCTGAGAGCTAAAAGGTATTTTCGACCTGCTCTTCATCGCAGCCTATGCCGGTCACAATGTCTTCCTGTGCAACCCCACAATACTCGTGATGCATCCTAATCCTGCTAGAGCACTGCGACATTCCAGGACAAAAGACCGGAGTATTTACCCCGGCCCACCAGTTTTCTCGCACTTTGAAGGACCAAATCAGTTTCAGGCTTCACTCAGGCGCACGGTGAGCTCCTCCAGGAACTCCAAGCAATCCTCTATCTGGCTGATCTCGACGAATTCATTGGGCTTGTGCGCTTGTTCGATCGAACCGGGCCCCACAATGACAGAGGGGATACCGCCGATCTGTTCGAACACGCCGCCTTCGGAGCCGTAAGATACCTTACCGCCATATTCGGGCATCAGATCCGAGAGCGCGCGAAAACCGGCGCTGTTGCGGGCATCGTTCATCGCCGGATAGGCAAAGATGCGGCTGAAGGTGATGCCGCACCCGGGCGCACGCGCTTGCATTTCGGCGTTGATTTCACCGGCGCTTTCAATCAGCGCCGCCATCTCTCCCTCCGGGTCATTCTCCCCGATCGAACGCAACTCGAAGGTAAAGCTGCAATGATCCGGGGTCACGTTGGTGGCCACTCCACCCGAGATCATGGTCGCCAGCAAGGTCGCATGAGGCACGGTGAACTCTCCGTCAAACGGCCCCTCGGTCTCGTACGCTGCGGCCCGTTCGGTAATCAGCTGCAACACCCTGCCGGCGTATTCCACCGCGTTCACATGGCGCGGGGAGAAGGACGAATGCCCCGAGGTGCCGGTAACAGTGGCTCGCATGGCGATCTTGCCCTTCTGGCCAGTGACCAGCTTCATGTCAGAGGGTTCGCCAATGATGGCGAACTCCGGCGGCACCGGCAGCGCGGCCAGATGGCGGGCGATGTCCGGCGCGCCAAGGCAACCGACTTCCTCGTCATAGGAAAAGCACAGGTACAGCGGACGCTTCAGATCGGCTGCAGCAAAGGTGGGCGCGGCGGCCATGACACAGGCCGCGAAACCCTTCATATCGCAGGCGCCGCGACCGTAAAGGCGCCCATCACGCTCATCCATGGAAAAGGGCGGCGTGAGCCAGGTCTCCTCATTGGCAGGAACCACATCGGTATGACCAGACAGCACAACCCCCGGCTGGTCTTCGGGGCCGAACCGGGCCACCAGGTTCACTTTCTGCCCGCTCTCGTCCGGCAAAAGGGTGATCTCCGCCCCCAACTTCCGGAAATGGACCGCCATATGTTCGATCAGGGGCCGGTTCGGGTTTTTCGACACGGTATCAAATCCGATCAGCGCCCGCAGGTGCTCTTTGGCCTGCTCCAATTGTGGATGGCTTGGGGCGATGGCTCGCGCTGGCTGGCTCATGAGATCAGGGCCTTTCGTTCTTTGGATTTCTGGATTTCGCGGCGCACGGTCAGGCCCACCACAAAAACAATCAGGGCAGCAAACACCCAGGTGATCGGGGAGGACAGTAGAATGCCCGGCTCTCCGCGCGAAAGCGCCAGCGCACGGCGCAGGTTCTCTTCGATCATCGGTCCCAGAATAAAGGCGATGAGGAAGGGAGCAGCCGGGATATTCAGCAGGAACATGGCAAAGCCCACGCAGCCCATCACCAAGAGTACCGTAACGTCGAACATGCTGGACGAGATCGAATAGATCCCGAACAGGCACAAAAGAAGCACCGTCGGCGTCAGCAGGGTCTGCGGAATATGTGCAACATAAGAGAACATCCGCATCGTCAGCTTGCCTGCCCCGAACAGCAACACCGAGGAGAACAGCATGCCGATGAACAGCATGTAGATCTCGTGCATGTTGGTCTGGAACAGCAGCGGCCCAGGGGTCAGGCCCTGGATCATGAAGGCTCCGAGCATCACGCCGGTAATCACATCACCGGGCACGCCCAGCGCCAGGAGCGGGATCATGGTCGCCCCGCAGGCACCGTTGTTGGCGCTTTCGGAGGCTGCAATGCCTTCCAGCTCTCCCTTGCCGAAGTTCTTGCCGTTTTTCGAACTCCGCTGCGCTTCACCATAAGAGAAGAACGCCGCAGCCGAAGGACCGATGCCCGGGATCGCCCCCATAATCACGCCAATGGAACTGCCGCGCAGGATCGACTTCAGCGAGCTGAGGAATTCCGCGCGACTGACCTTCTGATCACCCAGCTTGGCGGTCTCCTGATCGGGGGCCGCCCGCATGACGATCATCTTGATCAGCTCGGGCAGGGCAAACAGACCGATCAGAACAGGCGCCACCGACAGTCCCGCCTGCATGTCATCGGTAAAGGCAAAGCGGAAGGAACCGTACATATCCTCTCCCGCAGTGGCCAGAAGCAGGCCCATGGCGGCTGAGACCAATCCTAACAGCAGGGAATTTCCCGACACCCCGGCAACCGTGGTGAGGGCAAATAGCATCAGCATGAAGTATTCCGGGGGGCCCACGTGCAGCGCAAGCATCGCCAGCGGCGCGGCGAGGAAAATCAGCGATAGGTTCGAAATGAAATCGCCGGTAACCGACGAGTAGAGCGCCATGTTCAGCGCCTTGCCCGCCTTCCCCTGCTGTGCCAGCGGATATCCATCCAGCGCGGTGCAGGCGGCCGAGGCGGTGCCCGGCGTCTTGATCAGGATAGCCGAAACCGAGCCGCCATAAGTCGACCCCTTGTAAAGTGCCACCAGCAGCAGGATCGAGGGGACCGGCGCCATGTAGAAGGTAAAGGGCAACGCCAGCGTAACCGCCATGGTACCAGTCATGCCCGGTATGGCGCCGATGATCACACCGCCCCAGATACCTGCGACCATGATCAGGAGGTTTTCAAGCGTGGCGACCGCCTGCAACGCGATCAGAATGTCATTCATCATGGTTTCAGTCCCTTCAGATCCCGATCGCCGTCGTCAGCATCCCTTTGGGAAACTGCGTGCCCAGCGCCTGCTGGAAAAATGTCAGAAGGAGGAGCGGTCCGAGAATGGAAATCGCCAGCGCCCACAGGACGTGACCGCGTTCACCGGTGAGCAGGATGCACAGTCCCGTCAGAGCCATAGCCGCAATGGGAAATCCGGCCAGCGGCACCACCAGAACAAAGCCCGCAAAGGCAGCAGCGGCGCCCAGCGCCCGAAGCACCATGGTGGCAACAGGAGCACCATCGGTCTCGGTCAACTCCTCGTTTGGCAGGCCGCGTCCCAGAACTGCCTGTACAATGGCCAGCAGGCCCAGACCGGTTCCGATAAGTGCCACCGTACGCGGCCACATATCGGGCGGAGGGGCAAATCCGGGAATGAATGCGGGGCGCGGCACATAGACCGGGATCAGCACGGCGGCCACAAGGGCAAAAAAGGCTGCGATCAAAAGGCCGCGAAAGAGAGGTTTGGTCATCGCTCGATCTTTCGCTGTAGGAGGAACAGCCCCGCCCGCCCGAATGGGAACGGGGCCGCTCCGGTCTTGTGAGTGAAAGCGCTGGAGGCTTATTCGGCGGGCAGGTAGCCGAACTTTTTCGCCAAGCCGTTGAACAGTTCGTACTGCGCCTTGGCATAGGCGGGCATGTCCACGGCGCCCACGGTCGAGATTGACCCGCGGCGTTCGGCCAGGGTCAGCCAAGTCTCATCTGTAGCCACTTGGCCCAGCACGTCCTGCCATTTGGCAATCACGTCTTCCGGCAGGTCCTTGGGTGCATAGAGCGCACTCCAGCCGGTGACTTGACCAGCCTGCTCGTATCCCAGCTCGGCCGCGGTCGGGACCTTGGGCAGCTTGTCCATACGCTTGGGAGCAAAGACCATCAGCGGCTTCATGCTTCCGCTCTCGATATGCGGCATCAGCGAACCCGCCGAGATCGCCAGAAAATCCACGTGACCGCCCAGCAGCGCGGTCGCCAGTGCTCCGCCACCCTTGTAAGGCACCAAGGTCGCAGCAGTCAGCGGATCCAGACCGGCATCCGACAGCAGCGATTGCACGGTGAACCCATCGATTGCGGTCGCGCCCGAGGCCGCATAGGCCATGCGACCCTCGGACTCTTTTACCGCGGCAACCAAATCTTCCGCGCTGTCATAGGCGGCATCGCCCTTCACCGCGAGGATCATCGGCGTGGCTTCCAGGCTACCCACGAAGGTGTACGCGTCCCAATCGACTGAAGCCTGCGGGTTCACGGCCGGGGTCAGCGCCATGCCAACGCGGGCCAGCAGCATCGTGTATCCGTCCGCATCCGCTTCGGAAACGAAACGCGCGCCGTTCATGCCGCCGGCGCCAGGCTTGTTCACCACGGTCACAGGCTGTCCCAGGTAGGGCTTTGCACTTTCGGAAAGGGCACGGCCTGCCAGATCGGAGGCACCGCCGGGGCCATAGGGAACCACCAGGGTCACGGCCTTTTCGGGATAGTCAGCTGCCATGGCAGCGCCAGCGACCATCGAGACGGCCAGGGCAAAGCCTGAGATGAATTTTTTCATGGTATCCTCCCACAAAGCGGCCGGGAGCCCGACCGGAGTTTACGATGGGGATCCTGTTCCACAGTATTCAAATATTGACAAGGATCACCTCTAGTATGCAAAAAATACATACTGAGGGGAGCAACAAGATGATCAAAGTGCGAGAACTCGAGGCTTTTGATGCTTTCATGCGCCTCGGCAGCGTGCAGACTGCTGGTGAATTCTTGGGGCTGGGTCAGCCAGCCGTCAGCCGCCTGCTTAGCGCTCTTGAAGAGCACGTGGGCTTTCCTCTTTTTCTCAGGAAACGCAACCGCTTGGCCCCAACACCCGAGGCCTTTCAATATCACATGACGGTGCAGCGTGCCCTCGCCGCCATGCGCGACATTGAAGAGGAAGCAGCCGCTATCGCGAATAAGCAACTCGGCCATCTGGTGATCGCCGCCCAACCAGTATTCTGCGATACGTTTCTGCTGGATGCCATCGCCGTATTCCGCCGCAGTCACCCCGGTGTCAGCATCCGCTTGGTCGATGTCGGAATGGAGGAAATGATGCGCATGATCGCGGAACGCAGTTGCGATCTGGCGCTGGGGATCACCCTGGAGGCCGAATCTTTTGGCGCCACGGCCCGCACCTTGGCCCGCTGCGAAGCGCGTTGCATCCTGCCAGTGGATCACCCTTTGAACCAGCCGGGTGAAATCCCCCTGCCCCGCCTGCGGCGCGAGAGCTTTGTCGATCTGGCCCCGGGCAGTCCACTGCGCACCCGAGTCGATTACCTCATGCAGACCATCGACGTGCAGCGGAACATCACCGCCGAGATGCGCAACCTGCGCGGTGTGGTCAAACTCGTGGAAATGGGATTAGGACTCGCCATCGTTGATCCCGTGGCCTGCCGCCTGTTGGATCCAGCCCAAGTAGTGGACCGCCCGCTCCTGCCCTCCATCGCTTGGGACATCGCCCAATTCACCCCCCGCGACCGCCCGCTCAGTGCGGTGGGCCAGGCGTTTTCTGACGTAATCGCCACCGAAATCGCACGCCTGCGTAGCCAAGGCTTGGTGCTTTGAGCGTGGCATCTGACCCCGACAACGGCATCGGGATACCACGCTCGATGGCTTCGATATTGGTGCACAACGCCAATATGAAACAGGATATGGTAGACTTTCTCAGCCCAAAGCGGCCCCGTGCCTCGTGACCACTCAAGCAGTGTCAGCCCATGCATTTTCGGGTGGCAAGTGGATATTCTCTGCGGTTGCGAGAGGATCGAACGGCCGGTTTGACCCGCAGGGGGTCGATGTACCGTGTCTGGAGCGTCGAGCCCTCCTCTGCGTCGGCGCAGGTCCGCTTCGAGCCCATTTCGACCTTGCCCTAGTGCGCCGCCTTTGAATCGTCTGGCGCGAACCGGACCTTCGATCAATGCTAAGCAAAAAGTTGCCACTGCGACTAGAAAGTTTGTTGGCTCCGCCGGATCTCGAGTACGCTCTAGGTGCGCGCGTTCGTCGGTGAGGAGATTTTTCAAAATGCCCATTTTAGACCGCAGAACCTTTGTCCGTGCCAGTATTGCTGGAGCAACGGCACTAACGCCCGTGGGGCGGGTCATGGCGCAGACGGGTTCGCTTCAGGACGTCGGAAGCCTCTTCGTGGCTTCGCCAAAGGCTACCATCTATACTGCTCGAGAAATCGTAACGCTCGACCCGGCACGGCCCGCCGCGGAAGCGGTCGCAGTCGTGGACGGGCGCATCCTCTGGGTTGGCAGCCTTGAGGATACCGTCGCGATCCTCGGCGATCAGTCCTACGAGGTCGACACGACCTTCGCCGATCACGTGATTGTTCCGGGCTTCGTGTCCCAGCACGATCACCCGGTTCTGGCCGCGCTCAGCATGTCGTCCGAGATCCTGTCGATCGAGGACTGGGTCCTGCCGACGGGGACGGTCCCTGCCGTGAAGGACAAGCAGGACTTCATCGACCGGCTGACAGCCGCCGTGGCCGCGCGGTCCGATCCCGACGAACCCGTACTGACCTGGGGCTACCATCCTTCCTTTTACGGACCTCTGACGCGGGCCGAACTCGATGCTATCAGCACGACCCGGCCGATCCTCGTCTGGGGGCGTTCCTGCCACGCAGTTCTTCCTCAACACCGCCACGTTGGAACGCGGCGGTCTCACGCAGGAGGCATACGACGCCTTTTCCGCCTCGGCCGGGGAGCAGAGCAGCTTCGAGGACGGCCATTTCTGGGAACAGGGGATGTTCGCCGTTCTGCCGTACATCGCCACCATGGCTGCCAGTCCCGAACGGCTTCAGGCGGGGCTGGAAATCGTAAGGGACTACATGCATTCGAAGGGCATCACGATCGGCAACGAGCCCGGGGGCATCCTTTCCAGGCCGGTGCAGGACGGTGTGAATGCTGTCTTCTCCAGCCCCGACATGCCATTCCGCTGGTCCTTCATGCCCGACGGCAAGAGCCTCGTCGGGATGTACGACGATGACGCACAGGTCATCGCCGAGACCGAAAAGCTCGCCTCCTGGTACGGCGGCATGACTAGCACGACGTCCAGGCAAGCGAAGCTGTTCGCGGATGGGGCGATCTATTCCCAACGCATGCAGGTGCGCGAGCCCTACCTGGACGGTCACAGCGGCGAGTGGATGATGGACAGGGACGTCTTCGAGCGCGCCTTCCGCATTTACTGGGATGCGGGGTACCAGATCCACATTCACGTGAACGGCGACGAGGGCCTCAACCGCGTCCTTGACACGCTCGAGGCCAACCTGCGGCGCAACCCGCGCTATGACCACCGCACGGTGATCGCCCATTTCGCGGTGAGCGGCGCCGACCAGGTGTCCCGCATCAGAAAGCTCGGAGCGATCGTCAGCGGCAATCCCTACTATGTCACGGCGTTGTCCGATCAGTATGGCGAGGTCGGGCTCGGCCCCGAACGCGCGAACGAGATGGTGCGTCTCGGCGACCTCTCGCGCGCGGGTGTCCGGTGGTCGCTTCATTCCGACATGCCGATGGCGCCGGCGGATCCGTTGTTCCTGATGTGGTGCGCGGTGAACCGTCTCACCACCTCGGGCCGCGTCGCTGGCTCCGATCAGCGGGTGACGGTCGAGGAGGCGCTGCGCGGCGTCACCATCGAGGCTGCCTATTCGCTGAAGCTGGAAGACGAGATCGGGACCATTTCCCCCGGCAAGCGTGCGAACCTGACGATCCTCGATGCGAATCCTCTTTCGGTCGATGCAATGGAAATCCGCAATATCGGCGTCTGGGGCACGGTCATGGAAGGGCGCATGCTTCCCGCAGGAGAGCCAGAGCGGAAGGCCTCGCTCGAACTGCCGGGAGGACCGCAAGTCAAACAGGAATTCACGGAGGCCGCCCTCCATCATGCGCTGACGGTCGCCCATGGCGTGCATTGATCCAAATCTGCGAGGGAGCGCATATGAATGTTGAACGCAAAGTACTGGCTGTCTTGTTCATCGCGGTCGGCGCAACGATGACCGGCTGTTCGCAGGATGAGGCTAATGGCGAGCAACCGGGAGCAACCGGCCTTTCCAATCCCGCCGCGGTCTACTGTGTCGACAAAGGCGGCACTTATGAGATCCGCCGCGCCGATGACGGTTCAGAAACCGGCGTCTGCATTCTCGCGGACGGAACCGAAGTGGATGCCTGGGCTTACTTCAGGGATCAGTAAACCGACTGGTCACGAAGTAAACAGCTATGCAGCCATCCATGGCGCCGTTGAGTAACGGCCAGTTTGGGTCATTCGCAAAATATTGGATGTCTCCCTGCATGGTCTGGAAAGTCCCGCTTGCCTTCCGTCAAATGATATTTGCAGACTGCACTTGCGGCGAAGGTCTGCTCTTTCCATTGCTCATGCAGCATGTGAACGCCGCCCAGCTGCCAAATCCCGCGACTTTGCAAATGTCACTATCTGCGCTTCGCTGACTTCTGCACTGATTGCAGCATCGCCCTGGTCAGCTGAGCGGAGCCGAAGGTCCGCTCTTAGGAAACCTCTCGCGCCTGCAGCAGAGCCTGCGCTGCGCCCTTCTGGAAGGTCGTATTTGGGCTCTTAGCGGACATTCGCCCCCATGTGCAGCTTTGCCGACACGACTCAAGGCCCGGTGTGCGGACAGACCGGACTTTGATATGTGCGGCCAATCACGGGTTGTCTCAGGTTCTAAGCCGTTTTCTGCGCATTGAGGCCTCGCCGTGTTCAGCAGCCATTCCCGTTGTCGCGCAGCGCCGCGACGCGCTCCTTGAGGGCCTCGTTCATCAGCACATAACCCGGCTCGATCGCATCCAACTCGGCGAAGGAGATGAACAGGCCGGAAAACACCTCGGTATGGTGCAGTCGCGCGCAGGTGGGGGACAGGCTTTCCAGATCAAAACGGTGAACGCCGCGAAAGATGCCGACCGGGCCGCCACCCCACACCAGACTCTTGCCTCGATCGTATTCCATCAGGCGCGGGTTCACAGTCACTGCGGTTCCGTTGGGCTTCTCGACGTGAACTGCAAGATTCTGGCCGATCTTCATCTCGCCCTCGACGCGAACGTGATATGGGTTCCACTCAGGATAGGCGTCGGTGTCGGCCAAGATGTCCCAGATCACATCGGCGGGTGCCGGAATGTCGATCGAGGTGTTGATTTCAAGGCGGGTAAGGCTCTTGGTCGTGTCGGCCTGCAGTGGGAGGGCGGCACTGGTAATTGAGAGCGATGCAATGATGGGTTTCAACATGTCAATATTATTTCCCTTGGTTGGATTCGATATGGTCTGTTAGCCTGCCGGGCGGTCCGGATTATTGAAAAATTCCGCCAAATGCCGAAGAGAATGGCAGGGCCGGTACTCACACCTTGGCGAGGAACCTCGCAACGAGACCGGGCAGAAAGCGATTGAGCCGCATCACGAGCCTCGACTTGCCCGGCGCTACCAGCGTCGCGCCCTGCGCAACACCGGCGATGATGGCGGCAGCCATGTCCTCGGGAGAGAGCTTGCCGTGGCCCCGGCCCGCGGTCATGTCGGTGGCGACGACTGGAGGGATCACTTCGACCACCGCGATGCCTTTGCCGCTCATCTGATGTCGCAGGGCGCGGGTGAATGAGGACAGACCCGCTTTCGTCGCCGAATAGACCGGGGCCGAGGGCTTGGGGTGCAATGCCACCAGCGAGGTGACGTTGACCACCGTGCTGCCCGCTCCCCGCAGGAAGGGCATGAGCGCCAGGCTCAGCTTGATCGGACTTGCAAGGTTCAGGGCAATCTCCGTGTCGATGGTTGCCGGCTCAATGAAACCTGTCAGCGCGATCTCGTTCTGGATACCCGCATTGTTGATCAGGATGTCAACGCCCTGCCCCCATTCCTCGATCGCCCTGACTAGGCGAGCAATCCCCGCGTCGGTGGCAAGGTCGGCGGCGAGCGGCTGGATATTACTCCTACTTGCCTTGGGAAGCGACCGCGCGACGGCAATCACCTCGTCGCCCTGCGCGGCATAGGCATTCACCAGCGCGGCTCCGATTCCACGGCTGGCGCCGGTTACGACAATGGATTTCCGAATATACTGCATCGTGTGCCCTTTCGATGTGAATGGACAAGACTCTCGCTATCGGGTGTCTGGATTTATTGAAGTATTGCGCCATCACCCGCGAAAACACACAGCCGCAAACCTTGGCGGGATTGTTCAATAATCTCCGGTGCAACGATGATAGAATGGCGCTGGATACTCTGACACAGGACCAGGTCGAAATGGAAAAGTTTACCTACTCCGGGCTGGTCGCTCTTCTGGCTCAAGCCATCGCTGATCAGGCCCCCGAGCTTCTTGAAGGCGCCACCATTGCCGACCCGATGAGAGGTGCCTTGGCTGATGTCGGCCAAAAGCAATCGCTCGTGCAGCGCGTTATGGAGCGCCACGGTCCGGGATTGCTGCTTAGCGTCGGACAGTACCTTGATACTGCAGCGGAAACCCCGGCCCTTACCGTCATGAGACGCTCGGCAACTCCACGGGTGCTGGCCGAAAAGTTCATGCGCCTTGAGCGCTACTACCATTCCTCTCACAATACCTGGATCGAAACGCATTCCAACGCTTTTCTGTGTGCGCGTACCAGCCGGGACTGCCCTGCGACGGCAGGAGAAAACTGCCTGATCGCCGGGCTTCTTCTCGGCCTAGTCATGGCCATCGGTGCGCAGGAGTGCCGGTTGGAAATTGGCGGAAAATCCTTAAGGCCGCACGACCTGCGCGATGCCACATTCGCACCGGCAACGGAGACAGCGCGCTGCCACATCACCTGGACTGCGTTGAACGGCCCCAGCGACCAAGGATCGCCGACCTTGCCCGGCGCGGGCGACGCGCGCCTATCTGATCGTCTTGCCGCATTGTTCGAAACCGATCTCGGCCGTTCCTGGAAAAGCTCCGATGCAGCCAAGCTGCTTGCCCTGTCCGAACGATCTATGCAGCGGCGCCTCCTTGGTGAATCCCAAAGCTATTCGCGCGTGCTTCGGCGCGCGCGGATGAAGGCGGCTGCCATATACCTCGTGGAAACCGATACCAGCCTTGCCGAGATCGGCTATTGCTGTGGCTACGCCGACCAGGCCCATTTCCAGCGTGATTTCCTGCGCACGGCAAATGTCACGCCGCGCCAGTTCCGTCTTGTCAACCGAGACGCCGAAGGGGTGGTCTGATGATCCCGTATGGGACTGCGTCAGTCATGAACCACTTCTGACAACCATCTGCTAGGTTCCTCGCCTCGCCAGATGAAAAAGCGGTAGACTGGGCTCCACTGCCGACATTGAGGGCAAAATGCCGCGTTTGACAGCTTGAATGTCCGGTTCCGGGAAGTCGAGGCGCGATTTGTGCATGTGCGGCAACGAGAGCCAACCTCGCTTCGCATCGGTCACTTTGGGCTGGGAGCGGGCCCCGGTGTGACTGACCAGGGCGGGTGACAGAGTGTTTCGCGCAAAATCACACGCCGCATTGCCGCTGGTCCGCTTGGAGCCCCAACCGGTCAGCCCAGTATGCTTTCAACGCATCTCTTGTCGACCGTGCCAACAGATAAAAAGACAGCGATGTATTCAGTATCCGTGCTCGTCAGGGCGCGTTTCACTACCGTTGAGACATAGCGAGAAACGTAGTCCTCTTCTCCGCCCTATACGGCGTCAGGGTCACAGACTGCAAGTATCAACTCCATACCTGGTCTTCCCCCACTGAAGTGGTCCGCCGTTATGTTTAGGAAAACGGAGGGCCAGAATGGCTACGAAACGACACAAGCCAGAAGAGATTGTCACGAAGCTGCGGCAGGTTGAGGTACTTGTCGGACAGGGCGCGACACGCGTGGATGCGATCCGCGAAGTTCGCATAACTGAGCAAACCTATTATCGCTGGCGCAAGCAATATGGCGGTATGGGAACCGACCAGCTCAGGGAACTCAAACGCCTCCAGAAGGAGAACGAACGGATTAGAAAGGCCGTCTCGGATCTGACGCTGGACAAGCTGATCCTGGCAGAGGCAGCAAAGGGAAACTACTGAGCCCCGCTCGCCGCCGTGCCTGCATCAATCACGTCCGCACCCGGTTCCGGCTGTCCGAGCGGCGCGCCTGTCGTGTCCTGGGGCAGCACCGATCCACGCAGAGGAAGGTGCCGCAAGGCCGGGCCGACGAAGCACGGCTGGTCGCGGACATGATTGAGCTGGCACGCCAGTTCGGCCGTTACGGCTATCGTCGCATCGCGGCTCTGCTGAGAGATGCGGGCTGGGAGGTGAACGACAAGCGCGTCGAGCGCCTATGGCGGCGAGAGGGGCTAAAGGTGCCAATGAAACAACCGAAGAAGGGACGGATCTGGCTGAATAACGGATCATGTGTCCGGCTGCGCCCCGAGTATCGCAACCACGTCTGGAGCTATGACTTTGTTCATTGCCGGACCGATGATGGAAAGGTCTTCCGGACGCTCAACATCCTAGACGAGCACAGCCGGGAGTGCTTGGCGATCAAGGTGAAACGCAAGCTGAACTCGGGTGACGTGATCGACGCCTTGAGCGATCTGTTCATTATGCGAGGCGTCCCGGTTTACATCCGGTCCGACAAAGGCCCTGAGTTCGTAGCTCAGGCCGTCCAGGATTGGATCAAGGCCGTCGGCGCCAAGACCGCTTACATCGAACCCGGGTCACCCTGGGAGAATGGCTACTGCGAAAGCTTCAACGCCCGGTTCCGCCCCTCTCGGCAGCATGCGTTGCATGCGCCTGCGGGGCAATGGATGAACTGCTGAACGGGGAAGTCTTCTACAGCCTCCGGGAAGCGGAGACCGCTGATCAACAGTGGAGGAAACACTACAACACGAAACAACCACACAGTGCTTTGGGCTACCGCCCTCCAGCCCAGGAAACCATCGTACCGATGGACCCAAGACTGATCATGCACTAACGGTTAAGCTGGACCACTCAGGTGGGGCCGACCACCGGCGCTTTCCCGCGCTCAAAGCCCGACACTCAAACTGAACGTTAGGGCAAACTCGCTGCGCGATTCATTGGTGGTTTGCCACCACAATCTCCCTGCATTCAGCGACAGAGTTGCGCGTCCCGAAATATCGGCGTTGATCCCTGCCCCAAGGCCAACCGCCAGTCGCGTATTCCGCAATGCGCCGGTGCTGTTTCCGGTCCAGCGGACTGCGGCGACATCACCCATTAGCTGCGGTGTGAAGCGCCAGTTGCCGAAGGTCCAGTCAGAAACAGTCAGGGTGTTTTGCAGCGTGAGCCCATGATCGCCATAGACAGAAACATCGCCAAACCTAACTGCGTTGCCTGACACCGCGTTAAATTGCTGTGACTGCAACAGTTTGCCTGTCGCTATCTGTCCACGCGCCGCAATCGACCATGTCCCACCCACCGGAAGCGCCATTGACTGCGAGAACCGCGGCCGCAGGATGGCATAGTCAGCTGTGGCCCCTGACCTTGCGGCATTGAACCGGGCGTCGGAATTTCCGCCACTAAAGTCACCGGGGCTGAGCAGAAGATCCACCCCGTAGCTGCGCTGCACCCGCTCGAGCCTCCGCGCGCGGCTCCAACCAGCCTTTAGATAGGCCAGGTCCACATCCGTTCGCGAAACTGGAATGCCCGCGAATTGCAGCTCGTATTCCTCGCTGGAGACCTCAACGCCGACATACCAGTCCTGCTGCTCTCCGGCATTCGTGCCAAGGCCTGGCGCGTGATAGGTCAGGCCAAAGCGCGCAGTCGACTGGACCTGACGGAAAACCCCAGAAAACTCGTTTTTTGGCTTGGTGTAATAGGCCGATGCCTGGAGCCTTCGCCCGCCCCGCAGGAAATGGCTGAATGTCAGCGTATGAGCGATGGAGGTGGAGTTGTCCGGATCCGCACCCAGATCGTACCGCAGCACATCTCCTCTCCCCAGCACATTCCCGAAAACCGCGCTGCCATTCAGGTTCGTACTCGTTTCACCATCAAAAACGTCCGTGCTGAACCCAAGCGTGAAGTCATAGGGTCGCTGCTCTTGCGTCACCAAGGTGAGCGCCGTGGTGGCGGGCTCCTGGCCCGGCGACGAGACGAGCCGCACATCACGATAGGGGTTGGCATTCAGCAGCGCGACATCCGCTTCCAGGATCTCGGCATTGATGGTCTGTCCGGGTTGCACGCGTATGGCGCGGCGATAGTCTTCGGCTTTGAAATACTCGGCACCGTCCACCGTCGGCGCCTGCGCAAGCCGAGAGGGCTGAACCAGGATCGCCACGGTGCCATGGGTGATGTCCTGTTCCGGCAAGGTCACCAGTGTGAAGGGATAACCCGCCTCCCGGAAGTGCAGCCGGACATAGGCCACCAGCCTGTGGAGGCTTTCCAGCGAGGCGGGGCGGCCGATGGCGCCTTGCAGGCGCGCGGCCAGGGCGGCCTCGTCGGGCGCCTCGAGCCGCTGAGAGATTTGCACTCCGGCCTGGCGGCTGGCGGTGGTGCCCGGCGCACGGGCCACCAGGGCCAGGCCGTTGAGTCGGGGCAACAGGGCCTCTTCGCCTGATAAGGCCGCAAGCTGCGCTGCGGGGCCTTGCTGCGCCGTGACGGGCGGCGCGGGCACAAGGGCTAGCAGCGCACCGTAAAGGAGGGCCATAAGGCCCGGGGTCTTGGTCATTTTCATTGGTCTCAGTTCCCGCCCAGCGTGGCGCCGGTGGCCAGTTCGCTCATGATCAGGGCATGCATCGCGGGCGGCACGTTGCCCGGAGAGAAGTTGTCGGGGTGCAGGCGCTCCATGAAGAAGGCCAGTTCCGCCTCGCGGTTGGCGGCTTCGGATTGGGCGATGCCGCTTTGCACGCCGATGATGGCCGCGGTCAGGAAGATCCCACCGGCCACGCCCGCTGTCGAAGCAGTGACGGTGCTGCCGAACACCGCCGACATCTTGTTGAGGGCGAGGTTGGCCGCAACGACAGCTGCTTTGCTCGAAGCATTGCTCGTGATGATCGCCCCCAGGGGCGCTGCCTGTGCCGCCGTATGGGCGACATAGGCGATCGGCACGGCAGCCGCGCCGCCGGCGAAGCCTGCGACACTTGCCCCGCCGCTGATCGCCAGCATCTGGTCGCCCAGATCGCGGGTGTAATTGCCCAGCACGCCGTCCAGCACGTAGCCAGCCGGAGCCTTGGCGACCAGCCCGCCCAGGGTAGCGTCCTCCGAGGCGCGCCGGGCGTCATCCTGTTCCTTGGCCGCGACCAGGTCCCAGTACATCTGGTTGGCCATGCGACGCGCCCGGTATTCGTAGCGCCCGCGCAGCAGGGTTTCGGCCTCGGTCAGGCTGCCGGGATCGGCATTGACCAGCGCCTGAATGTAGCCGTCCATCGCCTCCATCAGCACGCTGCCTGCCCCGGGTTCGGCCAGCGCCCGCGCCATAAAGGCGTCGCCGCTGATCCTGCCGTTGCGCAGGTCGTCGATCAGGTAGATCATGTCGGTGCTCAGAGCGCCTGTCTGGATACCGCCGATCAGGTAGTTCGAGAAGACCTCAACCAGGGTATCCGAGGGCTCGGTCGTCAGATCGTCCATCAGGCCCGCCGTCAGGGGCGAAACCACGTCGGGTGCCTTGGTCAGCGTGTATTCGACGTGGCTGAGGTCGCAGACCTCGTCCACCATGACCTTGCCAAGGGACTCGCAGGCCTCGGGGTCGACGATCTGTCCCTGGTCGTTGGTGGCGATGAAGTTGTCCATCACGACGCTGGTCGTGGTCGATTCCACCTCGGTGTCGATTTCGATGAGTTCGATGATCTGATTGTTCTTGGTG
Source organism: Pseudophaeobacter sp. A-200-2 (assembly GCF_041008815.1). Classification (NCBI taxonomy): domain Bacteria; kingdom Pseudomonadati; phylum Pseudomonadota; class Alphaproteobacteria; order Rhodobacterales; family Roseobacteraceae; genus Pseudophaeobacter; species Pseudophaeobacter sp. A-200-2. The sequence continues at coordinate 9,281 of NZ_JAXGFU010000013.1, read as the reverse complement.
ATCACGTCGCCCAGCTCTCCGACATAGGTGATGTCGTACTTGCGATCCGCATCCGGGTCCTCGGTCCGCCCGTCCAGGGTCACCACCACCTGAAGCACATCCGCAACGTTGTTGCCGGGGATCACGCTGAGCGTCTCGTCGCCGATATAGGCCAGGCCCAGGCCGTTGCCGTTCACCAGCCGCCCGCCGACCAGCGTGCCGCCTTCATAAACGAGACCGGGGTAGAGCTCTTCGCGCTGGTAGTCCGCGGCCAGCTCTCGCAGGATGTCATGGGCGGAGATGTAGATCTGCCGCTTGGTGACCTCCATCGCGCCGCGGTCGACACGGATGAAATAATTGTCCATCGGCTTTTCGCCATTGGCAAGGACTGCGGGTTGATAGCTGAATGCCACCACATCTTCCTTGCGCCCGTCCGGCAGGGAAAACTCGCTGAGCAGGTATTGCGGACCATATTGGACAAAGAGGTTCTGCAGAGTTTCGCCGTTCTGCAGCCCCTCAACCGTGTATGTGGCATTCGGCCTCTCGGCGTAGGCCACGGTCACATCGCTCATATCGATGGTCAGGGGCGCTGGCCGTACGTTCACATCGCCGATAACCTGGCTCAGGACCTCGTAGTTGTCGTTATGGAAACGACCCGTGACCTCATAGGTGCCGACATTGGCATGGGGATCCGCACCTGCACTGACGAACCCGCCGCTATTCAGGACGTCCTCCAGCGTATGGCCCGGCGCCATGTTGCCGATCTCAACCTGCACCGGGTCTGCGTCGCCATAGGTCCGGCTCTGCTCCGGTACGATTGCCGTGATACGGCGCGGAATGATCGTCAGAGTGCCCCGCGCAGGGCTGGCCAGTTCATAGTTGTTATCCTCAATCAAACCGGTGACGGTATAGGTGCCCACATCCGTCAGGGCATCGTCATGCACGCCGTCGAAGCTGAAGCCGTCAATATCCTCCAGCGTATCCCCATTCACCAGTCCAGAGACCGTCATGTTCGGCGTACTGGTGTTGCCGAAGAACCTTTGGAAGCGCGAGATATAGCCGCGAACCTTCCGGCGTGTGACGGTCGCGGTCCCTGGTATCACATCGGCCAACGTGTAGTTGACCACATCCGATCCAAGCTGTGCGGTAATCGGGCGGCTTTGCCCGGCATCAAGACTGCTGTCGGTGATCGATGACGTATAGGACAGCCCCAGATCCTCAAGAGTGTCCCAAGACCGCAAGCCCACAGCGGTGGTCCCGGAAACCTCGAACGCGCTGTCGCCATAGGTGCGGAACGCATCGCCAACGCTCAGGTTCAGCTCAGCCGGGGTGATCATCAGGGTGGGCGTATTTGCCGAGGTTAGTCTGTAATTGGGATTGGACAGCCCCGTGATATTGACCACGTAGCCACCTGTCACCACATCGGCTTCGGCTGCAAACCCATCAGAAGTTGCCTGCAACGAACCAAGGTCTGCCACTTGGTCCTCCAGTTTCAGCCCTACGGCGTCAAAGCTTAGCCCCGCGCCATCCAGGAGGTCGCCATATTCCTTTGACAGGTTCTCAGCCGTGATGGTCAGCGGAGCGGGCGTGATGGTCAGCGCGCTGCCACTGAGGCGCGGTTCGATGGTGTAATTCCGGGCCGAACCACTGACCCGCACACCATAGGTGCCAACATCCGATGTGCGGTCGGCATCCGTTGCAAAGCTCAAATTGACGTCGGACGCGTCATCTCCATTGCGCCAATAGGTCCCGGCAGTGGGCGTTGCGGAAAAGACGGGATTGTCCTCGCCGTATTCCCGGCTGGTCGCATCGACCGCCAGGCTGAGCGGCGCAGGCGTGATATTCAAGCGCCCCGGTACAATGCTCACATCGTAGTTCGACGCACTGCTCCCCGCCGCCGAAGCCGCGCCAGAAATCGCGTAGGTGCCGACATCGCTGGCCACCGTCGCAGCAGTGCTTTGGCTGACGGTGAAATCCTCTTCATGGGACGACCGTACAAGCCCCTCGAAGGTCGGATCGAGAAATCTATTGGTTTCCCCATAAATGCGATTTCTGTCGCGCAGGCGGATGGTCAACGGGCGCGGCGTCACAACCAGCTCATCAGTGGCGCCATTATCGACGAACCGGTAATTTCCGAAAGTTCCTGCAGCAAAGATCGCATCGTATCGGCCAACGTCCGGCGTGCCGCCCACACCCGGCACCGCTGCTTCAGCATTCTGCAAACCAAGACTGCGCGCCGTATCCCCATTAAGAAAACCCGTGAAGGTCACAGGAATGCGGAAATTGTCCCCATATGTCACTGTGGTTGTGACCGGAGAGGCAATCAGCTCCGCCGGTGTCACCGACAGCTTACCCGGCACAAAGGAAAAACCGGTATAGGTGGCAGAGGTTAGCTCCAGATCACCGTGGCCAATCGAAATCTCGTAGCTGCCAATATTGCTTTCGGTATCTGCGGCGACGGACAACGCGGGCGCCCCGGTGGTTACCGCGTCGAAGGTGTCGCTGCCGACCAAACCCTCGACCGAAAAGGTCAGCGCACCATTCGCGCTCCCGTAGGCGCGGCTGACGTCATCTGCCGTCAGCGTCAGCTGCCCCAGCCCCGACAGGTAAAAGATCCGGCTGGTACCATCCGCAGGCAACCCCGAGGGCGGCGCGGACGCATAGCTTTCCTGCGTGACCTCGGTCAGAGACAGACCGGTCGCGAGGTTCGTCTGGGACTTGTTGGTAGAGTAGGCCAGCAAGCGTTGGTTCGCACCGGCATCCAGCCCGGCAAAGGCGCTTGCAGGCGCCTGACTTTTGATGTCGCCGTTGGTGGAGGCCAGCACAAGATCCAGCGCACCCGAGGACGTCGGAGCGGAGAGATCGAAGTCCACCCCAAGGGAGAGGTCACCATCCGTCACGATGGACAGGCCGGTCAGGTCGGTGCCAGCGAGGCTGCCGTTGACGGTCAGCCCATTCCCATCATTCACCAGCGTCAACGCGCCAGAGAAGCCCCCGCTCCCGGCGTTCAGCAGATTGACTTCGCCGATAGTATTGGCTGCATTCCCGAGGTTCACGTCACCGGAAATCGCCGTGCCGAAATCGAGGTCGACCGCCTGCGCGGAAAGAGCAACCGAGCCCAGGTCGACAGAAGCAAGGCCCGCACCGCCAGAGGCCCCGATGGAAATCCGGTTGGCCGTGATCGGGTTACCGCCAATCCCCGGGAAACCGGGGAAGGCCGAAGGACCTTGAATGCTGCCCTGGGCCAGCAGCGACAGGTCCCCCTGCTGAAGATTGATCATCTCCTCAAGGATAATGTCTTGTCCAGCTGTCAGGGTCAGGTTGTTGGTACTGCCAGCGGTCGTCTCGACCGGGGCCCTACCAAAGATGCTGCCGCTTGCCTGGAGGACGACATTGGTTGTCTCAAGCAGACCCTCGACAGTTTCCGCCAATACTTCGGATCCGGCAAAATCAGGATCCCACACGCCTGAGCCCGGCTCCGGGGTGACGGTGCCGCTGCCCGTGTCGACGACGGCTGCTTCGCCCTGCATACGCGCGTCAACAATCAACAGATCGTCCGGGTCCAGAAGCAAAGTACCCGCGCTGCCCGTTTCCGCACTGAGATCCACCGAGGACGGCCTGAAATCCAGCCTCTCCAGCCCGGAGACCTCGGCAAACCCGCCGTCACCGCTATCGGCTCCGCCGGTTGCTTTGATACTGCCCTGAAACGAGGTCAGACCGTCAGACCACAGAATAACCCTGCCACCGTCCGCTTCCCCGGCACTGGCCGACACATCGAAGACTGCCGTCTCTCTCACCGTCAACGTTTCGGCATTCTCGATCGCGGCATCACTCCCCTGGAACCCACCACCGGCATAGATCTCGCCGCCGGAGCCATCCTGATTGCGGGCCTCCTGGGTGCCTGACACCTCCAGGGAGCCACCACCCGAACTCAGCAGGATACGGCCATTCTTGCGCTCAACGCCTGTCGCACGCACGGTTCCGCTCTGATTGATCGCAAGATCGTAAACCGACCCGCCAGCGGCCTTCAGCTCTGCCTGCGCAGCCTTGATAACGCCCTGATTGTCTACGCCGCGACCGCCAATCTGCAGGCCTGTATCAATGTGCAGAATCTGGTCATCCGCAGGCCGCAACCATGCCGCGGTCCCCGCGCCAAGCGCCGCAGTTCCGGCCTTGGCTCTCAGGGTGCCAAAGTTTCCGATCCGCGGCGCGACCAGAACGACGTCACCCGCCTCGCTTTCGATCACACCCCGATTGATGACGGCGCCAGAGCCATCGCCGCTGAAGCGCAGATCGCCCCCGCGCATGAACATAGAATCCTCGATATCCAGAGTGGACGCCACGAAACCCCCGCGCGATGCGATCCGGCCCGTCTCACCGATAACCACGCCATCCGGGTTCAGCACAAACACCTGTCCGTTCGCTGTGAGACTGCCGTCGATCTGCGAAGCCCCTGCCCCGCCTGTCACGCGGTTCAGGATGGCGGCATGCTGACCCGGCTGGAGGTAGGAAACCGACTCCTGCGTTCCGACGTCAAAACTCTGCCAGTCTATAACGGCCCGATTGCTTCTCTGACGGATCGTCGTGACCCCGCCGCCACCTGAAGAAATCCGAGCACTGCCCGAGGTGACTGCACCGCCTTTTGGCCCAGCCAGAGCCTGCGCCCCGGTCATCGCGCACAACATTGCGACCATCGCCACATGCGATGCGTAGTTTCTCAGATAGAAAGCATATGTCATCAATTCACTCAGGCAAAATTTCAAAACTCGCAGGTTTTTAATTTTGCCTTGAATTTCAAACAATTCCCATTTGGGGACCCCGCTGTAATTTAACGGGCCAGAGCCTCTGCCAGTGGTCCGCGGCGATCTGCTGCCGGGATCTCGTAGTCTGCACCGGCAGCGGCAGCCAACAGCCAATCCCACTCGGCCTTGATCATCGAATGGCCCATCCCCTTGATGATATGAAGCGTCGCGTGCGGCGCTTTCTCCGCAAGGGCGACCGCACCTTCCACCGGGTTCATCCGATCACAGTCCCCCTGGAACAGATGCAACGGCACCTGCAACTCCGACAGATCGAAACCAAGGTTGCGCCCGATGTGACGATGTTCCTGGATGACGCCGTCAAAGCCCGACGCCGTGCGCTCTTCGAGCATCACTTGCACACTCTTAAGCAAGCTCGGCGCCCGCAGGATCGCTTTTTCATGATCGCACGTCGCCTCGGTGATGGCCTTTTCTGCGAACTTGCCGGGGTCCTGAATCACCGACTTGCACAGGAATGGGATCAACCAGCGCAAGACCAGCGGAGAGCGGCGCCCAATCACTGCGGAAATCTTGTGGAGATAATTCCCGGCGGCGCTTCGCTCGGCCTCCCGGTCGGGATTATGAACCGCTGCCAGCACAACCCGGTCACAGCGGTCCTGCAACGCGGCAGCAACATTGAGCGCACTGACCGCGCCAAAAGAATTGCTAATCAGCGCGAACCGGTCGATCCCGAGGGCCGCGCACAACAGACGCACATCCTCTGCATCCCCCGCGGCCGATTTGCGCCGTATGAAGGTCGACCGGAACGTTCCCGGCCGACAGGGAACGATCAGCCGCGCACCAAGGCGGTTCAGCACCGCCTCGAACACCTCCGGGAAACGCAGCACATCCAAACCGACCCCAGACAGTGCATCGTAATGAATGATCGGATAGGCACCCGCAGCGCCAAGCGCGAAATACTCGATCACGCCCCCCTCGGGGCGTTCGATCTGGCAACGCACCGCAGATCGTTCGGTCTGAGAGAAATCCGCGTCAATGACCGACAGCGGGTTCTGCAAGGCAGCGCGGATCAGTTCGGCCTGTCCTGACAAGCCGATCGTCTGGCAGATATCCTTGAGGTAGGTGCGCGCACTCTCATAGCTCAGGTCAACGGCCGTTGCGGCCTTGCGCAGGTCTGCATGTTCAAGAAAGGCCCCAAGGAACTTGCGCCGCCCCGCCGTGAGGCCGTAAGTCGCACCAAGGTTGGCTGCAATACGCTGTGGGTCCCGTGTCAGACGCAGGCGTGCCCAGACTACCCGCGCAGGCAACCCGAGCTTTCGAACCAGATCAGGCCCCAGCAGGATTTCCTCTGCCGGATCATCTCCTTCCCCGGCAAGACGCATTGGGTTCTGCGTCGCAGCGTATTGGCTGCGGAGCGTTTGCGGAAGAACATCTCGCGCCAGCCCTGCGCTATCGTCCCCGTCTGTGAAACTCCCCGCTGTGGCATCGGTAGAAACCGACTCCGGCGGCAGTTCGTGGCCATCGCTATCAAAAAGCTGAAAAGACAACGACAGGCTGGCCAGAAGCTTGCGCCCAAGATCACTTTCGTCCCGCGCGGCACTTAGACGATCCGATATCTGCATGGCGCGCTCGACATGCTGCCGCAGATCCTCCAGCTGCTCCGCACTCTCAACACGTGCCACATCCCCCGCTGCCATGAGAGCTTCAATCCGGCCAATCATCTCGGCCCAGCGGGAATTGTCGAGGGCGACATCGTACACCATATGCGATAGCTGTGTCATGTCGGCCTTCGAACGAGGATCAGAAGAAGAAAGCGCAGTGTCGGTGCCCGGTTTGGACATACTTGGTTCGGTCTTGTTCACGGGGCCTCCCAGCCAAAGCTTCCCGGCCGCCACGGGGAATCCAGTCATGCGGGCGGCGCCGACCCTAGCAGAAGCGCATCCCAAATGCCCACATGGCTAATGTCCAGTTAGGACCGTTCGTGAAGACGGCCCAGTCTGCGAGATCTCAATCGCCTCTGCGATCGCAAGAGCATCCTCAAGATCAACACCCAGATACCTAACTGTGCTGTCCATCTTAGTGTGTCCCAACAGCAGCTGGACGGCACGCAGATTGCCAGTCTTTTTGTCGATCTGTGTCACCTTGGTGCGACGCATCGAGTGCGTGCCATAGGCACTTGCTTCCAACCCTATCGATGTAACCCAGTTGCGGACGATCCGAGCATATTGGCGGGTCGAGATATGGAGGAGCGCGTGAAATCGTCCTGGCCAGAGTTATTCGGAGCCAACCATCAGCGGGTCTAGCATCCATCTGTCGAGACATGCCCGCGTGCCTTCTGAGATTTCGAAGCGGACAGGTTTCTGCGTCTTGCTTTGCAGAACCGACGCGCGTTCCTTGATTTTGCCGGATGTCATAACATCCAAGACAACCCGACGTTGACGCGGGCAGAATACCATACGATGCAGCGACGCCTGCGGGGTATGGAAAAAGCCCATCTTGACTGACTCTGCCTAGGGAACGAAGGTCCACCAAGCGCAGGAAGTGCCCTCTGCAAACTTGGCCGGTTTACGCAACCAGCTGAGGGTTTGTGCTGCGGTGCAGTCCGCTGTTTCTGCCGTTCACTGCGACTGCGATGTTCTGAAGCCGTGATCTCACACAGTGCGGACGAAACAGCCGCTCAGATGGTGGCCTAAGATGCCCATTCGATTGAGGTCTGCCAGGACCCAAATAAAAATGAGCGATAGCAGGCGCTGCAAAGTCGGATTTTACGTGTGAGGGCAGAAGGTTCTGTAAGTTCTGATCTCTGCGGTTCGGCCAGTACCCGGTTATGGCCGCGCAGTCCCTAATGGCCGATGCCTGCTACGACTGTGAAGGCCGACCTACAAGATGACTTTATGGCTGCATTTGGCACCCGGATCTCTGATGTCGCGCACATACCTAGAATGGATGCTTTGAGAGGTAACGTCCTTTGGATCGGATGCGCACGGTATCTTGCCTCTGCTGTCACCTGGTCCCAAAGTGCAATAACACTCATCTGGAGGAAACCGATGCCTGTCTTGAACCGCTTCGCCGAAATGTTGCCAGAAGTTTCAGCATGGCGGCGCGATATCCATGCCCATCCCGAATTGCGTTTTCAGGAGCATCGAACGGCGGCGCTTGTGGCATCGAAACTCAAGGAATTTGGCTGCGATGAGATTGTGACGGGCTTCGGTGAAACCGGTGTAGTCGCTATGATCAACGGCAAGTCAAACACTTCGGGCAAAACCATCGGGTTTCGCGCAGACATGGACGCCCTTCCGATTCAGGAAGCAACAAATTTGCCTCATGCCTCGACCGTTCCGGGGAAGATGCACGCCTGCGGGCATGACGGACACACATCAATGCTCCTGGGCGCGGCGAAATACCTGGCCGAGACGCGGAATTTTGACGGCAGGATAGTCTTGGCCTTCCAGCCCGCCGAAGAAGGTGGCGGTGGTGCGCGGGCGATGATCGATGCCGGGTTGATGGAGCGATGGGGTGTCGAAGAAGTCTACGGCATGCACAATATGCCGGGGATGCCCATCGGCGAATTTGCGGTACGCAGCGGGCCTCAGATGGCCTCTCCGGACAAGTTTGAGATCATCGTGCGCGGAAAGGGTGGCCATGGTGCCATGCCGCACAAGAGCGTTGATACAACATTGGTGGCGTCGCAGATCGTTGTGGCCCTGCAATCCATCGCATCACGCAACATCGATCCCATCGACAACGTGGTGGTCTCGGTCTGCGGCTTTCGGACAGAAACCGACACATACAATGTAATCCCGGATTCCGTTCACATGCGGGGCACGGTTCGGACGTTCGAACCCGGGGTTCAGAAGCTGGTGCGGGCCCGCATCGATGCGCTGGCGACGGCCACGGCAACTGGCTACGGCGCGGTTGCTGAAGTCACCCATATCTCCGGCCCACCTGCGCTGGTGAACCACGCGCGGGAAGCGGATCTTGCCGCAGAGGTTGCCCTCGAGGTCTCTGGTGTAGCGCATCGTGATCTGAAGCCAATCATGGGGGGCGAGGATTTTTCCGAGATGCTCCTGGAACGCCCTGGGGCATATCTGTTCATAGGCAATGGCGACAGTGCCGATCTTCACAACCCGTCCTATGAGTTCAATGACGAGGTCATTCCCTTCGGCTGCAGCTGGTTTGTCGCAATGGCAGAACGGCGCATGCCGCTGGCATAGACATTACGGCCGGATACCTTGTTGATCGCCTCGCTGGCATCTTATCGCTTCCTAGCAGTCAGTTTTCCTGTGGGTGAGATCGCCACTGACAATCCCAAAGGTTTGTATAGACTTAGCCGCCCGCCCCTACTCCGATTGACCTGCCCCCCGAAATCTCCCGCACTTTAATGTAGAGTTTGCTCAACCTCTTGATGGAGCAAACAGATGCTGACCTGCCCCCCGAAATCTCCCGCACTTTAATGTAGAGTTTGCTCAACCTCTTGATGGAGCAAACAGATGCGAAAGAGCCGTTTTACAGAAGCACAGATCATCGGAATGATCAAAGAAC